>CAZFPQ010000053.1:0-32921 GCA_964521065.1 uncultured Bacteroidia bacterium | reverse complement strand
AGGTCGAGTAAATGATCATGGCGATCGTTGGAGAGCGGTGTTTAGCTTTGACCTAGCCACGAAAAAGCTATTACCCGAAGCTACCCTAATCATCGACCTTGCGGAAGTAAAAACCTTTTTACAGGCAACGGCAAAAACAGAAAAAGAGATGAAGCGGGCAGTGGAGTTTGAAGTAGAAAAGAAAAAAAGCTTCAAGCCTTCTGCTATCGCCATACATCCTATTAGCGGAAACTTCTATGTGCTGGCGTCAGCTGGGCAGTTGCTGCTGGTCTTAAATCGCGAGGGTCGGGTATTGGCTGCAGAGCACCTTTCCAGAAATCCCTTTGTCCAGCCAGAGGGGATTTGTTTTGCCCCTAATGGAGATTTGTTTGTTTCCAATGAAGGGCGTGATGGCTTAGGTACCCTCTTAGTCTTTCCTTATCAGCCCTAAGTGGATATGCAAAGCCTTTTACAGCAGTGGCTGCCACATATATGGATGTACAACATTGGGCCTGCTTTTGAGGAAGGCCTCCTCTACAATGAAGCAAGTCTTCAAATGGAATTTCTTCGTTTGGTCAAGGAAAGCGCCAACTTGCCTAGCCTTCATTCCTGGATAATGCCTTCGTACCGATTTCCCCAAAATGAAGGCCCCTTGTTTGATCATTTAGATATTTTTCAAACCCGGAGGCAGCTGACCGGTAGCTTTCCTGGGCTAGTCTTGACGTACGAAAATCAAATTGTAGCCGCCGGAATCCTCCGCTTTATCCCACAAGGTTACCTAGACTATCACCCTGATATCAAGTTGCTCTCATCTCTTTACCTGCTACGGGGAAAAGATAGTTGGCTCCTAGGATACCAAGACCGTACCCACGAGTATTTGATCAGCCCAGATTTGGTCTTTTTTTATGGCGTAATAACTCGGTCTAGTGCCTTGGCCTTACAACTTTCTAAGCTACGCAGGGAGGTGATGCCCCAGGATTTTCCTCTCCCCTTTTTGCATCTTAAGGGAAGCGTACGGACCTACCGGTCAGATTTTTCCTTCGAGTCTACCTGAAACGGTGGGATTCACAGAATTGACTTAACTTTGCTTCGATATAGATCTCGTAAGTGGAGAAATGTGGGCCCAAATCAGAACCCCTTAGGGCTGACGGGCGTATTTCACTGCACAGCAAATTATATGATTGAAAGGACCAAAATAAATCAGGGCTTAGAACCCGAGCGGGCGATATTGGTGGGGGTCTGTACCCGCGAAATGAGGTTTGAACAGGCTCGGGAGTATATAGATGAACTGGCTTTTCTTACGGAATCGGCTGGGGGTAAGGCTGTGCGTAGCTTTATTCAAAAGCTTGATAAGCCAGTTACTTCTACCTACGTCGGCAAAGGTAAAATGGAAGAAATAAAGGAAGCGATTGAAGAAGCTGATGCAGACATGGTGATCTTTGATGACGACCTAAGCCCATCTCAGATTAGAAATTTAGATCGCAGTTTAGGGGTGAAGGTGCTAGATCGGTCCTCATTGATACTGCACATTTTTTCTGAAAGAGCTCAAACGGCTCAGGCGCGGACGCAGGTAGATCTGGCTCAATACCAGTATCTTCTGCCTCGCCTGACTGGTATGTGGACCCACCTTTCTCGCCAAAAAGGGGGAATTGGCCTAAAGGGAGCAGGTGAAAAAGAAATTGAGACGGACCGAAGGATCATCCGAGAGCGTATTGCGACGCTGAAGAAGCAACTAGAAAAGATCGATCGGCAAGACGCTACCCGTCGCAAAAATCGGGGTGAGTTTGTGCGGGTGGCCCTGGTCGGGTATACCAATGTAGGTAAGTCCACCATCATGAATCGCTTGTCTAAATCGGCAGTCTTAGCAGAAGATAAACTCTTTGCGACCTTAGATACCACCGTTCGGAAGGTGACCTTAAAGGGCATTCCCTTTTTGCTTTCTGACACTGTTGGATTCATCAGGAAGTTGCCTCATCACCTCATCGAATCCTTTAAAAGTACCCTAGCTGAATCTCAAGAGTCAGATATCCTGATTCACGTCGTTGATGTTACCCATCCTCAGTTTGAGGCTCAAATGGCCAATGTGCATGATACCTTAAAAAGCCTTGACATCAAGGACAAAACCTTAATCACCGTATTCAACAAGGTGGATCTGCTAGAAGAGGAGCAGCGAGAAAAGATGCTTGATCACTGGCTTTTAAAAGAACATCGTCCTGCCGTTTGTATGTCCGCTCGCAGTGGATGGAACTTGGAGTCTTTTCAACAAATGTTGGTCGATCAGCTGGTGCTGCATTACCAAGCCAAAAAGCACAATGGAAGCCACCCATTCTTGGCACAGTACCAATACTATCGCATGGCCGAGGAGGCAGAAAACACAGAGTGATCTATTCATGTTTACCAACCCTCTGGAATAGAGACCATATTTGTAACCAAAGCCATTTATCCCGTTATTCTCAGGCCACAAATCAGAGTGGATTTTCATGGATCTGAATCGCCTCCCACATTTACCTCTACATTTTTTCTACTTCCAGCTAAGCAAGCCTTTCAGAGGAGCTTTTTGGTTGCTCATGGTCCTCTTAGCAGGATTGGCAGCTATCTGGCTATATACCTATGAAAACCAAACTCAGTGGGCCCTGCAAGTGACCGAAGTAGCAGATACGTTTACGGAATCGGTTCCTGTAGATACTTTAGAGCATCATTATCGAAGCTTTCCCATCGAGATGAACGCCTATCGGCAGGTAGCTAGCTTCTCAGCCTCTGCTTTGCAAGCGCCTGCGTGGCCTTTTCTTTTAGGAATGATGATTCAAGTGATGGCCTGGAGTTTGGTTTTGGCCGCAGCGAGCTTCATTCGATCGCGCTGGTCACTGCTTTTTTTCTTTCTTTTTGGTTTTTGGCTTCACAGCACCAAGTTTCGCGAGCAGGTATTGGGAGAGGCCTTGACAGGATATTTGTTAGAAATAGGGCTGATCCTGCTGTTTCTAGGTCTCGCCTATCTCTTTCAAATAGAAACCATAAAGGCCAATCTATGGCTACGCTGGGGACTTTTTTGTGCCATGCTAGCTGGCCTTTTTATCTGGAGTCATCAGAATGGAGGCTGGTTGGCAATTCATCAAATGTGGGGCTATAGCTTCATCTATCTAGCCATTCTCTCTTTGGTTTTTGTGCTTTTTGTAAGTAAAGACGCCAATAACCTCTTGGTGTTCCTGGCGACCAATCGAAAGAATCCTCAGCAGCGCCTAGCGGCTCCCTGGGTGTATCTTGGCTTGGGCTTATGGCTATTCTTAGCTCTGCTTTGGTTAGATTTCTATTTGGAGTTGAACCTGCTAGTTAAATCGGAGCCAGGGCTAAGACCAAGCCACTTACTGGCAGTTTTGGCGGTGCTTACGCCTTTTCTTTCCCAGAATCAGTTTCACCAAGTCAAAGATATATTTTCCTCAACAGGGGGCTACACCCTAATAATCGCTGCCTGGGGACTGATTAGCCTCAGTTTTTGGTGGGTGTATGCCAGTAGCTTTGATCCGATTCTTGTCTATGGCATCGACCGCTTGGCTTCCATCGCTTTCATGGGAGTAGGCTTGGGATATCTATTGTTTCTTCTACTAAACCACCAAGAACTGTTGCGTCGGCGAGTTAATCTCTACTACCTCCTCGGCAATGGACCTAAGGTGGCCTTTAGTTTAGTCTGGATTGCTGGGTTAACCTTCTGGGTATTTATAGAAGGAAGCGAAAGCTGGAAAACCATGCGCATCCTTTCGCATAGTTATGCCATACAGTTCGCTGATCGCTTTTATCAAGAAGGAGCATGGAATGACGCCGAGCTTCACTATGACATTGCTCGGAAAGCAGTGATTTCCAGCCCCAAAGCAAACTATAACCTCGCCAGCTTACGACTCGGTCGGGTGGAGGAGACCCTAGCGACGGCACAGCTTTATGAAGCCTCTGGCAGTCGTTTTGATTTCCCTTATGGGTACCTAAACGCAGGGAACTTGCTTCGCCTCCGCAATCGTCCAGCCTCTGCACGAGAGAGCCTCAAGGAAGGCACGGATCGATTTCCTGATTATGCCCCCTTGTGGAACAACCTAGGAACCCTCTTTCTAGAACGCGCTGAACCAGATTCTGCGATACTAGCCTATAAGCAAGGTCTACTGGCCGACCTCGATGCATCTTCGATATATAGCAACCTAGCCCAGGTATACTGGCGCTACGACCGCAAAGAAGAAGCATTAGAGTTCTTACAGAGCAGCTTAGGCACTTCTTCTTCCAGCGAAGCGGCGCAGATCAACGCTTGGTGGTATCAATCCTTGCATCCGGGAGCATTAGAATTACCAACTTTACCTGAAGAGGCCTCACCATTGCTGACCTACAATTACAAGTTGGCTACGTTTGAAGAGGCTGATACCGTAGGGAGAGGGCAGATTCAGGCTTTAGCCAATACGGGCCAAGCGCCTGATGCCACCCTTCTAGAAGCGTTTCTCCTGTATCGGGAGGATTCGGTTTCCTTGGCGACCAGCCGTCTTTCTTACTTGGCAGAATCATATCCTAGTTATGCTAGCCGCGCTTTCTTTCTGATGGGGGTAGATTACTATCAGCGTGGCGCGCCGGAGCTTGCCAAATATTACTTTGAGCGTCAGGCTCAAGCGGGAGACACCTTGGGACGACTATATGCCGCCAAAATGAAAATCGATTTGGGGATGACAGAAGATGCTAACGCGGATCTTTCTCTGCTCAGGGCGGAAGCAGAGTCACTTTGGCTGCCTTGTACGAAAGAAATCTCTATGCTACTCAGGGCCTATGGGCAAGAACTCTACGCTCAGATAGAATATGACCAGAGCCTATTAAGTTTCGACGAAAAAGTCAGAATGGGGCGTTACGCCGATAGCATGAGCTACTACAGTACCGCTTTGAATATCTTTCAGGAAATTGGGGCTCAAGATGCGTCCAACCCAGTTCCATACTTAGAACTAGGGAGAATCTATAACCGCTACTGCGATACACTTGCTTCGGTGAACTTAAGTCTTGGTTTGGCCGAGAACGAAGGCAATGAAGCTCTGAGTATTCAGCAGTCCAAGGCATTGATTTGCCAGGGAGAACTTGACGCGGCCCAGTCTCTGCTGCAGAGTTTAGCCCCTTCTGACCCGACTCTACATAAAGAATGGGGACTTATTCAGTCAGAGCTATGGCTCGCCAGGGAAGACACCACGAAAGCTCTCGAAGAGCTATTGGATTTTGTCGAGGTTTATCCCTTTGACTCAAGGATGACCCAAAAACTAGCTGAGCTGCTCTTAGCCCAAGCCGACTACGGAGGCCTAAATGCTTTGGCTGGTAATGCCCTGACCCTGAACGATCAGAATCCTTATTACTGGTATTATTTTGCCAAATCCGCCCAAGGTTTAGGTTTTCCCGAGGACGTGGCCTTTGGCGCTCAAAAAGCCATTGAGCTAGCCTATCAAGAATTTGAACGCGAAGGGTGGGCCAGGGAGTTTGCCCCAGAACTGCGCGAAGCAGCTGAGTGATTTATCTGCGATCCAATCCGTACCAAGTACCGATGATATAAGCCTTCTTGGCCCCAATCGATTGGCCTTGTTGGAGCTTGTCCCAATAGGCAAAGTCGACCTTTTCACGGTGCTTTTGCCCATTGGATTCTTGCACGGTGAGGTAATAAACAGCTTTTTTCGGGCCAGCTCGCCATTCTTTACTTTGCTTTAATCGCTGGTCTTCTGGCCAACGCGCCTCTTGATTCTTTCCACCTGCTTTGATTACATTGGTTGGGCGCTGTACCCACTCCCAGACCTTGAATCGATATTTGGTGCCATAGACGGGCACCTTGTCGTAGACCGGTTCGTCGTAGGTCTCGGTGCGGTAAGAGTACACGGGTCGGGTGCAGTATTTGTCTACGAAGTAGCCATTTCCCTTATCGATTTTTCCGCAGACATATCGCTCGGTACCGGTTTGCACTTTGACCTTTCGAGTTCGCTTCTCATAGCCACGCAATACTTGTCGATACTCCCGAATGGCCTTAAATGATTCCACTTCGAATGCCCCATTAGGTGTGCTCCAAGCTTCTTTTTTGACCACCTCTCGATGTTCCAGTTGGATGCTGCGTTGCCACTCAAAGCCCACGACTTTTACCTGGACATGTTTCGGGAAAGTTTGGAGCAAAATCCAGCCCCCAAAGAAAAGGGCGGCCAACATCAAGACACCCCGTAAGCCCCAGCGGCTTTTCCGCTTCTTAGGTTGTTTCTCCGAAGGGTGAAGGGTTCTTTTAGGGGCAAAGCTTCCTACTGGAACCTCCTCAGAAGAGTATTGACGCTCTTGCAAGGCGACATCTTCGCTCAGTTCATCTCGAGGGTTTCCACAGGCCTGACAATCAGTATGGATGGCCTTGTTTTGGGTTTGGCAGTGTCCGCAGATCCAGTCAGGACCAGAAGCCGCAGCCTTACGGGCTTCTTCCGAATCGAGTAGTTCAGCGTCGTCAGGTAGGTAAAATCGGACGTTTGGCGGCCGAGAAGCGTGGCAATTGGGACAGCGAGTCTCGGGTCCAGGGATGGCTCGGGTTCCACAGGTAGGGCAATCCCAACGTCCTACGTACACTGACATGGTTGACTGGGGTTTAAGGTGATGGGTTTAGCTAATTGGAAGAAGAAAATGAATGACTCGGAAGTTTGGAAACATGAACCCTCAAACTAGGTTCGCAATATCCCACTCTCCCAATATCTCACTATCTCCCAAAATAAAAGAATTTTGGCCAAAGTAGAAGAGGTCATGTTCATTGAATAGGGATCTAAGAATGTTCAAAAGGTTGGAGCAGGCGGAATAGGAATTCCGAAAATTAGTGGGACTGACGTTCGGAGACGCCCATCAACTCAAGTTCTTTGACTGAGCCTCTAAAGCTCCTTGGAGTCCCCGAACTCCGAGAAGATACGTTCAACCTTTTCCGAATTCACTGGTTCTGAGATTCGTATCTTTATCCAACTTATGAACACTTCCCCCTTTCCCCCAAAGTGGTCCACCTATTTCCAGGCTGTCAAAGCCAGTCGCACCGTATTGATGTTGGTCTCGATGATAGCCGGACTGATTTTACTCCTGGTCTTGACCGATACCCTGGGTACCTACGATGGCATTATTGCTGGGGTGGTCGGGGGGGCTTTGGTGACCATTTTTGGCCAGCGTGTACTGATTGGACTGGAAGTCGAGGGTGATAACTTACAGCTAACCTTTCTACGAGTCAGCTTAATCTTACGCCTAAAAACTAAGATCCAAACCTATCCACTGGCCCAGGTTCATAAAATCGAGTACCTAGAGGAGTCCAAAAGTAAGCCTTCCCAGATCCACCTCATCCTCAAGCAGGTCAAGGTGGTGAGTCATGAGTACACCGTCCAATCCCACGAATACTGGCGGGAGCAGATTGCGGAAGTTCATCTACAAGCAGGGAGATGGGGTGATTCTTAGCCTAAATCCATTCTCCATCTCGCCTCTCCCATCTCGCCTCCCAACTAAAATCCCAGCTGCACCGATCCCACCAAGGTCCGGCCCTGCCCAGGAATGTCGCTGCCAAAGTAGCGATAACTCTCATTGAGGATATTGAGTAGTCCAAGCGTCAGGTACCCCCAACGAAACTCGTAGCCCAGCTTGATGTCTAGGAGATTCCAGCCGTTAACCCCGGCGCTACCTACCGCTGGGTCGCGGCGATCCAATGGAGCCAGCAAGTCTTGCGTACCGGCATGTCGCCATTCCAAACGACTCCAGACACCCAATGGATGCTCAAAAAAGAGCCCCAAGCGACTATTGAGTGGAGGAATACGATCCATGGGTTCACCTTGGGTCACCCGTTCCCCATAGGTGTAGACCACACTGCCGTAGAGAGATAAAACAGAAACAATGGGAACCTCTACCGAGGCTTCCACCCCTTGTACGAAGCTTCGGCGTACGTTGCTAGCGATCCAAACGGGCTGTTCTTGGAAGAAAGGCTGGTCTTGCCAAGTGCCGGGTTTATAAGTAATGCCATTGGCAAAGCGGGTTCGATAGAGGGCTAAGGTGCCCGAGAATCGATCTGTACGGGCTTTGATGCCAATTTCCGTCGTATAGGCTCGCTCCCCTCGCAAGGAATCGGTGGGGACGGAGACACCAGTGGGCACGGCCCCAAAGCCCGCCAATTCAAATAATCCGGGGGCGCGATAGCCCGTACGAAGATTGGAAAAGAGCTCATAATTGGCAGATAGGGGATACATGCCCCCTACTTTTCCATTGAACCTGAGGCTGCGCCAATTCAAGGGTTCAAGGCTAGGCCTAGGCCCACTGCGGAAATCGGCTTGGGCCCTACCCCCAAATACCAACTTAAGCTTGAGTAGGTCCAAGCTGTGAAGTGAGTAGAGGCTTAATTGGCTGCTTTGGGCCCCATCAGGGAGAAGGGTAGGTGGGAGGTCTCCACCTGTCCCAGTATTCAGGGGCGTTTGCTGGGCTGCCACTTGTTCCCCCAGCACTTGTACCCCCGAGACGATGTGCCACAAAGGGCTGAGTTCAGAGAGAATTTCAGCTTGTCCAGACCACAGGTTCAATCCGATGGACTCCTGGTGCGTGACCTGGGGAAAAGTTGCCTGGCGTTCAATCTCACTCAGAAAAGCCTGATACCCTGCGGTGACTTTGAGTTGGGTCACGTATGGGTTGTCTAGATAAAGCTGATAGCGAGCAAAGCTGAGTTGATAGCTACGCTGCTCTTCACTGGCCTGACTAGGATTAGGGCGGAAAAGTCCAATTAGGTTTAGGTCCCTCAATCTACCGCTTCGATGTCCAAGGACCAGCTCTTGGCGACGTCCTAGGGGAATTTTTAACGTTAGATCGAGGTTGTTCTGGCGATATCCCGTCCCTTCTAGGGGCAGCGCCCCTCCCCCAGGCAGCAAATCTCCCCAGTTGCGCCGCGTGACACCTAGGCGCAAACCGACCTTTGGTGCATGCAGGCTAAGCCCCAGACGAGTGGTTGCTCCTATCTGACTGGAGATTTGCTCATGCCTCAATTGGCCATGAACCATTAGCTTTTTCCAACTAAGAGCCGGTGCTCGGCTACTGAGTTGAATTTGACCAGCAGATGCCCCTGCATCACTGAGGGCAGGGCTTCCACCAGGCAATACTTCTACTTGATCAATAGCCCAATGGTCAATTAGACCTAATAAGGGGCTAGCACCGGGTAGTTGCAAGGATGTACTCAAGGGGAGGCCCTCATAGGTCCATCCTTGACGCCTAGAGTCTAAGCCCCTAATTAGAAGGGTAGGAGTGCCATAGTGAGGACTACCCAGCCAAAAACCCGGTTCATTCGCCAAAGCTTCGGGGAGGCTACGAGATTGCCATTGTGTCCATTGCTGACTCGGTAAGGTGCGGCTGGCAAAAGGAGAAAGGATGGTCGGGCGCTCGTACCCATGGGCTTGGTCCACACTTTTTTCTTCTGGCCTCATCCCACTCGTATGAAGTCCTACTCCTACGGAGAAAACCACCTCATTTCCCAGCAAGTCTACTACTCTTCGCTCGGTCTCGTAACCCGTCTTGCGGAAGATCAAAGGAAATGCTCCGGTATCTACTGGTGGCAAGGCAAAGAAGCCGCGTTGGTCTGTCAAAACCTGTATAGAGGTGCCTTCGATGCTAACTTCTGCTCCTGCGAGAGGTTTGCGATGGAAGAGGTCGTAGACTGATCCTCGGATTTGGGTTTGAGCCAAAAGCCCAGATGGGAGCAAGGAAATAATGCAAATTAAGATTAGGTAACAACGTAGGTTCATGTAGCGTTGGGTTCCTAAGTAGGTGGCAATCAAAGAGCTATAAAAGTATAGCTTTCCTCAATTCTTGCAATTTTAGGCCTGAATGAGTAAAATTGTATGCAAGCATAACATTTTTTTGCTTGTCACCACCTACAATCATTGACATTCTGTGGAAGTAAAGATCAAAGAGAAGCGCCGAGCCATTGGCTTTGATATCAAAGTAGCCTGGCTTGCCATTTCTCGTATGTACAACGTCAAAGCGACCAAAGAAGGCATTACCACCAATATTGGATTCGTTCTCCTGCACATCGACGAAGAAAACGGGACTCCTGCTACGAAAATTGCCCCTTTGATGGGCATGGAGCCGCGAAGCCTTACCCGACTGCTTTCAAAACTTGAAGAACGGGAATTGATCTACCGACAGCCTGATCCTGTGGATCGGCGCATGGTGAGAATATTTCTTACCCAGCTTGGCCGGGATGCCAAAGCGAGGACCAAGGAGGTAGTAATTGGCTTTAACAAAGAACTTTACAACAATATCCCCCATGAGGACTTAGATACCTTTTTCAGGGTGTTGGATCAAATTCGGGGAATCGTCGTGACTCACTCTCGTGAGAACTCTGAGCGCATAGATTTGGCTGATTAATTTAGTGGGAGTTAACCTAATGGGGAGGAAAAAGGTTAAAGAGATTTGACTTTTGGCAGGAATGGTAAATTTCTGTATTTCAACTTAACTATAAGCTCTAACGTCTGTTATGGGAAGATGGGTACTGAATTCGAGTTAACAGGGCATAGGGATAATGCCATAGCTAAATTGATTAGGCCCTTAAGAAGATTTACCCGAAAGACTTGGTCTGAAAATGTATTCATCCAGCTCGATTTAGAGCTTGCTACCTTACTTCAACCTAATTCCCCATTATGTCTTTTCTACTTCGATCCCTTTTGATCCTACATGCCTTATTTGAATTGGGCTTGGCCGGGATCATGCTGGTCCAGCCGACCTTTTTTTTCAATGACATAGAGGGCATCAGTGAAGTAGGGCCTGCGGCGGCCTCCTTGGGTCGCTCCTTTGCCTTTGGAGCATTGGCGATGGCAGCTCTTTCTATCCTAATGACCTTGAGGGACATGACTCCTGAAGCGCGATACGTTGGCTTTGGTACCTTGATGATCTTTCACTTGGGCTTAACCATTGGGCAACTAATCAATGTATTCAACGGGATCACGACCGTAGTCATTGTTGGAATACATGGAGGCTTTGCCTTGTTGTTTCTAGCTATGTTTTTATGGGTAGCGATTCGAGAGTAAAGCATTGATTTCAATGGGCGTCTATGTTTGAGCTGCTTCATCAAGTCATAGCACAGCTGGTCAAATTGACTAGTAGGGAGAAAGCATTGTTTGAGCAGGCCCTCATCTTTCGGCAAGTACCTGCCAAATATTATTTGGTGAAAGCGGGAGATATTTCCACTGAGCTATACTTTATCCAAAAAGGCTTGGTGCGTTTTTTTTACCCCAAAGACGGAGAAGAGATTACGGGATTCATTTTCAAAGAGGGAATGTTTGCCAGTAGCTTCGACAGTGTTTTGACCCAAAGTCCTAGCCAGCAGGTCTTAGAAACCCTTGAGGATTGTGATCTGTTAGTCATTCCCTACGCAAAACTGGATGCACTGTGCCAAGAAGTACCCCAAATCAATACTTTGGTGCGAAAAGTCCTCGAACAGCGCTTTGTAAATGCTCAGCGTGTCTTGGCATCTTTTATTCTGGATAATCCTGAACAACGCTACGTGAAGTTCCTTGCTCAGCATGCGGACCTTCAGCAGCGGGTTCCTCAGCATATCATTGCCTCCTATTTGGGGATTACTCCCGTTTCGCTGAGTCGAATCAGGAAGCGGATCAGTGAACGATAGTAAACGGCAGGAGCTGAACCGATTTTATCTTATGTTAATGGCCCCTTTGGTCCAAGCCTATACCTTTGGTTTAAATGCTTGATCAAGCCACCCTTTCTCGGGATTTATCCCGTTATCCATTAACTCATCATCCAGAATAAGATCATGCAAATTCAGACCGAAATCATTATCAATGCATCCGCTCAGCGAGTGTGGGATATCCTGACAGATTTTGAAAACTATCAGAACTGGAACCCTTTTATTGTGCACAGCCAGGGAAAAGCGGTAGCAGGACAAAAACTACAGAATACCATGCGACTCAATGGCAAGGATCAGGTCTTTAAGCCCACGTTGCTTAAAGTAGAACCCATCCGGTATGTTGAGTGGCTAGGCAGTTTGTTTTTTAAAGGCTTGTTCGATGGTCGTCATTTTTTTGAGTTAGTTCCCATAGACGAAAATCAAGTTAAGCTGATTCATGGAGAAAGCTTTGGAGGGGTTTTCAAACGTTTGATTATGAGTCAGGTAGGCGATGAGACTCGGGAAAATTTTATCAAGATGAATCAGGCCTTAAAGCAGGAAGCTGAAAAAAAATAGCTATTCAGGGAATAAATAAAAGAAGCATCGGGTCAAAGGTGCAAATAGATCGCCAAACGATATCCCTACTGAGCGCTCAGGATTTTGAATGGCTATGTATCAGCCAATTTTTATCCACTCAGTTTTAATTCAAAACCCGATGAAACGCTTGTCATTTTTATTTGCTCCCATATTTTTTATGTTTCTAGGCCTTTCGCTCAGTGCCCAGCCTAAGCATCACGGCCAACATGGACCGAAAATATCTTCCGAAGACAGGGCCGCATTACACAGCGAGATTAGAAGTTATCTTGAAGCTGAGGTTCAGCCTGTATTATCAGTTGAACGAGCCAAAGCCGACCGGCTCCTAAGTGCCGATGAGCAAGCTCAGTTGACCAAGCTGCGTAGCGATCTCAAGGATCTGCGCGATCGCAGCCAAGCGCAGCGCAAAGCCTTGCGTGAGCAGCATACTCCAGGCGAGCGTCCTTCGGAGGAAATGCGTGAGCAAATGCAAGATGCGCATCGCGCCTTTGCAAAAGAAAAGCGCCAACTGATGACTCAAGTATGGGCCATCGCTGATGCGCATGACAGGGAATTAGAGAGCATCTTAGATGAACTGAAACCCCAGGCGAAAGAATGGCGCCAGGAAATAAAGGCCATCATGGAAAAGTACCGTCCTGAAGCGGATGACATGGAGGCAAAGCCTGGGCGTCCCAGCCATGAGCGGCATCATGAGCGTGGTGGGCATCGCCACGGACCAGAAGGCCTAGGTAAAGTGCTAAATCCCGCCGGATTCTTGCTATGGGACGGAGAGCTACCGATGGAGCCAGAAACTCCAGAGTCTCAGATGAGGGTGTTTCCCAATCCTGCCTCTGGTCCAAGTTCTGTAGGGCTGAATCTTGCTGAGGGAGGACTTCTGAAGCTAGAACTGCTCAACAAAGAAGGTCAAGTACTAAAGCAGGTATATGCAGGTCAAGTTGAATCCGGAAAAATGAAGATCGATCTCAGCAGTGAAGCCTTAGATACCGGGGTATACTTGGTACGCATGAGCCTCAACAAGGAGGTGATTACCCGGAAATTAATCGTGGAGTAGGCTTTAAGCCTTTTGTCACTCAAAACGGCTGGCAGGAATACCTGTCAGCTGTTTTTGAATAAAAGAATGACTCAATCTCTTATAAGCCCTCCAATTCCTCACCGCTTAGCCCAGTAAATTGCTGAATGTCGCTATCAGTTAGTCCTTGTGCCCTCATTCTACGTGCAATGACAAGTTTTTCTTCTAGTCTTCCTTCTAGACGACCTTCTATCCTGCCCTCTAAGCGACCTTCTATCCTGCCCTCTAAACGACCTTCTATCCTGCCCTCTAAGCGGCCAGTTTCTAGACCCTCCTCACGAGCTGTATCTACTACATTCTTAATGTCCCGGTAGTTTTTTAGGCTTTCTTCGTAGGCTTCTCGCTCTTCCTCTGAAAACTTAGCGATTTCTGCTATTTCAAATAGTTTTTCGAAAACTCGCTCTCTTAGTTCGGCTGGCCTATCCTGTAACTTCCAAAGGTGAGTAAACACATATAACCATTTGTCGAATTGCGTTTCCAACTGGTCGGCGGATTTGGAGAATTTGGGCAGCTCTAGGTAGACGAATTTCAGCTTGTCATAAAATACCTCACATTGTTGATTCTTTAGCTCTACTACATGGAGTAAGTCATCTTGCTGCTTGTGGTCCTCGAAAACAAAGTCTAAAATCCCTACGGAATAGACCGGTTCAAGTTTAAAATCCCAAGCCTTTTTTTGGGCTTGCTCTTGAATAGGAAAGGAGGCATAAAAGACGCTTCTGTCTTTAAAATAATTTTGTTTAGCCTTCTGCATCTCGACGATAAAACGTTCGCCATCATCGCCCTTGCAATAGATATCAAAAATTGCCTTCCGATCGGACTCTAGGCTTCCAAAATGTTCATTAGAAGCATAAGTGAGGTCCGAGATTTGTCGGTCTGGCAATATCTGGTTTAAAAAATCAATCAGAAGATCCTTATTCGGTTCTGAACCAAATAGCTTTTTGAACCCAAAGTCTGTAAGTGGATTGATGTATTTTTCGCCCTGATCTACCATTTGTTAAGCTCCTTGATCCGGTATAAAAATAATTTCTTCATCAATGATAGGCAACCAGAGCTGCTACTGACTCATCTGGCTTCAATCCTTCTTTTTCCCCTCCCCACGAAAATAATCTTCTGAACTCGCAAACAGCAGGTTAAACGTTGTCAGGGAACCGTAGATACGGGTGATGTACTGCTGCAGATTAACCTTTTCTTCTGGCGTCAATCCCCGCTTAGCGTTGATCTGCTGTTCTAATACCCGCAGCCGGTCTCTGACCATCACGATCTTATGAAAGAAAGTCTCAATGGGAATTTCTTTGGGCTTTTGGGTGTCATCGGCGGGCTGAAGGATCAAGGTGCCACCTTGCCACTTTTTGCCTAAAGGAACAATTTCACTCACACCTGACCACTCTCGTAGAATTTGTGTCATGACTCGTTCGACATCACCTAGGCTGAGGCGCTCTTCTGGCGCTGGCGCTAATTCTACCACCTCCAAGTCAGGCAGTTCTTTGTCGATCGCCTTATCACCAAAGTTGGGAAAAGCGATGTTGTAAAAGGATTTACTGTTGTCCAGAATGATGCCTTTGCCGTACTGGGGATGTTTAACCCGGGTGCCGATGGATAGGGAAAACTCTGCCATGATAGGTATTGGTTAAGCGAAAATGGCCGGCTTCATGAGAAGCCGACCAGTGGTGGGTGGTTGGTAGAACAAATATATAAAAATCGAGCTGTTTATCTCAGTCTCTCATCGTTGAAAAGTGCCCTCACCGATCAATCGCTCTTCGGTACGCCAATTGGGGCGCCAAAAAATACCTGATTCGTGCATTCCTGAATCGTCAAAGTCTAGCTGGACGACATTGAGGCGCATAAATTTCCAGTCTTCTCCTTGAATCGTTTCCAGGTATGAGATGGGCAGCTTGGCTTCGATTGAAAAACCATTGTCCGTCTTTTTGCAAACAACTTTACTGCCTTTGGGGAGACGGTCCGCATTGTAAATTTGTCCGCCATCAGCATCATTCACACTGGGGTTAGCCATGAGAGATAAGAAATTGCGGTACTCCCGGCCATGGTTGTAAGCACTTTGTTGGGGAGGACGTGCGTCCAGATAAAAAATAGCGCCATCTTGATTCCAGGCAGAACTTCCCTCTCTAATCATGAGGTCATCATCGGTAAACTTTCCAGCTAGGTAGAGCCACTCCTTATCATAGGCAACATCCCACTGATAGGACCCATCTTGTGGGCCTTGGTGGGAAAAAGGATCCGCTTCTACGCTGGCTTGTCGGCTGTCAAAGCGTAGAGTAGGCCAATCGCCGATTTTTCCGTCGATTTCCACGCTGTGTTGCTGTAGAGGGAGCAACTCATTGGGCCTAAGGCGCTGATCAACGGGAACCGTTAGCAGAGGCCGCTTGGCGTCTAAGTAGGTTAGGTTGCCTTTTAGCCGAATCGGGGTGATGGGACCCTGCCACAAGTCATCGGCACTCTGGACGGGAACTTCCTTTATCAAACTGCTATTGGGAGCCAGGGTATCACTGAGCCCCGAACTGGCAACCCATAGCTTATCCGTAGATCGGAACTCTAAGTCGTATGCCATGGGAACATCGCTGCGATTTTGTAGGCGTAATTCCAGTGTCTTGGGCGAAGTTCCCCTTTCGCTGAACATAGGCATGGCTTTCACGGCCAGTTGCTCCAGGAGCGGCCGCGAGTAGGCCATCATGTCTTCAGTATGCACGCTTTCATCCCAAATTCCATCTAAGAGCAAGTTAGCCATGATGGGGCCATCTTGGGTCATGGTGACCCATACCACGTGATCAAATTCTCCAAATGAGGGGCCTCTCAGACCACTCCCACCACCAGTAGTGGCCAAGATGAAGTATTTGCTGTTGTTTCGCTCATACTTTACGTAGCGATGGCGGTGGCCGGCAAAGACGGTATGAGGCCGACCTGATAGCGCTTTTTCCACTTCGGGCCATTTTCCCGCATCAGCTTGGTCCCATAGAGGTTGGTGGAGAAACACCAGGGTCCATTTTACTTCAGGATGCTGAGCCAGGGTCTCCTTTACGTACGCTAATTGGGGGGTATCAATGTAACCACGCCCTGCCCCGCGCATCCGTTCTTCGCTATTCAGGCAGAGGAACAAGATGTCTTTGTAAATAAAGTGGTAACAATCCTTCCCAAAGCGCTTTTTCCATTCTTGAGCCATGACTTCATTGATGTAATCATGGTTGCCTGGAACATAGAAGAACGGCACTGTAAGCGCATCTATGAATCCTGTAAATTCCTCCCATTCGCGATTGATCCGTTCTACATCAGTGGTATAGCCTTCGATAAGGTCTCCTACACTCATCACAAATTCAGGCTGGAGCAAGTTGAGCTTTGCTATGGCGGTTGGAAACACTCCAGGGCGGTGCCCTCCTGTTCGATCCGTCACAATAGCAAATTGGAAGGTTTCGGGACTGTTGTTCACCTCTAGGTTATTCCATGGGTGTATTTCTCCAGATTCATCGATGATAATTCGAGCCGGAGATTGACTGTGTAGATAGCTGCTAAGTAGCATCAGGAAGAGCAGGAACAAGGTGCGCATGGGCTAGGATTTAGGAGAATTAAAAACTTTTGTATCGATCTTAAAGAGGGGCAATGTAGGTGGCCTTGAAAGGCGTCAACTAAGAGGCTATTTAGGTGTTGAGTTTGCGGCCAAAACTTGTCTTGTCACGAGTACTTGGGATTAAGGGCCCCAAGTACGAGTCTGACTGCGCAGATTTTCCTCGAAATAGCCTGTTATTCCTCCCAAAACCTGCTTGTCAGAACCAAAAAATCGGGCGTTTGGACTCGAAACACCAAAATCCAAACAGTCTCTAAGAAATTGCCTGGTCGCTCTGGTTGATGTTTTTTTTGATTATTCAAATTTTTCAGTCTTCCAGAGTGACTAAAGATCCCTTTTTTGATCTATATCACTGTTAAGAGGACATTAATTATTGTGCTGATTTTTAGTGAGTTGACTGCTAAAAGATGGATAAAGTCTTCTGACTGACAGGTATGTCCTCAAGTTTTTGTTTATTGCGGCGTCTATGCGCCCGTTGGATGTAAACATATTCCTCTGTAAAGATTAATGGAGTTTCAAAGAATGGAGGAGCATTCAGCTACTATACCTTCGGGTATTTATGTGATCATTCCTGCTTTTAACGAAGAGGAAGCTATTGGGAAGGTCTTAAAGGACATTCCAATTGATTGGGTAGAAGAAGTCATTGTGGTCAGCAATGGTTCTACCGACCAAACGGATGCCGTCGCCAAGGCTGCTGGAGCAACTGTTCTCCGGGAAGAAAAGAAAGGCTACGGAGCGGCTTGTTTAAAAGGAATCCACTACTTAGATGAGAAATTACCTGAAGAAAAACCGCAAATCGTGGTGTTTTTGGATGGAGACTACTCTGACTACCCCCAGCAGCTTCCGGAGGTAGTAGCGCCTATAATTCGAGATCAGTATGACATGGTCATAGGATCTAGGGAATTGGGCGATAGGCAGCGTGGGGCAATGATGCCTCAGCAGATCTTTGGAAATTGGCTGGCAACCACCTTGATCCGCATGCTCTACCGGTACCGTTTTACTGATCTGGGACCATTTAGGGCGATTACTTATGCTGCATTGAAAAAAATAAACATGCAGGATACCACTTATGGATGGACAGTTGAGATGCAGGTCAAAGCCGCCAAACTGAAATTGAAGGCTACGGAAGTGGCCGTCGATTATCGAACCCGGATCGGGGTATCTAAAGTTACAGGGACAGTCAAGGGAACCATTTTAGCTGGTTATAAAATCCTCTGGACGATCTTTAAATTACTGTAACTTTTACCCAAACCAGTCTTGAATATTTGGATATTGAGTGAGTATAGTTAAAATTTGCAAAAATTTTCTAGCGTGTTGCTGCAAGTTTTCGAATATTTGGTTTTAGGCTTGTATGGTCTTGCGCTGGTCCTGATCGTGATTTATAGCCTCGGGCAACTTCACCTGATCTTGACCTTTCTGCGAAACCGCAAAAGTTACGAGTCTATACCGCCACTTGAGGGAGACCAGGATCTTCCTTTTGTGACCATCCAGCTACCCATATACAATGAACTCTATGTGGTTGAACGCCTGCTCGACAGCATGGCTGAGCTTGACTACCCCAGAGATCGATATGAGGTACAGCTGTTAGATGATTCTACTGATGAAACCGTAGAGGTTGCCGCAAAGCGGATTGCTGAATTGCAGGCTCAAGGCCTACAAGTTCACCACATTCGGCGACCTGAGCGTACTGGATTTAAAGCCGGTGCATTAGAATATGGATTGGACCTCGCCAAAGGGGATTACATCGCCATCTTTGATGCCGATTTCCTTCCCAAGCCCAATTTCCTTCGTGCGACCTTGGCTAACTTCACCGATCCAAAGATCGGAGTGGTCCAAGCTCGCTGGGAGCACATCAATCAGAACTATTCAATTTTTACCGAAGCTCAAGCCTTCCACTTAGATGCTCACTTTACCGTAGAGCAGTTCAGCCGGGATGTCGGAGGCTTTTTCATGAACTTCAACGGAACGGCGGGAGTCTGGCGTAAGGAGTGCATCATGGATGCAGGGGGTTGGGAGCATGATACCTTGACCGAAGACCTGGACCTAAGCTACCGTGCTCAGTTGAAAGGATGGAAGTTCCGCTACGTAGATGAGATCGGAGCTCCAGCTGAGCTACCCGCAGAGATGGGCGCCATCAAATCTCAGCAATATCGGTGGATGAAGGGAGGAGCTGAAGTCGCTCGAAAAATGTTGGTCCAACTGTGGAGGTCTAAGGCTACGCTTAGTCGTAAACTGCATGGCACCATGCATTTGCTGAGCAGTTCCGTTTTCATTCTGGTGCTCCTACTAGGGGCAACCAGTGTCCCCTTGTTGTGGATCAAGCACGAGATTTTCATGGGTAAAGTAGATTTTCTATTGGTACCCGTTGCCGCCTTACTATGTAGTTTCATCATCTTAGCTAGTCTGTACTTAGCTACTTTTTGGCGTCGAGAAGGTGATTGGGAAAAGGGGATCAAGCGCTTCCTGCTGCATTATATCCCCTTCTTATCCATATCTATGGGTCTGTCGCTGCACAACACCCGTGCGGTGCTTCAGGGATTCCGAGGAAAGAAAACACCCTTTATTCGTACGCCAAAGTTTGCCCTGCAAAAGCGCAGCGATAAGTGGAACCACGTGAAGTATAAGAGTCGGAAAATAGAGCCATCAGTTTATGCCGAGCTTTTTATGGCGGTTTATTTCTGCCTAGGGGTAGTTTTGGCTTTCCGTTTTCAGGATTTCAGCATTCTTCCTTTCATGCTTATGGAGATGTTGGGCTTTGCCGCGGTAGGTTGGCTAAGCGTGAGGCATGCTTACAACCGAGGTTAATTTCATTTAACTTTGGGTCAATGATATTTGTCAGCCCTAATGTCGCATAAGTGGCATTAGGGCTTTTCCAATGTTTTCTAAGTTTGCAGGTAGAACTTAAACCGGCTAGGCAGTTAAGAATGGTTGAGAACTATCAGTGCAGCCATTGATGCCTTCATAGCCGGGCCGATGGTTTCGCGAAACTAAATTTATCATCATGGATACAGTCATACAGCAGGCATGGGAGAAAGGAATGAGTTATCAAGTCTATCGGGACTTGGTCGACATGGTAGTGAGCGAGGGAAAAACAACAGGGCCTACCCAGTCGGATGATTTGGCTCATTTTACCAAGTTGAATGCAAGCCGCATGAAGCGGTTGGATCGTACTATGGTTTTGAATGAGGAGTTACTAGGAGCCATCGGGGCAGTCAAGGGTCCACAAGCTTGGCTGCTAATCACAGAAGCTTGGTGTGGAGATGCTGCCCAAATAGTTCCCATCCTTGCTGCCATGGTCAAGCAAAACCCCTTAATAGAGCTACGTCTAATCTTAAGAGACGAAAACCTGGAGGTAATGGATCGCTACCTAACGCGCGGAGGGCGATCTATACCAAAGCTGGTGGTTTTTGATCAAGAGAATGGAGAAGAACTCTTTTCATGGGGACCTAGGCCATCCGCTGCCCAGGAAGTGAGAGACGACCTATATCAGCAGAATCCCGAGGTTCACTATTCCGAAGTGAATCTGGTCTTACAAAAATGGTATAACCATGACAAAGGCCAGCAAACCCAACGTGAGTTGTTGGAATTGCTGGCCCCAATATCTGTGCCTTGATTTCTGCCGAAGCACTTGGACAGAAGAATCCGGGCTATGGCCTACGGAGCTATGCGTATACGAATGAGTAATTGCCACCACATACCCACTACTCCCGCACCCCGATTACCGTTTTTCTTATGTCCACCTGCTTAAGAGGAAGACCCAGGTACAGCTAGGACGAGAGTAAGTGGTTTTGTTTCAAGTTAATCTCTCATAGTCCATAGCCCGAGTTCGCTTGCTTAACGGATGATTAGGCGTTCCACCATGCCTTTGCCGTTGCGAGTGACTTGTAAGAAATAAATGCCTCGACTCAGGTCATTGCCAAGGTCGATGCGTTTGTTGTACTCCCCACTAAAGTTTCTTAGGCGTTCTCGGTAAACCTCTTGGCCGGTGCCGGAGAATACTCGGATGTCAGTATCTCCTTCATCTGGCAATACAAAGCGAAGCCTAAATTGACCTTCGCTGGGATTGGGGAAAAACTCAAACTCATCCATGTCAAGGGTGGGATTCTCATACTGGTCCTGAATTTCCATGGCTTGTTCAGGGTTTTCCATGTCTTTGAGCAATTCTTCCAGAGGCATATCAGCTTCGGGAGGCAAGGTGATCCACTCATGGGTAATGCGTCCTCCAAGCGTCGCGCGAACTTTTGATTCTTTTCCATCCCGTGAAATACGTAAACGGATGGTTTCGCCAGGCATATGACTTCCAATGGCTTCTGCTAACTCATCGAAGGTGTCCACTTCATCTTGGTCAATCTCCAAGATCCGGTCATTTACTTGTAAGCCAGCTGCCTCTGCTCCTTCCCCCTCGGTGATACGGGTAATTCTTACCCCAGGTCCTTCGCTATCAAGGTGCACTCCCAGATAGGGCTTTTCAATGCGAATTTGTTTCCACTGGGAAGGCTTGGGTTTATGGTCAATTTTCTCAGTTAATTCCACCGTGGTGATGACTGCTTCCCCGTCTCTGACATAACCTACGAGTACCTTATCTCCGGGCTCGTATTCAGATAGTACTTCCCCCAGTTCCCATGCGGCATCCATTTCCTTGCCTTCAATATGCGTCATTACATCTCCCGCTCGAAGCCCTGCTTGATAAGCTCCAGAACCTGGTACCACTTGCTTTATGTACACACCTAACTGTGATTCTAATCCGAGACGATCTGCGGTCTGGGCATCGACTTCATCGGTGTATACGCCCAGGAATCCTCGCTTCTTGGGTTCACCTTTGGCGACCAACATTTCCTCTTCTTTTTTCTTAGGCATAGACTCGCCTAAGGTCACGGCAATGTTTAGTCGCTCTCCATCTCGATTCACCTCGACTTGTAGTACATCACCGACCTCTTTTCCCACCTTCGCATTACCAATGTCTTCAATGTCATAAGTGGGTTCTCCATCAATGGCGACGATTAAGTCATCTTCTTGAATACCTGCTATCTCCGCTGCGCCAAATACTTCAGTGACCCATACACCTTCTGCCTCGGAATGGTTCGTATCAATGTACACCCCTATAACGGGTGGCTTTTTAGCTTGATCTGGCCGACTAGCTGCCATATCGGCGGCTCGAACCTCGGGGTCTTTGATGATAACGACTTTGGTTAAGCTTTGCCCTTCCTCGTCTAAATCCAATTCCAGATGGTCAAGAATATCGCCTACTTCTAAATTGCCCTCCATGGTAAATGTCGTATCTACCAGCACTTTTTTGTTTTCATCATCAATAGAAATCAGTACCCTGACCTCTTTTGGATTTCCCTGGGCAGATAGGAGCCCAATACTTAATAAGGATAGGATCAAAAATCCTATCATAGTTTTCCAACTCGCATTCATGTTAATCAGCATTCTTTTGATTACCTCTGGATATCATCTACTCACCCTCCGCCCACCAAGTAAGGGAAAAGAGGAATGAATTGAGATGGTGTCTTCCTTATGGTAGACAAATTTGAATAGGAAAAATAGCTGCATTGTTTACGATTCTAAACCTAAGTCGGTCGACTGAGACACAAAAAAATGGTTAAATAGGTGCTTCAATCGAAGATTTTCCTCGGTTGAGGAGGGAAAATAATCGATTGGTCGAAATTGGGTGAGAGTTGCTAAATTCTCTCGATCACCCCCTTAACAATTTGTCCAGGCCTGTGGTTTTAGGATAAAGTTAAAAGGTGACCGAAGAATACTTTTTCATCTGCCCATACTGTTGGCAACAAATCAGTTTCCTTTTGGATCTAAGTCAGCGCTCTCAAACCTACATCGAAGATTGTGAGGTCTGCTGCAATCCCATTGAGGTTGAGATCCAGTCGGAGGATGGAGAAGTCTTGTCCTTTGACCCCCGTAGCATTGAGCAATAACTCTATTCATTCTGAATGATGAGCAGCAAAACAGTAAAGATCATCTTCCTTTTCTCGATGGGTCTTTTGGCCATAGAAGGCCTTTATGGACAGGAGGTGATACCAAGCTTGGAGGAAATTAACCAGACGCGACTGCGGCTTAATCGAACCAACATGTATGTGTTGGGAGGTTGGGCTTTGGGTAACATGGCGGTAGGGGGCATATTAAGAGCCAGAACAGAAGGTCCCACTCGCTACTTTCACGAGATGAACGCCATTTGGAATTGTGTAAACCTAGGCTTAGCGGCTGGCGCTCTCATTGGCATGGGGAATGAAGACCTAAGTAGCTATGACCTCTGGCAAACCTTTGCAGAGCAGCAGAAGCTAGAAAAGATTCTTCTCTTCAACATGGCTTTAAACTTTACTTATATGACGGCAGGAGGATATTTGATCGAAAGGTCTCGCCGTGGGGAGCCCCGCGCAGACTTGTTTTTAGGCTATGGTCGTTCCCTTGTCCTCCAAGGAGGCTTTTTGTTTCTTTTTGACCTGACTCAGTACCTAGTTCATCATCAGAGTAACCATGGCCGTTTGGAACAGATTCTCTCTTCCATCCAGCTAAGCCAACAAGGTTTGGGACTGATGTGGGTATTCTAGCGGCGTAATGGTGAGATCAAATACGGAAGGACTAGAAGTAGACCATACAAATTAGGGTTTACAGAGGAGAACCTTCCCCTGTAAACCCTGTTTCAAGGCCCAGTTTTACGTAGGTAGACGGAAGAAACCGAGTAATGCGATTGATTTAAATTATTGACCATCAGTACAAAATCGCCTCGCATCTCGCTTCCAACTTCTCGCTTCCTACTTAGATTAAGCCCGGTCACCACCAAAAGCGATCTTCTCAAAATCTCCACCCTCCATGGGGAGGAAAACCTCTCGATCAAGCTTTCTTGAAATAGCAAACGCGGCATTTACCAGACCTACGTGGCTGTATGCCTGTGGGAAGTTGCCCCACTGACTTCCTGTGCGGTAGTCTACGTCTTCACTCAGCAGCCCGACGTGGTTGCTGTAACGAATGAGCTTTTCGAAGTTCTCAACGGCCTCTTCTACTCGCCCTATCATGGCTAGGGCTTCGGTATACCAGAAAGCGCAGATCAAGAAAGTGGTTTCTGGCTCGCCAAAGTCATCCGCATGCTTGTATCGGTAAAAGAGACCCCCTTCTGTCTTCAGTTCTGATTCGAGGACCTCTACATGCTTGCGAGCCCGCTCGCTTTTAGGATCTAAATAGTGCATGGTGATCAACTGGAGCAAGCTGGCGTCTAAGTTGTCCACCCCAATGGCTTGGGTATACACGCCTCGTTTGGCATCATAGCAAGCTTCGATCTGCTTGGTTGATTCTTTGATCAGCCGCTCTGCGAGGCTCATCATCTCATAGTTTTTATAGAAGCGTCCTATCTTTAAAGCTGCATTTGCCCCAGCCCAATGGAAGAGGAAAGTATAGGCATGCTTCTGCGCTTTGTTACGGAACTCCCACAAACCCGCATCAGGCTCATACATAGTCGCCTCAATTTGATTCAGAAGGCGCATGGCCAATGGGAGGAGGTGAGACTTATCTTCAAAAGAGAGTCGCTCATCCACGAAGAGAGGGAGCAGAGAAACCAGCGCCTGGCCGTAGACATCATTTTGGATGTGCTCATAGGCTTGATTTCCAACCCTGACAGGAGCGTTTTTACCTTGATAACCTGCTAAATCTACGATCTTCTCTATCAGCTTAGCCTCCCCTGAGATGGAATATAGGGGCTGGAAGCGATCCCCTTCACGCATATTCAGGGCAAGGTTCTCTATATAATGGGCATACTGCTGTAGCTCCGTGAAGTGTCCCAAGTTGGTAAGAGACTTCAGGGTGTAGTGGGTATCTCGAATCCAGCAATATCGATAGTCCCAATTCCGGCCTGCTCCTGGAGATTCTGGCAAAGAAGTGGTGGTAGCTGCGATAATGGCTCCCGTATCTTGGTACTGGTGAATCTTGAGGGCCAAAGAAGAGCGGATAACTTCCGCTTGGTGGAATTGCCCGATGGAGGTCCGCATCACCCACTTCCGCCAATACTTCATGGTTTTGGTGTAGAAGTTGTCCAGCGTCCCTTCTAATTCGGCCTCCAAGGGGATGCCCCAAGTAAGGGCGAGGTGCTTGGGCTCATTGAGCACAAAAGACTTTTCCTCTGTGATGTAGTTTAGGGCTACATTGGTGGTCAGGCGAACTTGCCGATCAAGTCCCATGAAGCGCAAGTGGCTGCTTCCCAACAAGACTTCAGGCTCCAATTGACCATATTCTCCGCGAGGGCGGCAGACAATCTTGATACGCGGTGTTCCTTCTAAGGGAATAACCCGACGGGCTAGCAGGAGAGGCTTGTAATAACGCTCATACTGATAGAAGCGTGGGGCAAAGTCTACAACCTTGAATACTCCATCTGGAGCCGTGAACTCGGTCACCAAAATGTTGGTGTTTTCTACGTAGTACTGCCGTGATTCATACTCTTCGGAGGCAGGGCGAATAGAAAATTCACCGCCTTTTTCAGGATCTAACAAGCTTCCAAACAAGAAGCTGCTGTCGAAGCGAGGCCAGCACAACCAATTTACATTGGCGGTGGTGTCAATTAGAGCTAGGTAGGCACAGTTGCCAATCAGTCCAGAGTTATAAAAGTGACGATCCATTGGGATTTTTTGCGTGGGATAAATAGGCCCCGGTGGGGACGCGTTAGCAGTAGAAGAACGTAAGAGACTGTTTTGATTTTTCCTTTACGGCCTAAACTTGTCTTTTTTGAACCTGACTGCACCGATTTTCCCCGGGCTAGACCGCTATTCCTCAAAAAACCTGCTTGTCAGAACCAAAAAATCCAGCGTTTGGGCTCGAAACACCAAAACCCAAACAGTCTCTAAGAAAGGAAGAATCCATACCTCTAGAAAGAGATAAAATGACAAAGGGTTTTGCGCAAAATGCTTCCCTTGGTTTCATTTTACGATTCTCTCCTAGACTAGGACTCCTTACTCAACGAAAATAAACAATAAACGATCGCTAGTTAAGATCACGCTCTTCACTAGCAAAAATACCACCATTAGCACATTTTCGCTGCTTCATTCCCCTGAATTTTCTAACGGCTCGTACGGAGAGTTCGACCGCTGGGGAAACTAAGCCCTTGGACAGAAGAAATAGGGGTGGCTACGGGCTATGGAGCAATGGTAAAAGGACGAAGTATTGCCGCAACATACCCCATTCCCCACATGTCCTTACCCCGATTACCGTTTTTGCTATGTCCACTTGTTTACTTGGAACGTGGGAGAGCTTTGTAGCTTACTACCTCTCTTCTTGTCGTTACGTTTATTTTTTATTGCCTCGATTCATCAACCAAATCAACCCGTAAATCAGCAGCATTTGCAATCCGATGGACTTCAAGTAGGGCCATAGGTAAATCATCATGGTGAAGTCCTTATTGCGCCACTTGGTATAGTTGCTCCACATCCACCAGTCTGGATCGTGGTTATTGACGCCGATAAACCAAGCCGGCACGAACAAAATAGCTGCGATCAACAAGTAGGTGATTCGCTTTCGTTCCGAAGAAGTATGGAAAAACTGGTGACTACGCATGAACACGGCGCCAAATCCTAAGGCTACCAAAGATGAAGTTGCAGCTAGGACATTGTAAATCCAATTGAAGTCCATGCCATGTTTTTCCCAAAGAGGCTTGGTGAATCCATAAATCTCGGAATGATAGGCCACCGCAACTTTTGACAAGGAAACCATGCAAATCACCAGCACCAGGCTATAGAGTAGGGTATCGCTGACGATGGGATGACGTCCAAACCAGGAGAGTCGACGCCTAACCTTGCCTCTTTTTTTCTTCAACTCTTTGAAGGTGGGTATGCGGTCAATGCGGTTACGGCTACGCTCATTGATGGTGTCATGGAACACCTCATAAGCTGCATCTTTGTCTCCTGAAGTTGCCCAGACGTATTCGGCGTTGGTTACAGCAGCGTAACTGAACCCCTGATCAATGGCGCTTTCAAATACCCGGTTAGAAACCTTGCGTTTCTTACATTCTATGATAACGTAGGGGTCCATGGCATCAGGGTCCTTGAACACTACGATGTCCGCTTCTCGGGTAGAAGAACCAATCTGAACCTTCTCACACACCCGTAAGTGCTCCGGGGGATAACCAAAGTCGTAGATCAACTCGGCATAGGTCTCTAATTGGACTTTTTCCTCAGGATTGCTGTAGCGCCTTTCCTTGCCTTGTGGAAGATAGACCAGGCTATCGGTCTTTTTGTTGATCACAACGTAGCGATCTTGGATGGCTTTTTTGACCAGACTCATGTGGGAGTAGGGTGGTTAAAGGGGAGAGATGCAAAAATAATACTAATGATTCGCCCAAGCTTGCCCTCTTCTTCCCCACCAATTTATCAAAAAATGCCTGTTCGCTAAGTTTTTTAGTTAGAATCTTTTCACTTTTTGGCATACGCCGAAATCCCCGGATGGTTTCAGCAGGGTGAATACAGCTCGCTTGCTTCCTACCCAGGCCCTCTTCTATTTTTGTGTTTCATATTAATCGATCACTATGCGTATTACCCTGTTGGGATATGGGAAAATGGGCCAGGCCATTGAGGCCGAAGCCCTGCAAAGAGGGCATCAAATTAGCCATCGAATTGACCGGCACAACTACCAGGAACTCGATTCTCTTAGCAAAGATTCCACTGATCTGGTAATTGAGTTTACTCACCCTGAAAGCTTTGAATCTAACCTGCGGGCAATTTTGGCCAAAGGTCTTCCTGTGGTGGTGGGAACTACCGGCTGGTACGATCGGATAGATGAGTTCAAAAAAGAGGTCGAGGCAGTCAAAGGAAGTTTTATGTATGCTTCTAATTTTTCGGTAGGAGTCAATTTGTTTTTTAAACTCAACCAGCGATTGGCGGAGTTAATGAACCCGCATGTAGATTACGATCCTTATTTGGAGGAACAGCATCACCGCTACAAGGCAGATGGTCCCAGTGGGACGGCCCACACCTTAGCCCGAGACTTAATCATGCGCCTAGATCGCAAAACGCGCCTCAGTGACGAGCAGCTTCGAAACCGAGCCCCTCAAGATGATGAATTGTCGGTTAGCTTCAGTCGAGCAGGCGAGATCAAAGGCACCCACCGAGTGGTCTACACCTCGGAGATCGATAGCATCAGCATCGAACATCGTGCTCACAATCGACGTGGCTTTGCACAGGGAGCGGTAATCGGAGCCGAATGGCTATTGGGAAAAAGGGGCTTCTATGAATTCAGTGAGATTTTTTAATCCTCAAAACGCAGCTCACGACCCACCTTCGAAGGGGCTAGCTGTACCGTTCGACTGGATTTTCCCGCTTGGTCAAAAGCTCTTAGCTGGATATGCCCATTGATGGATACCGGACCTTCATAGATGGGGCTTTCCTGGTTTGGCACACTGCCATCGGCAGTGTAGTGGATGGATAGGCCAGGAAAACTTACATTGCTGTATAGCATTCCCTCTTTTATCACTGCTCCTGGTGGAGGCACTCGGTAGTGGTAGCCACCAAAAAGAAAACTCAGCCGGGCAAGACTTCCTTGTCCCAAGGTATTGGCGAAGCGATTCCAGGAGAGTTCTTTTGAATCTAAGTGCTGACCTAGCTTGCTCTCTTCCCAATCTCCCCGACTCCAAGCACGTTCTGCATAACCTAAGAGCTTGGGGAGTAGATAGTATTCAAGCATCTGCGCCCCCTTGATGGTTTCACTCCAGACTTGTGCCTGAAGGCCAAGGATGTTTTTCTTGGCTTCAGGTTTAAGGAGTGTCATGCGAGATCTCCGGGGGTCGTTTGCGGGTAGGGACTCAACGAGATCGAAAGGGGCAAATGACCAAGCCGCTCGGGTATCGACGAAGCCTCCCCAATATAGGCCTGACTCTTTAGGATGAGAGTCGTAAGCAAGGTCGAAGTAGAGATTCTGCACGTTGCAAAACACAATGGGATAGCCTGTATTGGCTAGTCGGTAGCCTAGGTCTAGGGCTTCGCCGAGCGTGTTCCACACATAAGGGACCACCTGCCCATTGGCAAATCGATTACTGACGTCCAAGTGGCCGGATGGATTCTTTTCTAAGGCAACTTCTTCCCAGGCTCCAATTTGTAATTTTGGTCGGTTGAGTCGTTTTAGCAGAGTCTCAAAAAAATAAGTCTGTAAGTTGGCTGGGTTTTGTACGTTTGGAAGGGAATCCAATAGAGCCAAGTTCTGGGGGGATGCCGACCAAGCTCCAACTGGAATTTCATCTCCTCCGGTATGGATCATGCGTAAGTTTACTCCAGCCTCTTGGTACATTTCCTCTACATCCTCTATGACAGCCTGGTAAAAGCGATAAGGACCAGGGCGCGCCACTGTAACCACATTGTCATGGTATCCCTGCGCAGAGACATAGACGGACTTGTCTTCAGGATCGATTAGCCGATAGGTCTCTGCACCTATGCTGTCTCCGGCAGCCAGTAAGCCTTGTCGACGGGCCTCCATGGCTTTGATGGCAGCCCTGGCGTGGGCCGGTAACCCAAATGTAGGAATGACTTCCACATGGCGTGCTTGGGCGTACTGCAGGATTTCTTTGAATTCCTCGCGGGTGTAGTAGCCCGATCCAGGTAGACGGTGAGTATCTGGGCCAGACCCATAGGCTGGATGTAAGTGAGTGGTTTCATCCAAAGTATGGCCTCGTTGAGATCCTAGGCCAGTAAGCTCTGGCAACTCTTCTATGTCTAGCCGCCAAGCTTCATCCTCAGATAAGTACAGTTGCAAGCGATTGAGTTTGTAATGACTCATCAGGTCGACGATCCGCATTACTTCGTCTTTCGTTTGGAAGTTTCGGCAGACGTCTAAATGTAAACCTCGATAGCTAAAGCGCGGGCCGTCATTGATATGTAGATTGGGAAGTTTAAGAACGGAATGGGAATTTTGAAGATTGGCCAAAGGTGCTAGCTGCAACAGGGAGTGCATGCCATAAAAAACCCCTGAGGCGCTTCCTCCAAGTATCTCAATGTGATCGGTTTGGATGTTTAAGTGATAGCTTTCATGGCCAAGAGTGGAATCTAACCCCAAGAATATATGTTTGTTCTTTTTAAAGCTTCCCACTTGAGAACTTAGTTCAAGGCCGAGTAAATCCTGTAGATTTTGCTTCAGTTGTTCTGCCTCTTTGGCTACCTCTGGCTGATATACCATTTCCCATGAAAGGTCTATGGTACAGCTGTCTCCTGATAGTTCTGAGTAAACTGGACTAGGAATTAGGGGGAGAGTTTTGCTTGGTTCCAGCTCTGCCAAATTTAAATTGGCTTGGTAGCGTAGTTCTGGCCAAGGCATAGGAATCGATTCCGGAGCATGATTTCGGTACTTCTCAGGCCAATCAAAAGGCTGAATTTGGTATTCCGAAAATTGCATGGCTTCACCTTCTACTCCTTTTTGATCCACTAAGACCAAATATGGTCCTAAAGCCGCGTCACTCTCTTTGAGCAAAAAACCTTGCATGATATAGCCGATCTCGATGCTGTCGCCTGGTGGGAGAGAGAACTGAGATTCAGGCTGAATGCGGTGCCAGTCTCCACTCACATGCTCGGCTGAAGCTAGTAGAGGGTGAGTAGCTTGAAGGATGGTTCTAGGAAAGGTGCTGAAGTATAAACGCCAGTTATCAGGCCCTAAGGTGAGCTCACTTTTGTTGACAAGAGTGAATATACATTGGGTGGTGTTTTCTTCTTCATTCCAGTGCTGTTCAGCCCGCCAACGCAATGGGATGTCTATGTTAGAAGACTCTGCTGGCTGTTCTGAGGAATTTGCACAGCCCATTAACAACAAGACCAGTCCGAATAGTAGAGATGACTTGGTGAAGTAGGGTAGGAGCATAATTTTCGAAAGAGAGGAAGGCATGTCTAATCGAGATCGAGAAGTTAGAGACTAATTCTCATCCAAAAATCTCTGCCAAAAAAGAGAACACCCCAACCGCTTGATCAAACTCATTGGTCTAAGCAAAATTTAAGGGCCAACTTAGGTCAGGTTGTTAGATCAAGTATATCCCTAATTACTTGATTCCCTTTTGGCAAAAATTCTCATGAGCCTTAAGATGTGAAGGCCCGGCAAAAGAGCTTCTGCCGGGCCTATTTTTGTGAGATTGAGCCACGGTGATGTTTGGATCATGGGACTAATGCGAGGAAGATTTGCGTGAGTGTTTGGGGACTTATCCCGCCGCCGCAATGACCGCATTCCACACCCTGAATAAATTTTGAGAGCAAATCTTTTCAAGGTCTTCAGGAGTATAACCTCGGTTTAATAACTCTAACAAGAGATTTGGGTATTGGGAAACGTTTTTTAAATCTCTTGGCAGGCTGTCGCCCACGCCATCAAAGTCTGAGCCAAACCCCACGTGCTCAACCCCCACGAGCTTTACCACATGGTCAATGTGGTCAGCTACCCGTTGTACATCCGAGAAGAAGTCGGGATGGTCGATCCGGTACTGAGCTCTAAAGGCCTTATTTAGTGAATCGCTTCCCTCCAGCCCTTCTGCAGCCAAATAGGCTTGGTAGGCATCTGACATCTGGCTAGAGAGTTCACGTGAGGTACTGTCGATAAAGGTAGAACCAAAGTTGATCATGATGACTCCTTCTTTTTGGGCCAAAGCCTGGATCATGTCATCATTCATGTTTCGTTCAAAGCCTGGGGTAAAGTACCGGGCAGAGGAGTGGGAGGCAATCATAGGAACTTCGGTGAGTTCCATGACATCCCAAAAGGCAGAATCAGACACGTGAGAAATGTCCACCATGATGCCTACCCGGTTCATCTCTTTGACTACCTGCTCCCCAAAAGGACTGAGTCCGCCCCAAGTGCCCGTAGTGTCATAGCTGGAGTCACAGATCAAGTTGTCCTTGGCATGGGTAAGGGTGATGTATCGTACCCCCCGCTGAAAAAAGTGCTCCACATTGGCTAAATCTGCTTCTATTGGAGAGCCGTTTTCCATTCCCATGGGCAAAGCGATTTTCCCACTTGCAAAGGCGACTTCTACTTCTTGGGGAGTACGAGCCAAGGCGACTTGGTTGGGATAATTGCCCGCTAGGCCTTCTACCATATTGATCAAGCTATCGGCTACTTCTTTGGATCTTCCTTGGGTTTTTTGATACGATGAGGGGATGTAAATCGACATGAATGGGGCATCAAGCCCTCCCTCTTTGGATCTCGGAAAATCAAAATCCGCTTCCTCATTGCGACCGCTGGGGTCTAAGTACTCCCTCTCCAATTGGAAATTGTGGATACGCATGCGATAGGGAAGGTCTACGTGGCCATCAGTAATGATGTAGGCATGAGCCAAGGAATCTGCATAGGCCAAGGAAGCCGCGGATTCATCGGCAGTTTGATCCGCTGGCTGGCAAGCAAGTCCAAGGATAGCCACAAAAACTAGGGAAAATCGGAACAAAGTCATGAGCAAGCACTTACATAGGTGAAAATGAACAGTTGGAAAAGAGCGGAGGACTTTTCCGAAAAGGACAAGTTAAGCTAACCCTTCCAAATTATGAAGTTTCTGCTTGTGCTTCGTCCGTGATAGAGAGTCGCCTAGGAGGGTCTGGATTATTCTATTAATTTTGCGCGCGAATGAACTTCCTGCTGAGATATCGACGGGTTTTCCTTTGGGGCATATTAGGTCTTTCCTTGCTGTTTGCTGCAGGCATGCTGCTTCTTCGTATTGATTTCAGCTTTGACAGTTTTTATCCTAAGGACAACGACGATTACAGATACTACCAGTCCTATCAGAAGGCCTTTTTTGAAACCCAAAATTACCTCATCTACGTGGCGGTCAAACGGCCTGGTGGAGGAGAAGTCTATGATGCTGCTTTTATCAAGGAAGTGGATTCCCTTTTCAGGGTGCTCGGTAAGTTAGAGGGTGTCGATTCAGTATTGTTGCCGACTGAGGTGCCTATGGTACGCCGCCGAGGCATGCGTTATCGTACCCAACCTTATCTTCGGTTTGGCACCCAGGCTGAGGCCCAAGCGTCTAAACAAAGGGTTTTGAGTGATTCCACCTTGTTGGGCACTTTCATTACACGTGATCAGCGCTATCTCTGTGGATACTTGCAGATTGATCCGGG
>CAZFPQ010000052.1:6053-32928 GCA_964521065.1 uncultured Bacteroidia bacterium | reverse complement strand
TCAATTTTTGGGACCGAGTAATGGGAACCAACCACGCGACCTATCCCCAGGCCTATCTGGATTTTGGTGAACGACTCAAAAGGGAGCACAGTGAAGAATTGAGCCTGAACGAAAAGGACTAAGAGACTGTCTAGATGTTGAGTTTACGGCCTAAGCTTGTCTTGCCACGAGTACTTGGGATTAAGGGCCCCAAGTAGGGGTCTGACTGCACCAATTGCCCTAGAAATAGCCCGCTATTCCTCCCAAGATTTGCTTATCAGAACCCGAAAATCCAGCGTTTGGGCCCGAAATGCCAAAACCCAAATGGTCTCTAAGAGAAAAATAGTTGAAAAAATGCTCATGGGGTGATCCCTGATAGACGCCGTTCCAGTAGAGACGCATGAACCCTTAATAACATTAGATCATGCGTTACCACCTCAGTGTTTTATTCGTCTTCATAGGGACCTTGAGCATCGCCCAGCCCCTTCAACCCATTTTCAATAAATCTTTTGAGCCTAGTTTTTTCGACTACTTTCGATCTAGTGGTCAAAAGAACTTTTACCTTTCTCCAGATGCCTCCACAATCTTGGTCAACTCTGATTTGGGCTACACAGTCCTTTCGGGTACTAATGGGGAAGTGATCGCTCAAGGAGAACATGTCGGCAAAACCAATGCACTCAACGCATCCCTGCTCGGGATCTTGCGGAACCGAAGCCTGAACCGGGCTGATGCCATTGAGAACGTACGTTTTGACGAAGGGACTGAATATCTCGTCTTTGAAGAAGAAGGTGTGGTGGTATTCCTAGATTGGAATGTCAGCCAAAACATCGTGAAGGCTATCAGCCTAGAAAATGGGCGCGAGTTATGGCGAAAAGAAAGCTACCGCTTCTCTAGTCCTTCGAAAGAACAGTATGTCGATCTGGCCTTGAGCATGGCCTTCAATATGCGGCTCAATCGCACCCAGCCTAGAGACATTGCCGCCAAAAATGTGAGGCTACAGGGATATGGTGAAGGCGTTCAAACTTCTAACTATGCTTCGGCTATTGCTTTGGGCTTTTTGACCCCTCTTACCGGTTACCAGTCTTTCATGTTGCTGCTGGCCGATGGAACCTATGCGACCTTAGACTTGCTTACTGGCGAAGAAAAATGGAGCTACCAAGATCCGCTGACGATGGGCTTTTCTGAAATCAGCGAGGACGGAGATCTGGTCATCGTCAATTTTAACAGCAGTTATTTACAGAAAAATGAACGCCTGATTCTGAATCTAGATCCTGAGACAGGAGAGGAACGCTGGCGAAGCAGCCATTTGGCTAACTTTCGAGAAGGACGTACCTATCTGAGCGGCAACCGATTAATCTGCGATTACTATGGGGCAGAGGTCTTTGATTTGGCTACAGGCGAGAGAGTATTATTGACCGTAGATGAAAAAGTCATCAAAACCCAGAACCGCATGACAGCGATGTTCAATTCCAGTGCGGACGGAGGTCGCGGTACAGAAGCGATTGCTTCACCCAGCGTAGTGCTTGGTGATCGATTGTATGCCTCAGTTTTCAAACAGGGCAAGCGGGCTTTTGCCAACGATGGCAGCAGCAAGGCCCTGGTCCAAGCTTTTGATCTAAAGACTGGGCGTCTACTATGGGAATCCGACAAATTGAAAGCTGGGACGGATCTGAGCTTTGCTTCTGAGGAAAAGGTTTTTGTGCGGCAAGGAAAAGCCTTTGGGAAATCCGCTCTCATGGTACTAGAAGCTACATCAGGGCGTCTAATTGGGGAAACCGAGACCATTGATGGCTTCATCTATCGAGAGGGAGCCGGGGATATCCTGGCCGATGGCTATCTGTATCGAGGTGGCAAAAAAAGTGTATATGCCTTTGATCAAAGCACTCTTCAACTCGAGCAGGAATTTGATACGCGGAAACTTAGCGTAGGAAAATTAGACGTCATGCTGCCTGCCGGGGAGCAGTTGATGACCATTGGCACCAAAGGCATGGCCTTTTTCTCAGGTGAATCAGGACAGCAACATGCTGTAGAGACTTCAAAGGTATACGGCAGCTATTGGAACGATCAATACGCCTTCTTATTTCTGCAAAAGAAGACCCTTGCCATTGATCTCGACTCTCAATCAGAACAAGGAAGTATTTCACTGGTTCCTGAGCGGCCCGAGGATGATTTTGACCCGGGAGCGGAGTTCTTATTTTCAGCCAATGGAGGATATTTGATGACCATCCGAGAGGGGCAACACGTGACACTTTATAGAAATTAAGGAACACTCAAAAAATAAGTTATGCCTTTTTGCTTGGCCTTTTGCCCCATCTCTTCGTCACTGGCTCAGCAGTGGGCCCCTTAATCCCACTGCTTCGCACCTTAGCTCCGACAGGTCGGAATCATCGACTCGCTAAGGTCGGTTTCCCTTCCTTGACCTGAAATAATATGCCTGCGCAAAAGCGACATGTCATTTTTTTCGTGTTCCTAAGCCCAGTTTTGGAGGCAGGAAATCAGGGAGCCCAAAGGAGAGCAAGTACTTTCCTTTGGGCTTATTGTTTACAAATTAGGAAAGAGTAGGGGAGGCTCAAGGGAACAAAGAATTCCTAGGCCTTTCCCTTTCTCCCTAAAATTGGCCATTTTTGCAGACTGATTAGGCTTACGTCCCGGGCTAAAAAGTGGAGATTAACTTTTTCTATCCCAGCGCGTTTACTAGGCCTTTGCAATAGGCAGAAATCCATGCATACCAATATACTTAAGCAACGCCGCCAACTTGATCACAAAAAGGTCAACGTGATCACACTGGGCTGCTCCAAGAACCTGGTTGACTCTGAGCAACTCTTGTCTCAGTTAGACCACGGTGGCATCAAGGCCACGCACGAAGAGGCCGACAGCAACGCTGGTACGGTCGTAATCAATACGTGTGGTTTCATCGACAAAGCCAAGGAAGAGTCGGTGAATACCATTTTAGATTACGTAGGGCGTAAAGAAGAAGGCTTAGTAGATCGAGTCATCGTGACGGGATGTTTATCTCATCGCTACAAAGACGAACTAAAAACAGAAATACCAGAAGTAGACGCTTGGTTTGGGACCAATGACCTAGATCGCCTGGTACAAACTCTTGGGGCCGATTACAAAAAAGAACTGCTCGGCGAACGCCGAACCACCACCGACAGTCACTATGCATACTTGAAGATTGCCGAAGGCTGTAACCGCCCTTGTAGCTTCTGTGCCATTCCCTTGATGCGGGGCAAGCATCAGTCACGTAGCATGGAGTTTTTGGTAGAAGAGGCTCAGTTTTTGGTAGCCAAGGGAGTCAAGGAGGTGATGCTAATCGCCCAGGATTTGACTTACTATGGCTTAGACCTATATGGTAAGCGGCAATTAGCTGATTTACTTAAGCGATTGAGCGATGTCGATGGGTTGGAGTGGATTCGTTTACACTACGCTTATCCCTCTGGTTTTCCAGTGGATATTCTGCCGGTCATGCGAGAGCGAAGCAACATTTGTAACTACCTCGACATTCCTTTGCAGCACATCAGTGATGGGGTCCTAAAGTCCATGCGTCGGGGCATCAATCGCCAGCGCACCGAAGCCTTGTTAGATACCATCAGAAACGAAGTGCCTGATATTGCCATTCGTAGTACCATGCTGGTAGGCCACCCTGGAGAAACGGAAGACGACCATGAACAGCTGCTAGATTTTTTAGAAGCTCAGCGTTTAGAAAGAGTAGGGGTTTTTACCTATTCTCATGAAGACAATACCCATGCAGGGACTGCTTTCGAAGACTTGATTGATGAGGAAACCAAGCAGCGCCGCCACGACGAAGTAATGGAGGTCCAGCAAGACATCAGCTTTGAGCTCAATCGGGCCAAAGTCGGTCAAAGCTTCAAGACCCTGATAGATCGCCGGGAGGGTGATTTCTTCGTTGGTCGCACCGAGGCTGATTCTCCAGAAGTAGACAATGAGGTAATGGTATACGCTGATGAAAACCTCGTTATCGGGGATTTTTATGAGGTGAAAATCACCGATGCCTTAGAATTTGACTTGATTGGGAAGATCAGTGACGAATAAGGATTTTTTCCACCCAATTGATGCCCTCTCCTCTCACCCTGAGCCAATACATTCCGCTGGCCCAAGAACTGACATCTATGGAATGGGAAAAGGCTGAGGGCAAGTCTTCACCTGTGTGTAGTTGGTAGATCACTTGCCCCCAGGCATTGGTCAGCTCCACCTGGAGAGAACTTTTCGCAGCCGGCCCACGAAGGTGAAGGATCTCATGACTAGGGTTTGGAAATGCCTCCCATAAGGTGGAAGTCTTGCTCAATTCAATTCGATTACTTTCTACACTTGCACCATCTACGAGAAGGGCCCTGACTTGATAGAACCACCGGTCTCCACCCTGTAGACCGAAATCTAGCCACGAAAATCCAAGCGATTGACTGCTTACTTGGGCTACGGCCGTGAGGGCATCTGGTGTCTCTCCGCGCAAAATTACATAGCTCTCAGGCTGTACTTGGCTGACCAGAGAAATGGATAGCTTGGGCTGTTCTTGTTCCCAACTGCCATTAATCTCTAGCTGAGCAGCGCTTTCCAAGACAATAGGCAAGGTGGGCTGGTGAAACCCTATGGTTACAACCCCAAACCCCCAGGTAGCGGTTCCAATACAGGGCTCCCCCACGTGGAAACTATACATTCCCCCTCCTACAAAGTCAGAACCTCCCATGCTGCCTACTACATAGTGGGGGGTAATTTGGGCCCTACTTACCAGCATACCCAAGTATATAAAGGTGATCAACGTAATGGTTTTTCTAATCCTATTCATGGTCTTCCTTGCTTAGCTGCTCCACCAATTGCTTGAGTTCATTGATCTCTTGCTGCTGGGCCTCGATCTGTGTCTGTTGTTCTTGAACTGCCTGGATCAAGACGGGGACCAATTCAGCATAGTTCACCCCTAGAGGAGCTTCATCCCCCTGGTCAGCCACTACTTCGGGAACTACCTGCTGAACCTCCTGGGCGATTAATCCCACTTTGCTGGCTCCATCTGGTGAGCTTTTCCATTTAAAGGTAACCGGCCTCAGTTGCTGGATGCGATCTAGGCCTCCGACTAAGGGGGCTATTTCGGTTTTGAGCCTTAAGTCAGAAGTCTGGATGATGCCATTGGTGGCCCAGACATTGTCCCAGCGGAAAAGAGGAGCACCCAAGTCATAGCTATTGTCATCATCGGGCATCACATCACCGTCAAACTCACTCTCCCCTCGTACGTATAGCCCTTCGGCTGGAGGTCCTAAGTTGGCTCCGATGGATACGCCGCCATTATCATGGACCATGAAGCGGGTAGCGCCATTCACTTGGACTCGCATGGCGTCCTCACCAGCATCGGCCGAAACATGGAACCTAGCTAGCGGTGCCGTGGTACCTACCCCCACTTGTTCGTCTGGCTCGATGACGAATAGGCTGTTGGCAGATCCTGCATTGGGGCTGATTATGAATTTCCCTCCTCCCACGGCCCAGGTGTCTGCGCTTGAGCCTATGTACCAATCATTGCCCCCCGTGGCATCGTTATCGAGTCGAAACTGCCAACCCGTTGATTCTACATCTAGCTTGGCCACAGGAGCGTTATGCCCAATGGCTACATCTCCTCCTCCATTTACAAGGTAAACATCCTGTGCTGAGTTGAAATTGAGGTGAAGCCCTGTTCCAATGACCTCAATCTGATTGGGGTCAAAAGCCAAACCTGTGGTGGCGGTACCAATCAATAAACTGGCGTTGTCAGGGTCCAGTCCACCGTTGTTGAGGCTGCCGAGGGCACTGCTGACCTGAAGCATTCCAGTGGGAGCATTATATCCTATGGCGGTTTGGCCATTCTTTTGAATCACGAAGGAATTGGATCGGTTTGCGTTACTGGTGCCGTCACCTACGATAAAAACCGGATCGCTATTTACCCAAGAGGCGCTGTCTCCATTGATGAGGTTGTAGCGACCAATAGCCATAGAGGCATAAGGGTAGGAGTTGGTGTAGTAGCCAAAGGTGGATGAATAATTGCCACGGGCTTCGGTTACCCACCCAGTGGAGAAGCTGTTGTAGCCGTAGGCATCGCTTGGGCCCAGGGCAATGGAAGCTTGTCCCCTTGCGTCGGAGTTCCAGCCGATGGCAATGGCATAATCTTCTCGCGAACTACTGGCACCCAGCCCGGTGGTACCTCCTCCTATGGATACTCCGTAGCGTCCACCTGTGTAGCCATACATGGCGATGCCTCCCTCTTCTTCTGCTACTCCCTCCACCGTGAAGCTGCCTCTTCCCTTAGAACTGCCGCCAAATGTATAGCTATTGTTGCCCCTGGCATTGCCAAAAAAAGCGACTGAACCGCTTCCATCCGCCCAGCCAAAACTGCCAAAGGCAAAGGCACCAAATCCTTTGGCCCGGCTATTCTGCCCCGCGGCAAAGCTGTAAAATCCTACACTGTCGTAGTCCCAAAATTTATCATAGTTGTATCCGCCAAAAGGATTGTTTAGGTATCCCACTCGCAAAGCTCCCTTTGGCGCGTAATAGATCAGTTTGGACCCAGATCCCGATACCGAGTCGCCCCAGAGCACATTAGAAGTATCAGAAAGATGTAAAGTGGTCAGGGGATCTGAGGTCCCTATGCCCACCCGACCCGTATTGTAATAAGCAGACTGGCCATTTTGACTCCAAATGTTGCTAGAGGCTGCTCCTGGCAACCAATTGGTTCCATCCCAAATCAAAGTCTGACCAGGGGTCAAGCCCGTCAGGTCTACTCCTTGTAGGTCCCCGACTTCCATATTGGCCTTGTCAGCATACAAGGCATAAGGGACACTTTCTAAGGGATGAGCCGCTAGAGGGGCACCGTTGATGTCGACCTCTAAACTATGGTTGCTAGCTCCCCAGTCAATGTTGGCGAAGTTTCCGCTGTTTAAAGCGCCATCTCCAATTACTAGGCGAAAGAGACCAAAAACGTCGGTGGTCAGGGTATGGCTTTCTGAAAAAACTGTGGTGCCACCTCCGTCCTTTATCCGAAAATCTACCAATACGGCCGTATTGGGAAGGGGGAATCCGCTGGCATCTCTAGCAATGGCTTGGAAGTTAATACCTTGTGGAACTTGAGCCAGAATGGTTTGAAATCCAACGAGCAAAACCAATAGGAAGCTAAGTAGCAATTTCATGACGGTAGGGCGGTTATAACGTTAACTACAGGAATATATGAGGCTGGATGGTTCAACTGATGAAATATAAGGAAAATGGAGACAAATGAGAAGTTGTTATTATGTTGTCGCGCATGTAATGTGTTGATAGATAGGGGGTTGTTGCTGTGTTCTGCTTTTTTTACTCCTTTGTTTTTTTAGAAAAAGGGTAGGGGGCAGATGGCCATAACGCTGTGCTATGCACTGTAGGTATGTCTTTTTGAGGAACGATGAGAGATAAAAAAGTACATTTTTCAAGGAGTGCTTGGCCATGGGAGTAGTCGACGAATCATATTCTGCTAATTTTTGATCCCAGAACTTTCCCTATCTTGCCCGCTAAAAATCATATGCTTGACCGAAGTCTGCTACTAAGCTTGGTCTTTATATTTATGGTTGCCCATGCGCTGGCCCAAGGCTTGGTCAGCCGACAGAGCCAATTGGTCTTTGGTGAGACCAACGAACTTCAACTCGATAGCTTAGCCATTACGCTGCTCAACGGAGCCCCAGAAACGGTGAGGATCAAGGAGGTTCGTTTTTACCAGACTTACGGACAACCTGCCTTTTACACCTCCTTGGATACCATTACCTTGACTCCCGGAGATAGTGTAGAAGCTTGGGTCTATTTCAAGCCACGGCATAACATTTACCACAACTCTGAACTGCTGCTCCTTACCGAAGGGCCCGGCGGGGACTTAGCTATTGACTTGCAAGGGCAAGGACGTTACAGCCAGACCTATTATGCTAGCACCCAGAATCTCAGCGAGAATGCCCTAAAATCTGCCCTCAAAACGCGCCTGGCCCAAGGCTATCAAAGCCTGGGGTATACCAATGCCAGGAATGAGATGTTTCTGGATATCGACAACCAGCGAACCAACGGACAAGGGGCTCCGGTCAATACTTTGGCCTGTGTCTACACGGGCACCCAAGTGACGGGCTATGCTACCCGTACCGAAGCTCAAAACCAAGGTTTCAATACCGAGCACACCTTCCCCCAAGGTCTTTTTAACCGGGATGAACCCATGCGCTCGGACCTATATCATTTATACCCCACTACCATCAGTTCTAACTCTGCCCGCGCTAATTTTCCTTTCGGCACAGTTACCAATCCAAGCTGGCAGGTAGGAGGCTCCAAGCAGGGAAATGGAGTTTTTGAACCCAAAGATGATCACAAGGGAGCTGTAGCCCGGGCCATGCTTTACTTTGTCACCCGTTACCAGAACTACAACAATTTTCTTTCAGGGCAAGAAACGCTGCTCCGCCAGTGGCACTCTGACTATCCGCCCGACGCGGCAGAGCGTCAGCGAAACGAGGACATTGCCACCCTGCAGAAAAACCGAAACCCCTTCATCGACTATCCCCAGTTCACAGAGCGAATTCAGTCTGTAAGTGGGGCCTCGATGGCTCCTGAAAATAAGTTCCTTGACCTCGGCCAAGGATCGGTGAATTTTGGTCAGGTGTTTATTGGCGAGGAGGTCACCCATCGGTGGATTTTGGTAAATACCGGGAATACCGAGCTGAACATTTCAGGCATGCAGATCAATGACCCTCAGGTTCGCTTTTCGGGCTTAAGTGGCACAGATACGACCCTGGCCCCGGGAGAAGCACTGAGCATTGGGTTGATATATCAGCCTAGTCAGGCAGGAAGCTTTAGCGCTCAGTTGAGTCTGGATACCGATGCCCAAAATACCTCCAGTTCTACTTTGCTGATCCCCCTCATTGCTAATGCAAGTACAGATCTTACAGATTTCAACTTAGCTACTTGGCATCTGCTCAACAACCCGAGTAAAGGCAAGCTCGTGCTGAAGTCCTCTCAATCCCAGGAATTTGAAGGAAAATTGGTAGATGCGCAAGGTCGAACCGTGGCCAGTCTTCTAGAAGCATACAATACCCAAATCATTTGGGAACTCCCACAATTGCCCCAAGGAAGCTATCACCTATTGGTCAAAGGGCAAAGGCCGATCAAGGTGATCCTTCGCTAGTTTTATTCCTGAATTGATCGCAATTTATAGTGAGAGGGCCCTCCAATGAATATGTTTTCCTACTAAGCATCTGTCTAAAGGCCTCCTTTCCCATTACCTCAACAACTTCTATGGACTCAGAACTTATTTTGAATGCCGATGGGAGCCTATACCACCTCCATCTTCGTCCAGAAGATTTGGCTGAGAAAGTGATTTTTGTGGGAGATCAAGCTCGGGTGGATAAAGTGGCCCGCCACCTGGATCGAATTGAACTCACTCGCCAGCATCGTGAGTTTAGAACGATTACGGGAGAGTTGGCCGGGCAACGAATCAGCATCCTCTCTACGGGAATTGGGCCAGATAACATCGATATCGTTTGGAATGAGTTGGATGCGCTGCTCAACTTTGATCTTGAAACCCGCCAAATAAAGCCTGAACTCAATAAGCTGAAAGTGCTGCGCCTTGGCACCTGTGGTGGTCTGCAGGGAGGAGTAGAAGTCGGGTCTATTGTTCACAGCCGCTATGCCATTGGGGGAGATGCCTTGATGAGTTATTATGCTCCGAAGGTCAAAGCTCCAGCGGCTACCCAGGCACTGCGTTTGACTCTTGGGCAATGGCGTAACCAGCACTTTCCTGATCAGGCCCAACCTTGGTACGTAGCTCAGTGTGACGAAGACTTGGATGAACACATCACGGAGCATTTCTCCAAGATCTTGGCGGGCATTACCTTCACCGCAGCCGGCTTCTACGGGCCTCAAGGACGTGCCTTAGGTAGGTTGCCCATGGGTTTTGTAGACCTGCCAGAACGCCTGTCCTCCTTTGAGTTTGATGGGCTCAAACTGCTCAACTTTGAAATGGAGACTGCCGCCATCTTGGCCTTGGGGCATGCCTTAGGGCATCAAGCAGGAAGTCTCTCGGTGATTTTGGCCAACCGTGCCCAGCAAAGCTTTCACCCTGATCCAGCGGCAGCAGTTGAAGAGTTGATTCAAACTGGCTTAGAAGTAATCTTGGGTTGGTAGCTATGGCCTATTCTCAGCAATTGGGCTCTCAGGCACTCTTTATCTATTTTTACCAGCAACAAACTTTCACCCCCACTTATGCAAGCCTTCCTCGATTTTGTCAGAAATATTCCCTGGTGGCTTTACCCCCTTTTATTAATTGCCCTGGTGGCCTTCCGCGATATATTCTTAGAACGAAAGCACACCATACAACGCAATTTTCCCGTCATTGGCCATTTCCGCTACTTGCTAGAAAGCATTGGGCCAGAATTGAGGCAGTATATCGTAGCCAATAACCGAGAAGAACTCCCCTTCAATCGCTCGCAGCGTTCCTGGATTTATGCTTCTTCCAAGAAGCAAAACAACTACCAGGGCTTTGGTACCGATCAAGACATTTTTAGTCCGGGGCATATTTTCATTCATCCCGCCATGTTGGCTTATCGGTTGAATGAGGGACATCCAAACCAGAGTGATCCAACCTTTCTGCCCTCCGCCAAAATCATCGGCCCCCAGCGCCGCCGGCCCTATCGACCGGCTTCATTGGTCAATATTTCAGCCATGAGCTTTGGCTCGCTTTCCAAAGCAGCGGTGGAGGCTCTGAATAAAGGGGCACTAGAAGCCGACTGCTACCACAACACTGGGGAGGGCGGATTATCCCCCTACCACGCAAATGGAGCAGATGTGGTTTTTCACTTTGGAACTGGATATTTTGGGGTTAGAGACGAGGAGGGGAATTTCTCAATGGAAAAAATGAAAGCCCTGGTAGAAGCCCATCCCTACCTCAGAGCCATTGAAGTCAAGTTGTCTCAGGGAGCCAAGCCCGGCAAAGGAGGCGTATTACCCGGCAAAAAGATCACGGCAGAGATTTCAGAAATTCGTGGGGTTCCCATGGGAAAGGATGTGTTGTCTCCTTCTAATCATACGGCCTTTAATTCGATTCCTGAGTTGGTCGATTTTGTAGAAGCCATTGCCGAGGCCACGGGGCTTCCGGTAGGTATCAAGTCCGCCGTAGGGAAGATGGAACTATGGGAAGAGCTAACTGACTTGATGAAAGAAACGGGAAAGGGGCCTGATTTTATCACGGTTGATGGAGGCGAAGGAGGTACGGGAGCCGCTCCTCCCTCTTTTGCCAATCACATGTCCCTGCCCTTCATCTTTGCATTCAAGGAGGTCTACACCCTTTTCGCTCAAAAAGGACTGGCTGAACGGGTGACTTTCATCGCATCGGGCCGATTGGGCTTACCCAGCAGCGCCATGATGGCCATGGCCATGGGAGCTGACCTCATCAATGTAGCCCGAGAGGCCATGCTGTCTATTGGGTGTATCCAAGCCCAAATCTGTCACACCAACCGCTGCCCGGCGGGAGTAGCAACACAGAATAAGTGGCTACAGCGGGGGCTTGATCCCAGCCTTAAATCTCATCGCTTTGCCAATTATGCCAAGGCCATGCGTAAAGAAATTCTTGACCTGACTCATGCTTGTGGTTATGAGCATCCTTGCCAACTGACCATGACAGACGTGGACATGGGAATGGGAGACAACCACTACACCAAGTCTCTTCAAGAAACCTTTGGCTATGAAAAGACTCCTGTCAGTTTTGAGGGCATGAAATCCCTAATGAGCTGTACCCACCTCGGGGGGAGGAAAAGCCATCCTGTGGCATGAGGAAGCCCATCTGGAGATCAAAATGGGCGGGTATGGCCTTAATTCTTATCAGCCTCACTTTGGTGATCACTGCATACTTGGTCGCGGAATTCTATTTTCTGTTCAAAGCCAGTGATGAAATTTTTGCTTTTCGCCATCGCTACTTCTCTCATCTTGAATTGCAGTTGGGAGAGTACGATCACGACTTGGGGGATACGCTTGAAATATATTTGAGTGTGGCTCCCTCTGAGACGGTAGACTTGAGCATAGAAAACCTACTCAGTGGGAACCTTCTTTGGGAGGGCAAAGCAGAAGGGCACTTTCAGCCAGTACCTGATTCGGTGTCCATCAATGGTACCCATTGGCAGGTCAGTTTTGGGAAATACCTAGATTATGAACCGGGATGGTACCTGCTAAGGGCCAAAGCCAAGGGCAAGGAAAAGCGCGGCAGTTTTTTTATTCAGCCGGAGCTAGGCAAAGTCCAGGCAAAAGTAGCCATCCTCTTTTCTACCAATACCTGGAATGCTTATAACTACTGGGGAGGACAGTCGATTTATACCGCTCAGAACTATACCCCTACCGTGTCCTTTCAGCGGCCTCAGCCTCTTTCCGATCCGTTTCTTGAAAACAGCTATCCCCATCATCAGTGGTATTATCAGGCGGCAAATAAAGATTTACCCCTAGTCCAAATGCTAGATAGTCTGGGCCTGGCTTGTGACTTTTATTCCATGGCTGCCTTAGAGGCTGAGGATCCCCGTCTAAGCGAATATGCCGTGTTGATCATGGCGACCCACAGCGAGTACTGGAGTGAGAATATGTTGGGCAATTTGAATCAGCTACTGGATTCAGGGGCAAGCCTGGTCAATCTAGCTGGCAACGTAGCCGCGTACCGCACTTCCCTCGATATGGAAAAACAGTCCATGACCATTTATCGGGAACTAAGTGAGCTGTGGCAGTATGCGGATAGCTCGGGATTACGCCCATTTGGGCAGCAGGCTGGATTCCTTGGCTTTCATACTTATGCTCCTTATCAGGTAGTAGATAGCAGCTGGTTATGGGCCGGTACAGAGGTGAAAGTTGGTGACTTGGTGGGCCAAAAAAGTGATACCTACGACTATACCTATATGTACAGGAGCTGGTGGGGGAATTTGCTGGGATTGAGAAAAAGAGGAGCCTATGGGGCGGCCTCTGGTTTAGAAATAGACATCCCCTACGCAGGTACACCAAAGAACTGGCAGGTAGTTGCCAAAGGCTTGAATCCCCCGGTGGAAGGATTTGGGGAAGTATATCCAGACCCTGCCCTTAGCTGGGAGCTTAGAGCAGGTCCGGATTTGGGGTATTATTTCCATCCTGGTGGAGGTTTGGTACTCGGAGTAGGCAGCATGGCTTTTACGGGGGCATTGCCGTATGATGCTGCCTTGCGGACCTTGGTCGCCAATGCGGTGAGGAAAGGGCTTGAATTGGGGAAATGAGTGCTAGGCTATTGACCAGACTCCCATCTTGGACTTCTGATTTTCTGCCTCACCCCGTACTTTTCAGCCCTCCTGCCAAGGCGTTGACCAGCAAGAGCAACATGGGCAACATCGCCTCCGCTTCTTCGGGAGACTTTTCTTTCAGCCCACGCCAGTCTTTGATAGACTGGATCTGGATCTGATGTAGCATGGCGAGGGCCTCACCCCGCAATCGGTTATTCTCCAATCTGGTGGTTCGTCTATCCTCGATGGAGGCGCCCATCAGGTTGGCTACTTGTTGTTGACAATTTTGGTAGTCACTGAGCACCAGCTTCATCAGGCTCTCTTGTGTGCTAGCGTCAGCGACCAGCGCCGCAAAGGATTTCATGATTTCAGGGTCAGTGTTGAGCAGATTGGTTTCGATTTGGATCAAGCTGTATTTGAGAAAAGACCATTGCTGCGCCATGCGCTTCAGAAAGTCAAAATCCTCGGGATATTGATCCACAAACTCTTCCAATGCTGCCCCGGTACCGAACCATCCGGTGAGATTGAAGCGAGATTGGTTCCAGCTGAACACCCATGGGATAGACCGAAGGTCATTCAAAGAGCGTTTGCCCGTGCGTCGAGCAGGCCTTGAGCCAATTTTACTCTGCTCCAATACATCGATAGGAGTAGCCTGGTTGTAAAACTCAATGAATTTGGGGTGGTCGAGTAGCTGGCGATATTGCTGTCGCGCCAAGGCTACCAAGCGATCCATGATGCCATAGAGCCGCTGGTCGGGCGAGGGATCTTTTTTGCGCATGGCCTGCCTAGCGGTACCAGAAATAAACATTTCCAGGTTATAGCTGGCGTTTAGCCGGTTGGCAAATTGGTTGGCAATGGTCTCGCCCTGCACGGTCATCTTGATGTGGCCGCTCATAGATCCCGCCGGCATGCTCTCTAAGAAGCGGTGAATCTTCCCGCCTCCTCGGCTGATGGTGCCGCCTCGGCCATGGAAGAAACATAACTTGACCCCCAATTGACGCCCTACCTCAGAAAGGTTCTCCTCGGCTTTGTAGATGTTCCAGCGACTAGTTAGAATTCCTCCATCCTTGTTGCTGTCGCTATATCCCAGCATGACTTCTTGAATCGGTTCTCCTGCTTGCTGATTTCGTTGAGCTACCACGGTGGGGTGAGACAGAAAGTCTCTCAGGATGTCTGGGCCATTGGCTAGGTCGTCGATGGTCTCTAGCAGGGGTACCACTGGAAGGCCAGCGTCTAAGAGTCCGACTTCTCTCAAGAATAGATAAACCAACAGCAAATCACTTACACTGCGCGTCATGCTGACGATTAGAGATCCGATGCCACCCCTTCCATGGCGTTTGACGTGATCCTTCACCGCTCTAAAGTAGCCTAGTACCTTATCCGCCTCGGTTCCGCAGGAAGTGCCTGCTACCAGGAAGGGGCGTTTGCTTTTCAATTCCTGATTTAGGAAGGCCATCCTTTTTTCTTCATCCCAACTGCTATAGTCTGCGTCTGCTACGCCAGAGGTTTTAAGGATCTGAGTAATGGCCACTTCGTGGTATTCGCTATTCTGGCGAATATCCAGTTTGGCTAAATGGAAGCCAAAGCTGTTGAGCATGCGTTCAATGGGGAAAACATACTGTTTGGCAATCCGAGTCGCCTTTAGGTGAATCAGCACCTCCCTGAGCCTTCTGAGGTCAATGGCTAAATCTTCAGGACGGGAGTAGACAGTCTCTGGTTTTGCTTCCGCCTGAGCAGTTAGGGTACGTTCGAGTCGCGCCAGCATTAAGTTGAGGAATTGGCGCAATGGTTCGGACGGGTTTCGTTCTAGGGCTTTTCGCCCAGTTTCTCCCAGATATTGAGCTTGGGACTGGAGATGGTTTAAGAACGCTTCAGGAAAGGAATTGCGATAGCCAGAAAAACTGAGCTGTGCAGCCAGTTGATTCAATTCCTGGCGAATGAGCTTGAGGGCCGCTTCACGATGGAGCTTGAGGGTCGATGCCGTAAACTCTGGCGTAACAAAAGGATGCCCATCCCGATCTCCTCCTACCCAACTGCCAAATTGAAGATGGGGGAATTGCTCAGGCCATTGGAGCAGCTCTTGGTCAAAACCCATGGCCGCCCACGCATCAATCAAGCGCTGGTCCGTTAATCGCAAGGCTTCGGGAAACACATTGACAAAGTAGTGCATCAGGTTGCTGCGCTCGTCGGCCAGGCTCGGCTTCTGGAGATATATCTCCCCTGTACGCCACCATCGTTCGAGTACGCCAACCATTTCTTGCTTGATCAGGGCTCGCTCAGAGTTGGACCAAAGTGGATTCTCGTTTTTGGCCAGCAAAACGTACAACTCGCGATGGAGATCGAGCACGGTGAGGCGCTTGGCTTCGGTAGGGTGTGCTGTCAAGACAGGCATGACCTTGATGCTAGGCAGGAGGGCTGCCATTTGTTCAGGATCTAGCCCAGACTCCTTCCACTGGTGGAGAGTCTCTCCCCATGATCCGCGGGTAGCACTCAAACCAAATTGGGTTTCTGTTTTTCTGCGAAACTGGGTAGCTGCATTTTCTTCTACTAAGTTTAGCAGTTCAAAGGACATTCCAATGGCTTGGGCTAGCTTCTCATCTGATACCCCTGAAGGAGTAAGGGTTGCTTGGCCCTCAGACCAGGGCAGAGCTGCTGCCAGTTTGTCTTCGCCTAAAGAGGCGAGCATCTCTTTGAAGGTTGCCATGAGCTGCTGGAAGTCCGCACGAATCTTTTCGAGTCCTTCCAGCTTTAAGTTTGAGTTTTGCATGTGCGGTGAGTGGTTCTAGGTCGATAGGTGGATCTTACAGATATATAAATCCGCTTGCTTAAGAAGTCGGTTCAAGAAGGGGAAAGCCATTACCTCGGTCAATGACTTGGGGCATGCGGCAGAGAAAATTTATGGGAAGACATGGATTAAGTAACTGATTTATCTCATAGGATCTACGGGAGAGATTGCCCAGTATCTCGATGACTCTCACTGCAAATCAAGAAGGGTTTTATTTAAAATATTCCCCTTGCTCATCCGTGTACCTCAAAGACATGAGCCTTGGCTCAGCAAATTCAAATAAACATGAAGGACCGACAAAAAGTACTCTCCCTCTATTTTCCCAAAGAGGAATATGAGGACGGAGCCATCGACGTAACCGAAAAGTTTTTCGCAAGGGTAGATTCCGACCAGGTGGATGCCATCAAGTATGTCACTACTGATGCCACCGAAGGTGGGATCTACTTTACCGTAGTCTACCTGGAAAAGAAGGAAAAAGAAAAAGGTGTGATGGGCTTTACCAATTAGACAGTGAGATATTGAGACGCTGGGATAGTGGGATCGGGTAGTTCGTTGAACGGTTTTCTTGCGAGTTGGCCTTGGAGTTAAATGTTTGATGTCAAACTCTTAACATCTCAAATTCTCATCATCTCAAACTCTCGTTCTCTCAAGCTCTTCTTCTCCCTGCTTTTGTTACCTTGCGGCAAATTTGTAATTGCCCCCGGTATGACCCACATCGCCGTCAATACCCGCTTATTGTTGCCTGGTACCACCGAAGGAATTGCTCGCTATGCCATCGAGGTCTTGAAGCGAATGGCTACTCGACACCCAGAGGTGCGCTTTTCCTTTCTCTTTGATCGGCCATTTAGCGAGGAGTTTGTTTTTTCCGAAAACGTGGAGCCAATCGTGGTGTTTCCCCCTGCACGCCATCCTGCCCTTTGGTATACCTGGTTTCATTTGACGGCTAAGTGGAAGGTGGAGCGACTCAAGCCCGATCTATACTTTTCTCCTGAGTTTTACCTCAGCAATGTCAAAGACATCCCTAAAGTAGCGGTGTTTCATGATGTAGCTTATGAGAGACATCCAGAGATTTTATCGCCCCTATATGGTTGGTACGTACGCAAGTTTTCTCGCATTTATCAAGCTCAAGCGGATCACATCCTGACCGTTTCGGAGTTCAATAAGCAGGATATCCATGAAGTTTATGGTACCCCATTGGATAAGATTTCCGTTGCCTATAACGGCATCAGCGACTTTTTTGGTCCCATCGAAGAGGAGCAAAAACAGCAAGTTCGCGAGCGCTATAGCCAAGGGCAGCCTTACTTCTTGTTTGTCGGGACCATTCAGCCCAGGAAAAATCTAGATAATCTCTTTTTGGCCTTTGATCGTTTCAAGTCCGAAACGGGTTCACCCGCCAAGCTACTCATCGTAGGCAAAAAAGGATGGCAGTATGATGGGATTTACCAAACCTATGAGGGCCTGCATCATCGAGCGGATGTCCTTTTTCCTGGTCCAAAATATGGGGCAGAATTAAATGAACTCTATGCGGCTGCTCAGGCCATGACTTTCGTGCCTTTTTATGAGGGATTTGGCATTCCTATCGTGGAAGCCATGCAGGCCGAAACCCCGGTTCTATGCGCCAATGTGTCTTGTATGCCAGAGGTCTATGGTGATGCTGCCTATGAAGTAGATCCATTTGACGTGGAAGGGATGACAAGGGGCCTGAAGCGTTTGGCCGAAGATGATGCCTTGCGCCAAGATCTGATTGCCAAAGGTCGGATTCGACGAGAAAGATATACTTGGGATCGAGGCTATGAAGCTTCCTGGGCAGCCTTAGAACAATTCCTCTAAACATTAAGCATGAATCAACGGATCGTTCAAATAGCCTTGGTTGTTCGTGAGTACGATGAGGCCATACAGTTCTACGTGGACAAACTTGGTTTTGAACTGGTGGAGGATACTCCCCTAAGCGAAAGCAAGCGTTGGGTCAGGATTAAGCCCCAAGGAGCAGAAGGCTTTTGCCTGCTGCTGGCACGAGCGGCTAATCCTGAGCAAATCACCCGGGTTGGCAACCAAACCGGCGGCCGAGTCTTTTTATTCCTACATACCGATGACTTTGATCGAGACTATCAGCGGCTCTTAGATCATCAAATTGATATTGTGAGGACTCCCCAAGTTGAGCCCTATGGAAAAGTGGCTGTTTTTGCAGATTTATATGGCAACCTCTGGGATTTGATCCAGCCGGGTTATATGGAATCAGCTGGGTAAGCCGTTTGGGCAAGGAAGCCGAGATTTTTCTACACAACAATCATGTGGCTGCGAGACGCATGGCCTCGATACCTCCCTTCTCGCCATCCCGACATCTCTTTAGACCATCTAGTCCATTCTGTCGGCATCACGATAGGAAGGCTTGAATCACAGAAACTATTTTGCACCTGAGACGTTCCTCACTTCAGACTGTTACTCATCGACATGAACATAGGCATTGTATGCTATCCTACCTACGGCGGTAGTGGCGTGGTAGCCACCGAGCTAGGCAAAGCCCTAGCCCAACGTGGGCACAACATTCACTTCATTACCTACAACCGCCCCATTCGCCTGGACTTATTTTCGGAGCATATTTTTTATCATGAAGTCCGGACCAAGGATTATCCTTTGTTTGACTTTGTTCCCTATGAATCTGCTCTAGCGAGCATGATGGTAGATGTGGCCCGCTATCATGACCTGGATATTTTCCATGTTCATTATGCCGTGCCCCATGCTTCGGTTGCTTATCTCGCCAAGCAAATCCTTAAGGATTATGACTTACATGTTCCCGTCGTAACGACCTTGCATGGGACCGATATTACGTTGGTTGGAAAAAACCAGGCCTATGAACCCGTGGTCTCCTTCTCCATTGACCAAAGTGATGGAGTGACCGCAGTTTCTGATTACCTACGCAAGGCGACTTACGAGAACTTTCCGGTCAAAACGGATATCAAGGTCATTTACAACTTTGTAGATACCAAGCGATTTTATCGGCAGAACAAGGAGCACTTTCGCAAGATGATTGCCCATAATGGGGAGAAATTGATCATCCATACTTCCAATTTTAGAAAGGTCAAGCGGGTGCCTGATGTGATGAAAACCTTTGGTAAAATCCGAGAACAGATGCCGGCCCGTTTACTCATGGTTGGAGATGGTCCTGAGCGAAGAACTGCGGAAGAATTTTGCCGCGAAGCAGGCTTCTGTGAAGATGTCTCTTTTTTAGGAAGCCAAAACTCCGTAGAAGAAATTTATTCCATTGGAGACCTCTTCTTATTGCCCTCAGAGAGTGAAAGTTTTGGTTTGGCAGCCTTGGAATCGATGGCCTGTGGAGTACCTGTGATTTCCAGTAATGCTGGTGGATTACCCGAACTTGTCATTGACGGAGAGACGGGTTTTACGGCTGAAGTCGGTGACGTAGATGCAATGGCCAAACACGCACTGACCATCTTAGAATCTCCTGAATCTTGGCAACGTTTCTCAGATCAAGCCCTTGCCCACGCTGAGACCTTTGCCATCGAACAAATTGTCCCTGCTTACGAGAGCTACTACGCCCAAGTTATTGAACAAACCACCAGTGAGGTGCTAACATGATGATCAGACTTCCTCAAATAGGAGACAAACTGTCTTGAATGCTCCTGGATTAGGCCGTAACTTATTCTTCTGAGCCTAAGGGAATCTTTTCCAACTTTGGCCTAAAAATAGAGTTTATAAAAAGAGAAATCGAGGAGACGAATCGAGGAGAACACAGCAGTAAATCTCGCAGATCTCAATGTCTCACGTCTCAAACTCTCGACATCTACTTAGTGAATATGGAATTTTTTCTTTGGCTCATAGGGATCCCACTAGCAATCTATTGGTTCTTTCGACTCTTTGGTAAGCGCTTGTTTCAACTCGCTATGCGTAGGTTGGTCAAAAACCTAGAGAAAGAAGCCCAGCGTCAATCTGCTCAGTATCAGCGCAGCTATGGCGGTAACCAAGGCGAGGAAAACATCTACGTAGACGATGAATTAAAAGTCAGCAACAATCCTGTTTATCAAAACAAAGGAATCAGCGAGGACGAAATTGTAGAGGATGTGGAGTTTGAAGAGATTCGAGACCGCAGCCGAAACTGATCATACCTGCTTAGGCCTATTACATCAGATAAAATTACCCTAGATTCGCAGGTAATTTATCATTTCCACTTCCTCCGTTTCATGTCTTCACTTACCCTCTCTCCCCACGCCAAAGTCAACTTAGGCCTTTTCATCAAAGGCAAGCGTGAGGATGGCTACCACCTACTCGAAACCCTGCTTTATCCTGTTTTTGAGCTGCAAGATCAGCTTATTCTATCTGCCAATGACAGTGACTCTTCAGCCTTGGAACTGGTAGGGATAGAGCTGGAAGGAGATATGGAGGATAACCTCTGTCTGAAAGCGTGGCGTGCGTTGAAAAAGTTGGTCCCTGATTTACCGGCAGTGCATATCCAGCTACTTAAAAAGATCCCTGCCGGGGCTGGTTTGGGAGGTGGATCCTCCGACGCTGCCTTTACCTTGCTAGGGCTTAATCAACTTTTCAATCTCGGGCTCAGCAATGAAGATCTTCACCCCATCGCAGCCAATCTGGGGGCAGACGTACCCTTCTTTTTATATGACGAGCCCATGCTGGCCAAGGGAACGGGCACTGACCTTGAGCCCTTTGATTTACGCCAAGGTTTTGAGTTGAAAGTCTTTCCTCAACCCATCCATAGTTCTACCATTGCGGCCTATAAGGCCTTGAATTACCAAGAGTTTGATCCTGAGCGGAACTTGAAGGAAGTACTCAATCAACCTATTCAGACTTGGCGCAAAAATCTGAGCAATGATTTGGAAGTGCCTGTTTTTAAGCAATACCCAGAGTTAGCCGAGTTTAAACGGGAACTTTATGCCCAAGGGGCAGTCTATGCTGCCATGTCAGGTAGCGGTAGCGCCATGCTGGGACTTTATCCTCATGAGTAAAGACCAAAATTTTTGGTCCCACTTCTCGCCTCTCCAGTCTCGCCTCCCATTCAAAACTCAATCTTGTAGCTCATCACGGGGAGTAAACTAGCTCCTTCCAGGAAAATCTCCCGGTCCAAGGTGGCGTCGTATTCTCGGTATTCAGGCACATTGGAAGAGAACAGGTTTTTGATCTGCAGAGACCAAATACCGGTATGGTTAGGGTGGTTTCGAGTCCAGTTTAGGGTGAAATCAAAAATGAGCAGAGGTTCATTCCGTAAGGCATAAGGTTGAGATTCGTCAAAGCGGGTTTCCCTCGCGAGTCGTGATGCGGGGAAATCTAAGGGCGTATAAGGTTGCCCACCAATCAATGACAAGGTTCCGTTGAGTCCCAAAAGATGATTGCCTCCCTTTTTCTTGCCTACCCGAAACTCTTTCCCCATCAACAGATTGACTTTATATCCCAGGGCATACTCACTGCTGTCACCAAGGCGGATAATTGAGCCTGCGTTGTAAGCGGTACTATAGCGATTCCCTTCCGCGTCCGTGTAGGTGGAGTTGAACAAGCTTGTGTTAAACATGTAGTAAAGGCCAGCCCGAGAAAAGCGCTCCAGACCTAGGTCAAAGCCATAGTTACGGCCAGTTCCATCGTTGCTCAGTACCCTCAATTGATTTAATTCGTCAATGTTGAGCACAGAGTAAGTGCCTCCAAGCTCCACGGGAACATCGAATAAATACTGGTAATAGAGCTCGGAACGGAAGCGTAGGTTGTCACTTAGGATGGCTTGATAGCCCAAAACCAAATGGTGGGCTCTGATGAGGTCCAAGTCAAGGTTGGGGCGGTCAAATCCACCGCTAGCTCCTTCGATTTGGGTCTGATAGGTAGCCCAATGCTCCGTCCGGCTATGAAGTCCATAGCCAAAAGAAAGGCTTTGACGAGGCGTCAATTGCCACGCTAAGCCCAGGCGGGGCTCTAGCGATTGACTCTGAGTCAAGTCAAAGAACAGATAGTGAAGGCCTGCATTAAGGGTCAAAAAGGTGGTGGGTTTCCATTGACCTTGTAGGTATGCTTGTGCGGTGCGGGTGCGGCCTAGTGCTTCCCCACGAGTGAAGAGTACGCTGTCCACATAGTCGTAGTCTCGGGAGAGGTAATTATGCTGGGTTTGAGAGAGCATAAACCCTGTTTTGACATTGAAACGTGGCGAAAAGCGATGTCTGAGAGAGCTATGAAGGGTGATGGGGAGGTATTGATATTCGTTGATTTCCCTTTGTCGCAAAAATAGATCTGTGCTGTCTAGGTTGGTAAATTCTAAGTACTGTTTGTTGTCTAGCTGTCGAGAATAGGAACCTACCAAGGCGGTACGCCAAACGGAGGAATTTCCCAGTAAAATGGTGTGCGTAGCCCCTACCGTGGCTACATCAGACTCCAGGCTCAAACGAAAGCGGTCTAAATCTTCTTGCCATTCGGTGGGTTCGTTGACTTCTTCTCGCAAGCGATCACTGATCCCTCCCATGCCAAAGACTTCTAACGTACCATATTTTTGGCTAGGGAAATGAAGCTTGAAAGCCAAGTCGTGGTAGGTGGGCAGGGATAAATAACTGATGACTCGGTTTACTAGGTCCAAGGTTTGGTAGCGGGCATTTACCAAATACGAGGCTTTGCCCCCTTGCTTAAAAGGTCCCTCTGCTGCGAAGTCTAAACCTAATACCCCCAACTGCATGGCGTATTCACGTTGTTGGGTATTCCCTTCTCGGAATTGGATGTCAAACACCCCCGCAGTGGCATTGCCATATTCGGCGGGAAAAGCTCCCACAAAGAAATCTGAATTGGCTAGAATCTGGTTGCTGAAAATGGTGAAGGTTCCTCCACTGCTGCCAATACGGGCAAAGTGATTGGGGTTTGGAATGGGAATGCCTTCTACTTGGTAGAGCAGTCCGCGGTTAGAGTTGCCACGGACTGAAATGAAGTTTTCAGAGATGAAGGGGGTTGCAATGATGCCAGGGAAGTTGGCGGCTACCCGGGTAGGATCATCTAGCCCGCCAGCGAACTTGCGGGTTTCTTCAATCTCAAAGCTCAAGGCGCTGACGGTAGCCATGTCATTGTTAGGGGTGCCGCGCGGGCGATCTGGGACCAACTCAACCTCGTCGAGGTCAAACAGGGTTGGCTCTAGTCCCAATCGCACCACCGCTTCTTTGGCTGAGGTAACCATGATGCCTGAGCGGGCAAATGGTTGATAACCTTTCACGCGAATTTCTAAATCGTGGCGACCAACGGGCAGCCCTTCAAAGCGAAAATACCCATCGACGTCGGAGGTGATGGTTATGCTTGGGACGCTTGTGAGCAGTTCAATCTGAGCTTCCGCTAGGGGCTGCTGGGTACTGCGGTCAACTAATTGCCCTCTTAAAACCCCCGTAAGGGTCTGAGCATGAGTAATATGAGCTGATATTGGGCCGAGGAGGATAATTACCAGGATGGGTAATTGGACAAATTTAGTGAGCCGATTCATATTCAACACCAACGCAGGAGAGATGATATGGTAAAAAAAATGCCGCTCAAAGTTAATACAATTATTTTACCTCAGGAAAAGCAAAAGTCATTGGTTTTGAAAAGCTTTGATACGCTTTTTTCTGGCTAGTCTTCCTCAAACATCTCATTAAATACCTCTAAAAAATCATCAATCCGCTCATAATCCAATACGCCCGGCTCTTCTTCAGCTTCTTGGTGAAATGAAAACCCATAGGGGAGGGGGTGGCCTCCTTCCACATATGCTTGAGCTTGATCTAGATCTGGAAAATGCAAGAAGGTTCGATCTAGGAGATCTTGCCAGGTTGTTACTTCTTCACTGGAATTCAATTGGAGTTCTAAAAATACCTCTTGATCCGAGGAACTGGTGATGATTCGTTCAAGCTCTTTTGAATCCTGCTTAGCATCAACTCTCAAGATTACGTTGACTCCTTCTGTTAGGCTGTCTTCCCAATCTTGCCAAGGGAGGGTAATCCACTCAGCGGAGAAACTCTTCTTAGCTTCTTCCCACTCTTCCAAGCTGGCGCGGTTTAGCTCCAAGGTGATAGCTGGTCCTGAGAGCCACTGAATCATGTTCCAGGCCATGGAAACCGATAGCTTACGGCTGGAACCTCGTTCAAGGCTGAAACTGATCAAGTCAAAACCGACCGCAGCAGAACTACGGGCATCTTGAAGATTGGTGAGCTGGCTGATTTTGAGTTTGGGCCTCACGAAAGTCTTATTTATTTAGAGCTGTCAAAAAGAATGAAGGCAAAAGTAGGAAATGAAGCGGAAACTTTGCGTGCTACTGATCACCCTCACCGTGGGACTGATGTTCAAAGCTTGGAGCCAACCAGGCTGGTATCTTTCTGCGGACTTTGGCCAGGGCCAAACCCTTCGCCATCGCAGTACCATGGTCTTTGAGCTGCCTCGCCCTGCCTTGGCCGGTAGCCTGGAACTGCTGCGGGCTAGCAATGGAAGTCGAGACTGGGAAAGTGTCATGCAATTGCCTCGCTGGGGCGTATCTTTTCAGTGGCAAGACTTTGGCAACCGCGCTGAGCTAGGCTATGTGTATGGAGTCACCCCCTTCTTTGAACTACCCATCATCCATCGTCCAAGACTTCAGCTCTGGGGACGAATGACCATGGGCTTTGCTTACGTGGACCGGCACTATGACCGTCAGCTCAATCCGATTAACAATGCCATTGGTTCTGCCCTAAATAATTATACCTCCTTCGGCCTGATCGCCGAGACTCCCTTGACTAAGCGACTGAATCTGAGGTTCAGCGGGTATTTCGTTCACCAGTCAAACGCCAGGGCCCAGCTCCCTAACCTAGGCCTCAACGTCCCTCAATGGCGGGCGGGCTTGAGCTATCGGTTGAGCAAAGAAGAATCTACAGAAGTCCGGCCTAAAAGTGAGCTTCGATTTGATCGCAGGTTACGCTATTACCTCAGGGTAGGGCTTACTCAGGTAGAAGACAAGGTCTCAGATGGGCCTAAGTATCCGGTTTCGGTGGTTTCTGCCTTCGTGGCGAAACGCGTGACCCCCGTCCAGCGCCTGATGTTGGGAATCGAGCTTTCTTATGACGCGTCCATCCGGGCATTTATGCTCAATCAGGATATACCACGTGGATTTCCGGGCTGGGACCCTCTGAGACCCGCCATCTGGGCAGGCTATGAACTCGGCAGCGAACGGTTTGCGATGATGGGACAAGTCTTTGTCTACGCGCATGATTGGCCCGGCAGCTATGGCCGTCAATTTTGGGGGACCAAATTCGGCCCTACCTACTATTTCAAATTTGGAGAGGGAGAGCATTTTCAGCCCTTTCTGGGGATTTACCTCAAGACCCATCTCTTCATTGCGGATTATTTTGAGAGTTCGCTGGGGATTCGGTTTTGACCCACCCTTTCCAGGCCTAGTCATCAGAAGGATAAAAAGGACGACATTAGGCATGTATAAAATCCAGGTAGAGAAGAGGAACCTTAAGTGTGAAGCTACCCATTAGGCGAATTTTAGCCTGTATTTTTTCTAGCAACAACTGATAAAAAGAGGGCCATCTTGCTGTCCCGACAATCTCTTCCCAACCTGCTCGAAAGGCAATGCGCATGATGCTGTGATCTAGCACCCCTTCTGCCGCTGCAAACCGGTAGCTATGTGTTCCGGTAACCGAAGTAGCTAGGTTAAAGCCTTGGTCTTCGATTTCTTTGATGATGAGCTCTTGAGTGCTGCGACGATGGATGTCTGCTTCTAATGATTTGTAAACGTCGGTCCATCCCAATTCTTGAGCCGTAAGTAGCATCAGTTTGTATAGCTCCGCAAAAGTTCCGGTGGGATTGGTCGTCAGGCAGAGATGGCCTCCTTTTTTGAGAACCCGGGCAACTTCCTGGTAGACGCGCTCCTTTTGGTCAAAATTATTGATGCCCAGATTCGAAGTGACCAAATCAACGGAGTTTGATTGAAGAGGGATATGACTTGCTTGGCCTTCCATGATTTGGATGTTGGTCAAATTGAGAAGGCCTTGTTTTTCACGGGTCCGAGCGATGGCCTCAGGCCATAGATCCATGCCATAAACGGTGGCATTTGGCCCTAAACGCTGAGCCAGCTCGATCAAAGGAAAGCCGGTACCAAACCCAAGGTCCAAGGCAGCTTGTATCCCTCGCATCGGGATCTGCTCCAGCATCAGCAGCCCAAAAGGGGCAGACCAAAGGCATACTTCATCGTAGATGTTGACGATGGCGGGGTCACGCCAATTGAGCAAGGGTTTCATCGTCGGGCGTGTTTTGACTGCTTCATTACTGACGAGTGGTAATTACATACCAAACTCCCTTTCCTCGAAGGCCGAGCTCTTTACGTGCTTCCTTGGGCTTCATGACCTTGAGGTCTTCTAGGTCGCCTGAATTCAGCTTGGCTATTGGATCAGGGGAGGACAGCTCGGCTCCGTTAAGAACAAAATGAGTCTTCTTCGGAGAGGTTTGCCAGGCCCGAACGGCTTCCTCGAGCTGGGTGAAGTAAAAGACTTGGCGAACCTCGGCAAAGTTTCCCTTTTGGGTATACACTGCGACTACTCCATTTTTACCTTTTGAACCGTAAGCTTTTAGCGCTGACTCACCCTTGTAAACGCTGATGGAGTCGATGTCACTGGGATTCATCAGGCTCAGCTCCGAACTGTCTTTGAGGGGAATGTTGTCAACCAAGATGAGGGGACCCTTATTGGGATCAAAGAGCTCCGTTTGGTCCGGGCTTTGGGCAGAAATAGACAGGCCCATAGACAAGATACATACAATCAGAGCTAGAAGGCGTAGTAATGTTGATTTCATGGGGGCGATGTGATTTAACCAGGATGAAAAGTTAACTACCTATCTGCAAGTGTGACAATCAACAAGTGTGACA
>CAZFPQ010000052.1:0-5953 GCA_964521065.1 uncultured Bacteroidia bacterium | reverse complement strand
CAAGTGTGACAATCAACAAGTGTGACACTCAACAAGTGTGACAATCAAGAGGAAGAATACGTGGCAAGGATAAAGAATCTATAGCTTTTTACGCATGCCCTTTATCATTTGGTCAAATAGGATCCGTATCTCCTGTAAGATTGGATCCGATTGACCAGAGTCTTCTTGCAAAATGGGACGGTCACCGCGAATGCTCCTGCGCCAAGTCTGGTAGTGCTGATGCAGCTTTCCTGCCTGATCTTGCTGATCGGGGAAATATTCGGAGATGAGGGGCTTTAGCCCCTGGTATTCGCCTATTAAGTGGCAAGCTTCCTCATAACTGGCCCATTTTTGTGCTTGAATCTGCTCGGTGGAAAGGACATCCGTTACGGGAGCGAGCTGTCCCGGTTGCCGATGGATGTGGAGGGTATTGAAGCGAAAGCGTAGAGACCAAAATGCCCCCTGGATCCTTGTGAGGTCTTGAATGAGCTTGAGCTGAATTTCCTTTCGCTTTTGTCGGCGGGTGAATTGACGAGAGATCCAACCTCCGACCAACCCAATGATCAGTAGCTGCATGATCGCTTCGAGGGCAAAGGCGAAGATGACTTCTAGGGGCATTTCAAAAGGCATTTGTAATGATTTGATTAAAATTTTTTGGAGCCATCAATTTGAGTTGCGACCTCCCCATATCCTGCCATACTTTATGGCTTGCTGCCGCTTGGAGGCAAAGTCCCAGTTGATTCTTTGAGGTGGAGATAGGACCGTCTGGTAGGCCAGCGCCATTTGCCTAGCAGCTTCCTTGGCGGGCATTCGGCCAGTGGCCGTACCCAGACCAGGACAAGCCACCACCTTGATTCCCCCCAGGGCTTGGTTAAATCTCCCAACCGCCAATGACATGGCGCGCATGGCAAGATATACGTGGTCCGTGCCCTGAATGGACATAGGAACGCGCATGGTGGGGGTATGGGCCATATAGGGGTGATGGGGATGCTCCGTTTCAATGATGAATGAAGTTCCCACCGGCTGCTCGCCCAAATACTGGTCGATGATCCTGTTTTGAACTCTTTTTTCTAGGCCGTCGCCAAAAAAATTGATGATGGCCAAGTCTACCCCACCATCCATAAGGCCAAATGAATTGGCAGCACTTACCATGCAATCAAAGCGTGGAAGTTCTTCGAAGAGACCGTTTACGATTTCTACCTCTTGAAAAGGCTCGAAAGCCTCTTGCCAGTGATCACAAAGCTCAGGTTTGGGGTCGACTAAGACCAGTCTTTCCAGCATATCGATGTATTTGCCTCAAAAGATAACATTTACGCCATATTTTCTCCCCTCTATTGGAACGATGCCAACCAGCTTAACCGTCGAACGCTTGATCTAGTCTATGACTGAGGACACTCAACCTGAGCTCTACTTTTCACTTTCACCGATAAAGCTTTAACTTCGGATTCTCGGTTATAAAACTGAATCGGCCGAGCTTGTTTTTAGGGATAAATTGACCCATACTTCAATTCCCTGATCAGAAGATCCCGTAAATCCAGTGCCTTAACCTCTACCCTAATCTGATTCTCTTTGTCCATGGCTAAGCAACCCAGCTCTGCGCCCAAATCCGGCCTTAAGGGATGGCAAAAATCCTTGCTGATTCACTTTGGCATCCTCGCAGCCTTTTACCTCATCACTGCGATCTATTTTCACCCCGTAGTATTTGATGATCAAATGCCCGACCAGCATGATATCATTGAATATCAGGGAATGGCGAAGGAAACCAATGATTTCCGGAAAGAGACCGGAGAGGAGGCGCTATGGGTGAGCAGTTTGTTTAGCGGTATGCCTGCCTATCAGACTTCTATCAGGCATTATGGAAATCTATTTTGGCAAATTAACCAACTGCTATGGTTTGGGCTCCCTCGTCCAGCAAACTATATCTTCTTGATCTTCGCTGGCTTTTTCTTTCTCCTTCGGGTACTTAAAGTTAATCCTTGGCTGAGTGCGGCTGGTGCCACAGCTTTTGCTTTTTCTTCTTACTTCTTTGTCATCTTAGACGTAGGTCATACCTCCAAAGCCAATGCCGTGGCTTACATGGCACCCTTGCTGGCGTCGGTTATGCTTACCTATCGAGGAAAATATCTATTAGGAGGAGCGCTTACGGCAATTTTTACTGCCTTGGAGCTAACCTGCAACCACTACCAAGTGACGTACTACCTGATCTTGATGCTGGTGATTATGGCGATATTCATGTTGGTAGACGCCCTACGCAAAGATTACCTCATGGATTTTCTCAAAGCGTCAGGAATCTTGCTGTTGGCTGGAGGAATCGGATTGGGGCCCAGTTTCGCCCAAGTTTGGACTACCCTTCAGTATTCTTCTGATACCATGCGTGGCAAAACAGAGTTGAGTACAGGCCCGCAAGGTGGAAAGAATGGATTGGATATCAACTACGCTTTCCGCTGGAGTTATGGAATCGATGAAAGCTTTACCTTGTTGATTCCCAACTATTATGGAGGAGCGTCTCAGGTGCAACTAGATAGGCAGTCAGACACCTACAAAGAAATCAAAAAAGCTTTTGGCAACAGTCAGCAGGTCAACCAGATTTTAAATAGCTTCCCTGCTTATTGGGGGACTCAGCCAGGTACCTCAGGACCTGTATACGTGGGAGCTATCGTGGTTTTCTTGTTCTTCTTAGGGCTTATGCTGGTGTCTGGTCCTACCCGTTGGTGGCTACTAGCAGCAACTCTTTTTGGCTTAGTACTCAGCTGGGGCAGAAACCTGATGTGGTTCAATGAGTTGATGTTCAACTATCTGCCCGTTTACAATAAGTTTCGTGCTCCGACCATTTCACTGATCATCGTAGAGTTTACCATGCCTCTGCTTGGAATTCTTGGCTTACAAAAGCTGATTGAAGATGCCAAAGAGCCAGCTAATCGTTCGGGCTTACAGCGAAAAGTCCTTATCGCAGGTGGAATAGCGGGTGGCTTAGCCTTATTCTTCGCTTTGTTGGGACCCGCCTTGTTGAGTTTTTCAGGACCTTCTGATGCCCGGATGGGGCAGTTGGCTTCTTTCCTGGAAGATCATCGAGAATCCATTTTTAGGGCAGATGCTTTCCGTTCCTTTGGTTTGGTGGCCGCTTCGGCTTTGTTAATTTGGCTTTATCTGCGCGGCAGCATCAAGCAAAATTTGACTTTGTTCCTAGGTCTCACTGCCTTGATTATGGTTGATCTGGTACCTGTAGCGAACCGCTATCTGAACGAGGATTCCTTCATCAGCAAGCGAAACTACGAGGCCAACTTTGCCCCTAGCCAAGCCGATCAGTTCATCCTCCAAGACAGTGACCCCAACTTTCGGGTGCTCAACCTATCTGTGAGTACTTGGAACGACGCATTGACCTCTTACCATCACAAGTCCATTGGGGGGTATCACGCTGCAAAATTACAGCGATATAGCGACCTGATTGAACGCCATCTTCAGCGAGAAATACAGCAGTTTGTGGGAGTTCTCCAAAATCAGCAAGGCTTGAATGACAGCCTGCTTCAGGCGACTCTAAGCCAACTCAGGGTGCTAAACATGCTCAATGGACGGTATTTCATTTTGAACCCACAAGGCAGGCCTGTACAAAATAGCTTTGCTTTAGGAAACGCTTGGTATGTGCAGCAAATTGAGCGGGTCAATAGCCCTGATGAAGAAATTGCTGCCCTGAATCAGATAGATCCCAAGTCGGTCGCAATAGTAGATGTGGAATACGACGAAGGCCGATTCGCTCCTCAGCTAGAGGGTATCGCTCCAGGTCAAGACCCCAATGCACAAATCGTGCTTACGGATTGGAAGCCCAATTACCTTACTTATCAATCCAATAGCCAAGCTCCTGGAGTGGCCATTTTCTCCGAAGTCTACTACAATGATACCAAAGGTTGGAATGCCTACATAGACGGCAAAAAGGTCCCTCACTTCCGGGCCAACTACATTCTTAGGGGCCTAGTTATTCCGGCTGGGAAGCATCAAATAGAGTTTAAATTTGAGCCCAAGGCTTATGACCAGGGCAATCAGGTTTCCTTGGTATTCTCCATTCTTACCTTGTTGTTACTAGGCTTAGGATTGTGGGCAGAGTTTCGTCCGCGCAAGATTAGTCCAGTCGAAGAAGACGCCTAAGGAAATTTCAAGGCCAATAAAAACCCGCCAAGTCTGAACCTTTGCAGACCTGGCGGGTTTTTTGAGCTCAACCGATTTTTAAAATAATAGATGAAAGTACTTATCACTGGCGGGACGGGATTTATTGGCGGATATTTGATCCGATCCTTAACCCAAGACCAGCACGAGGTTGCTGTCCTCACCCGTAGCAAAAAAGATAGTAAAAATAGATACCTAAACTACCTCCAGTGGGATGGGGAACAGATGCCTTTGGGGATAGGACTTTATGACGTGGTTATCAACCTAGCGGGGGCTAGCATTGCCGGTGGGCGTTGGACAGAGGCATACAAAAAAGAGATCAAGGATAGCCGCCTGAAGGCTACCCGAGCTTGCGTAGATTATATCAACCGCTCTCCGCGTAGACCTGAGGTGTTTGTATCTGCTTCTGCCGTAGGCTACTATGGCGTAAAGCAAGAGGGGGTACTCGATGAGAATGCTTCGGCAGGCGATGATTTTGCTGCTGAAGTAGGAGAGCTTTGGGAAGCGGAGGCGGCGAAGGCTAAATGCCGCACGGTGATTCCCCGAATTGGTTTGGTCTTAGGTGAAGATGGGGGAATGATGGAGAAATTGCTACCGATATATCAGTTTTACCTTGGAGGAAAGTTTGCTTCTGGTAAACAGGGATTTCCATGGGTACATGTAGATGACATTGTAGGAGGGATCCGATTTCTGATTGACCATCCTGAAGCAGAGGGGCCATTTAATTTTGCTGCGCCGGAATTGGTAACCCAGTCTGAGTTTTCAAAAGCCTTGGCTAACGCAATGAACGTAGCCGATATTTGGACCATTCCTAAATTTGCCTTGAATCTGTGGTTTGGAGAGCAATCTTTTCTTTTCTGGGGTGGACAACGGATTAGCTCCGAAAAACTTCGAACGACAGGCTATCAGTTTCGTTTTGAAAAACTAGGTCCTGCCTTGCAATCCATTGTCGATTAGCCTACACCGCTGTTAAACAATGCGGAAGGCTCAAGGTTTTATTCAATCGTAGTCAGAGTCCACGCTAGCCAACACCTGCCTCATGGATGATTTTATGCCGCTTTTTCCCCTTAGTTTGGTAGTTTACCCAGGGGAGTCTTTTCGTTTACACATTTTCGAGGAGCGCTATAAGCAATTGATCAATGAATGTGTAAAGGAAGATAAAACCTTTGGGGTACCGGCCGTAATCGAGCAATCTGTGGGGAGGATCGCAACTGAAGTGAAGGTATTGTCAGTCGACAAACGTTTTGCAGGGGGCGAGATGGATATTTCCACCCAGGGAGTAGGACGTTTTGAGATCTTAAATTTTTACCGAGAAGCCCCAGGTAAGTTGTATGCTGGAGCGGATGTGGCTTGGCTCCATGAGGACATGGGCACTCAACCTAGCCTTCAACAAGAGGTATTTGACTTATTAGGCCAATTGCACCAGACCATGGGCATTGAGCGTCGTTTAGTGGATGGGGTAGAAGAAATTGAATCTTATCTCCTTGGGCATCAGATTGGCCTCACCTTGAAGCAAGAGTATGAGTTACTGAGCTTGAGCACCGAAATTGATCGATTAGGCTTTATCAAACAGCATATTGAGGGTATCCTCCCGGTGGTGCGCGAGACTCAGCGCATGAAGGCCAAGGCTAAACTTAATGGTCACTACAAGAACATTGTTCCGCCTAACTTTTGAGTAGGAGAGGGAGAAGAAAGAAGGTTGAAGAAGTTGAAAAAAGTTAAGAGTTAAAAAGTTAAGAAGTTAAATAGTTGATAATTAGCTTGTTAACTCCCTTAACTCCCTTAACTCCCTTAACTCCCTTAACTCCCTTAACTC
>CAZFPQ010000051.1:0-33088 GCA_964521065.1 uncultured Bacteroidia bacterium | reverse complement strand
CAGAACCAAAAAATCCAGCGTTTGGGCTCGAAACACCAAAACCCAAACAGCCTCTCAGCTCGCCAATAATAGAATTAGAATTTGATAATATTACAACCTAATTCATCTCATACTTGTCGCTCACAAGTCATGTTTTTAACAATTCGGTAAATTTTTCCGCAAAATTTACCAGATAAGCACTTGCAATTATGACAAAGTCATTGCTAATTGCAGCCATCATCGCCTCCTCGGAGGTCGAAATTATAAAGAAGCGGTGAGAGAACAGGCTCTGGGACCCGCTGGCAACCTGCAAAGCAAGGTGCCAATTCCTGCCCTTTTGGGAAATATAAATGACCCTTAAAAATGGCAACAACAAAAGCATCCAACAACAGCTTCTCTCAGACCTCTTTCCAAAGGTCATTCGTCCGCATTATGCCTAATGAGCCAATTGCACCGATATGCGCTGTGCTCTCTTGTTGTTGCTGTTGTTGTTAGAGGCATCCACCATCATCATTCATCTTTATCCTACCCCTGCCCTTTATAAGGGTTGATCAGCCTTGTCAATAAGGCAACATTCGGCGAAGGATATATTTCTCCAACCAGTTTGGCCTAAAAGGCCTGTTTCCTACCTATTTTTTAGTCGCTACTTCCATGTCCACTCCTCTCATTCCTACGTCTTCACGGATAGAACAACTCAACTCAGTTTGGTCCGAGCTAGAACTGACCGACTTGTTACACCAAATTGCCTCAAAATACGGCAACAAAGCTGCATTTTCTTTGGGATTCGGTCGAGAAGGCATGATCATCGCTGATCAGATTTTCCGACATCAACTACCCATTCGGGTTTTCACCATCGACACGGGCCGGCTGTTTCACGAAACTCAAGAGCTCCACCAACGCGTTATAACCAAATATCGACAAAAAATAGAAGTCTTTACGCCACAGCAAGAATCTGTCGAAAACTTAATGAGCAACAAAGGCCCCCTGAGCTTCTACGATTCCCTAGACAATCGCTTAGAGTGCTGTAACATTCGCAAAGTAAGTCCCTTACGCAGGGCGCTGCAAGAAGCAGACCTATGGATCACTGGCTTACGACAAGGTCAGTCTACCTATAGACAACAGTTTGAGTTAGCAGAATGGAATGAAAAGCACCAAGTAATCAAAGTTAACCCCTTGATAAGATGGAGCACCCAGGCAGTGGATACGTATTTAGCTCACCACAAAGTCCCGGTGAACAGCCTTCATAGAAAAGGATTTGCCAGCGTAGGATGCGCTCCTTGTACCCGAGCCATTCAGCCAGGAGAAGATGAGAGAGCTGGTCGGTGGTGGTGGGAAAACTCGCACAAGGAATGTGGGCTGCATGTGTGACGTAGGAGGCAGGATAAGAATCGCAGATCAAATTTTTGAAATACTTAGGCACAAAGCAGATAAACAAATGCAAAGCTTTAGAACAGAATTAGAAAATCCTGTGGTAGAACAGGACATCATAGAACTGGAACGAAAAATCCGTTTGTTCCAAGAAGGTCGCATTGATGAAGAGCGATTTCGGAGTCTCAGGCTAGCTAGGGGAGTATATGGCCAGCGGCAGCCGGGGGTCCAGATGATCCGAATCAAGATTCCTTATGGGAAACTTAGCGTCCGACAACTTAGGCGAATCTGCGACGTAGCGGATGAGTATTCCACCGGCAAGCTCCACATTACTACCCGCCAGGATATTCAAATTCATTATGTAAGCCTTGATCGTACGCCCCAATTGTGGGCTGAATTAGAGAAGGATGAGGTGACTCTACGAGAAGCTTGCGGCAATACTGTCCGCAATGTGACGGCCTCAGTCAACGCAGGAATAGACCCAGAAGAACCTTTTGACGTAAGCCCTTACGCGGAGGCTTTCTTTCGATACTTTTTGCGCAATCCTGTTTGCCAGGAAATGGGAAGGAAGTTCAAAGTATCCTTTAGCAGCAGCAAACGAGATTCAGCCTTGGCCTTCATGCATGACCTGGGCTTCATCCCTAAATTAGATGGAGAGCAAAGAGGTTTTAGGGTCATGATTGGCGGTGGACTAGGCGCACAACCTATCCCGGCTCAATTGATCCATGAGTTTTTACCGGTCGACCAGTTGATTCCCTTCTCAGAGGCTGTCATTCGACTTTTTGACAGACACGGGGAACGTAGCAAGCGCTTTAAAGCCCGCTTTAAGTTCCTACTTAAAGATTGGGGACTCACTAAGCTTAGAGAAGAAATTGAGCAGGAACGCCTCGCCCTACCCTACCCCAACTTCCCCATTGACCTATTGGCTTTTGCAGAGCCTAAGCTTAAGAACAACAAAGAGTGGCCGCAGATAAGTGCAAGACTCGGTTCTGGTTTTGACTTATGGAAGACCACCAATGTTGAAGCTCAAAAGCAAGAGGGCTACTACAGTGTTAGCATTAAGGTAAAGCTGGGGGACCTGAGTACTGCACAGGCCAGGAAATTGAGTGACTTAGTAGAACAGGTAGCGGCCGACGATCTCCGCTTGAGTATCAATCAGGGAATACAGCTTAGGTTTCTAAGGCTGGAAGCTCTGCCTTGGGTATACCAGAGGCTTTCTGAAATTGGCCTAGCTGACGCAGGATTTGATTCGACTTTAGATATCACAGCCTGCCCAGGTACTGATACCTGCAATTTAGGCATCAGCAGTAGCACAGGTATCAGTGAGGTACTAGAACAGGTAATGAGGGAGGAATACCCACATTTGGTTCACAACCTATCCCTCAAGATAAAAATCAGTGGGTGCATGAATGCCTGTGGGCAACACAGCATGGCCGGAATAGGATTCCATGGCAGCACCTTGAAAGTCGGCAACGCTGTGGCACCGGCTCTGCAGATATTGCTAGGTGGTGGAGTATTGGGCAATGGGGAAGCGGTATTTGCTCAAAAAGTAATCAAAATTCCCAGTCGGAGGGGACCTAATAGCCTTAGAAGAATTTTGGACGATTATGAAGAGGGTAAAGAACCTGCTGAGTTATTTCATCAATACTACCAACGCAAGGGGAAGAAATACTTCTATGCTCTACTCAAGGACCTTGCCGACCAAAGCAATCTCTTGCCGGAGGAATTCATAGACTGGGGCAAAGCCGATGATTTTGTCCCCGCCATCGGAGTGGGAGAATGTGCCGGCGTGGTCATTGATTTAGTACAGACCCTACTTTTTGAATCAGAGGAAAAGTTAGAATGGGCAGGTGCCGCCCTTAAAGAGGGAAGGTATGCAGACAGCATCTACCACAGCTACACTGCACTAGTCAATACCGCCAAAGCCTTGCTTACCAGCAAAGGACTCTCCACCAATACCCAAGCAGGCATCATCCGCCAATTTGATGAACACTTTGTAGAGTCCGGAGAATTCACCCTTTCTGAAAGCTTTGCTAAGCTGGTATACCAGATGCGGACCCAGGCACCTAAATTAGCTTTTGCCACTGCTTACCTTGCTGAGGCAGAGTCTTTTTATGCTCAAGCAAAGAGTTTATAAAGAGTAGCTGAGTACAGGTGCTTTGGCCTCACTTATGAGCACTTGCACAGAAGAAATCGGGGGATGGGCTATGGAGCTATGGCTATCAGGTTGGGCGATCGCCCCAACATACTCCGTCCTCCCCTACCCTGGTTGCCGCTTTGCTTATGCCCCCCTGTTTATCAGCTAGCCTTCCTTGAGACCATGATTTAAACCACTGCTGCTATTGAGAGAGGAGCTCCATGCCGGAGTCTCTTCTCCCTCATTGACTTTCATCTATCCATTGTCCTTTAACCAAGACCTATGCAACCCCAATTCACTTTAGTGGGAGCAGGGCCCGGCGACCCTGAACTGATCACCCTCAAAGGCATTAAGGCGCTCCAAAAAGCTGATGTGGTCTTATATGACGCCTTGGTACACCCAGACCTCCTCTCCTACGCGGCCCCTGAAGCTAAGCGAGTATTTGTCGGAAAGCGAGCCGGTCAACATAGCCATAGTCAATCACAGATCAACTATCTGATTGCGGCATATGCACATGCCTACGGCCATGTAGTTCGGCTAAAGGGAGGAGACCCCTTTATTTTCGGACGGGGCATGGAGGAAAAACTCTACGCAGAGCGGTTTGGCATACCCGTAAGCATCGTACCGGGTCTCTCCAGTGTCAATGCCGCTCCAGGATTACAAGGCATACCCCTTACGCAACGGGGAATCAACGAGAGCTTTTGGGTCATCACGGGCACCACTTCCCAGCGAAAACTGTCTTCCGACTTAGCCCTGGCAGCCCAAAGTAGTACGACTGTGGTCATCCTGATGGGTACCCGAAAACTAGGGGAAATCATGCACCTTTTTAGGGAGCAAGGAAAGCATGAACTCCCGGTCGGCGTCATTTTTTCGGCCTCTCTACCTGAGGAAGTGGCTATATATGGAACCGTAGAAAACATTGAAGCCATGGTAGCAGCTACCCCACATAGAGGCCCAGGAATAATTTTGGTCGGCCCTACAGTGAAGAAACAGTCTGCAAAAGTTCCCATTCTTCCCTCTCAGGAAAATTTACCAATCGATACCAGGGCCAAGTAAGCCTCATAGCTAACAGTAGATATAGCTTTTGGACCTTTAAATCTGTTTTTGCGACCCGAGTCCTATCTCAAAAAGGAAAACCATGGCTTCCAACAATGAGGGTTAAGAAGTCCCTCCTGGTGGCTTCTTATGCGTTGGACAGGGCTCTGATTTTAACCTTGTTAGTCGAAGCCTTGTCTAGTACATATGGTTCCAATTGGGCCACTGAGTGCCTAAAATGAGGGGCAGAGTAAGTTTTTTGGTGAGCAATGGGGATATTTTCTCTTTTGATTACTCGCACCAAAAACACTTATAGCTATGCGAACTCTACTAACTTTACTAACCATTCTCGGTGCATTTTCTCTTACCCTAGCTCAGCAGGCGGTAACGGTGGACATCCAGCCCACTATCAGTCGTGCCATTGGGGGGGAGTTAGACCTCAAACGTAGCCGATATTTCAACTTGGCGGCCAGTCCCAACGAGATCAACCGCGACCTTGATGCCACTCGTTTTAACTATTACATCAATGACCTAGAGATGACGGTGGGACGTAAGTTCCAAATGGTGGCCTCTGAGTCACGCTGGGGCAACGGATTCCGAGAAGATCCCAATCGCCCCGGTTGGATGGACACCACCTTCTTCATGAATCAAAAGAACCCCAACGATGTGGGAATGGACAACATGAAGAACGTATGGGGTGCTAATGCAGACGTCGCCTCTCATGACGCCCGTGATGCCTATCCGGACTTCATGCCCAAATACAGTATCCCGGATGCAGGCGACGATCTATTTCCCACCAACAACGATGCGGCAGCAGAGATGGTCGCCTATTACCTTCAGCACAACTTTACCGACTTTCAGCGCCCCTCTACTTTTGAGTTGGTCAATGAGCCACATTGGCGATACTGGGGCGACTCTCGCTTCATCGAACACCACGTGAAAGCCGCCAGGAAAGTCAAAGCTATGGGCGTTCCCGTAGAAATAGGAGGCCCCTGCTATTCCGTTGGAAATTTTTATAAGCGAGGATATGGCAACCTAAGTCACCTTACCAACTTCATGACTGGAACCAACTTTGAGTTGGACTTTTACTCCTTCCACATTTACGACTACATGAGATGGGATTCCGACGCTTTTGACTTTGTAGGAGCCATTTCATCTGGATTACCGGAAGAGGGGGTTTTTGATGCCTTGAATGCTTTCCACGTCAACCAGACAGGTAGAAACTTTGCCTTTGTAGGTACTGAGCACGGTGGATATATCACCAACGGCAATAACCGAGAGCAAGCTTTGGACACCCTGGCTGATCTATTTTTTCCAGGCTCGGGTTTTTTGCACGAAATGGAAAAGCGTTCCATTGATAATTTCCTCATGGTCAACAGTGCAATCGCCAACACATTTACCTTTCTGAACCACCCTCACATAGTAAGAAAAGCGGTTCCATTTATCCTACTCGAAACCTCTCGTTGGGACCCAACCTACTATTCCAGTCTCCTGGTGAAGGAAAACTTTGACCGAAACAGCCCTAACTATCAGGAGGCTAAACTGATCAATTTCTATAAGTTTTTTGCGGGAGTAGAAGGACGAAGAATATTGTCTCATTGCCCAGATACAGATATCCAGCATTTTGCTTTCCGAAATGACAGTACCTTGATCTTGATTTTTCACAACCAAAGTGATGTAGATGGGTCAATAGACCTTAACCTTCAAAATTTTTCACAGGTTCCTCAAGACATTCAGATCCGCCGCACAGGGCGTAATTCAGACTTCCGCCCTTTCTTTTCTGAAGCCCCCCTTAGCGACCTGAATCAAGTCATTGCGATTGGCGGGCAAGAATCCATTGCCCTGTTTATCAACTATGGAGACAGCATTGCGGAGCAAAGGATTTTGGATGAGAAGATCTACCATAGCAGCGAAACTGCCGTCCAATTTACCGGCTCTCGTACATTCTCTATTGCGGTGCCGGATCCTGCTCCAGAGTACGCCGTCTTGAGAGTGGGCCTAAGTCGTGCCGGAAGCCTCTCCAAAGAGGTAGAAATTCGCTTGAATGGCACCCTACTTAGTACCCCCGTTGAAGACTGCGCAGACCGGATTACGGGGGATGACTATGCCACCACCAAAATCATCATGGTAGATGCGGCCTTAATTCAAGCCAACAATACCGTGCAAGTGTCTTTTCCTGATGGTGGAGAAGGTGGTGTAGGTGCCGTCGTACTAAGAGTAGGGGTAGAAGATGCTTCTGTGGCTCAAATTGAGGAGGAGGACACATTTCCTGTTCAATTATTTCCAAACCCAAGCAGTACCCAGATTAACGTTCGTACCCATCCAACAGAAACCCTCATGATCTATAACGTCGAAGGAAGATTCATGGCTCGTCAAAAGGCAACAGGAGAATTAACCCAGGTAGACATCTCTCAATACCCCAGAGGCCTGTACCACCTGCACCTTGTAAGTCCAGCCAGGCTGAGATCCTCAACTTTCAAAGTAAGTCCATAAAGAGATTCTCAAAACTGAATAACGGAAACATTGGATAGTCGTAAGCAGGTTCCCTGAGCGGGAGCCTGCTTTTTTTACTAGGAGGAAAATGAGGGGGCAACCTGGCCCTCATCAGGGTCTCAAATCAATTTGAGACGTGTCAAAAAGGGTTTTGAGACGATTAAAGAGGCAATGAGGGCCTATTTGGGTTCATCAAACGGACCAATTCATTTTCGAAGTCAATACCCATTACCAATGAAAAACTTTCTCTTATTCATCTTGATAAGTCCCTTTTATCTGCTATTGGGGCAAGAAACTGCCCCCTTCTTCCAATCTAAAGGAGAAAACGAAGATCGATACTACTCTCTTAGGGAGCGCATGGAACAACACAAGGTGCCAGGAGCTTCCGTGGCCATCTTTCGAAAATTCCAGCTTGATACCACCATTCAAATGGGGCTGATAGATGCTCAGGCCCAGGAACCTGTGACTCCAAATACCCTTTTCCAAATGGGCAGCATGACCGGTGCAGTGGTAAAATTTGCAGTGGTAAGCTTGGCCAGTCAAGGGAAAATAGATCTAGACGCATCCGCTAATCAATATCTCGGAAAATGGAAAATTGAAGAAAAAAGCTTTACCCGAAGAAACCCCATCACAGTACGCGATCTACTGATCGAGAGTCGGGGTTTCAATGATGTATACAAGCCCAAGGGCTATCGCCCAGGTCAGCCGGTCCCTACTTGGGAGCAGATCATGGCTGGGGAGGCCCCTTCCAATATTCCTGCCCTAAACTTGCGCAAAAACACCCCAAAAGGCTCCTCCATGGCCAATGAAATGATCCTCCAGCGCTTATTAGAAGAGGTATATCAAATGGACTTTGCCAGTTTAATGAAGGAACACGTATTTGATCCCATAGGCATGAAGAATTCTTTGATTGCGGCAGAGTTAAGCAAGTCCCAAAAACAAAATGCTGCCGTTGGCCATAAAGAAAATGGAGAATCCATCGATGGCAAACGTTGGATATACCCAGAGTTGGCTCACTCAGGGCTCTGGTCTACTCCTGAAGATTTTGCTCGCTTTGTCTTATACGTGTATCAGGCAGCCAAGGGCCTAGACAATTCACTGCTCAGCCAGGAATTGGCCTTGGCTGGCATCAAGGCCCAGCGAGGCAATGAAGGATTGATATTGCTGGAAGGTGATGGCAACAACTACTGGGGCGGAGCACCGGAAGGTTTTTACGCTCAGTTCTCGGCAAATTTTGAGGAGGGATGGATTGTCGTTGGCTGCTCCAATCGTCAGCTTGCCTGGCAGTTTGTAAACTGGGACCTCAACCCCCGCTCAGTAGAATACGCACGCCGTCCATAAGTCCAGGCTATGGGCTATGGGCTATGGGCTATGGGCTATGGGCTATGGGCTATGGGCTATGGGCTAAATGTAGCAGCCATTGCTTCACCCTCCTTAACTCTTTCACTTTTTAACTTTTTCACTCCCTCCCTCCCCAGCTTTTCTTCCCATAAGAATTCCTGCATATCACCAACTTAAGCTTCCTCTTAAACTTTGTGAGGTAAGGGTGCTTATCACCTCATCCATCTTTTGACGCTATGAAATTCATTATCGCTCTGGCCTTCATGCTTCTTGCCATACTCCCGCCAGGACCTACTCCCCACACCAGTGGAGAAACCCTCATCGTTTTCACTCAAGAAGCAGATGAACATTTTCTGGAAACCTGTCTTCCGCGGATTCGCGATTACGCCCAGTCGAAAGGCATACGCTTAGAGGAGAAGTCCGTAGCCCAAGGGGTACCAGCTAATATCACGGTGACTCCTGCCCTGGTCTTCCAAAATGACCAAGGGAGGTCTCTCTACTCTAGTCGTTATGCTGAGTTTTCCACCATTGAAAATTTCATACGCAACAGTCGCCTGATGTCCCAAACTAATGGTGAGTTTGAGCGATCACAGGTGCTGGTTTGGGAGCAAGGTCGTGCTAAAATTGTGGCGCCCTTGAAAATCACCGCTATGTCGGGAAAAGTACCCAGAAATTACTCAGCGGATGATTTTGAGCGGCAGGTCAAAATGCAATTGGGGCAAGGCTTACAAAAATTCCAATGGAAGGAACACATTGCTCTACAGCGTAGCGACCGGCAGTTCTACCTAGACCTCCATCCCTTTGCCACAAAAGAGGGGAAACTGTACCTCTCCATGCAGATTTTCTCACAGTTCAGTTGTAAGGAATCGGTTTACGATAACTTCGACCAAGCCCTTGAAGGAAGGCTTGAAGACCCCACAGAAGTCCTACAACAAGCAGCATCAACATTTGAACGCGAGGTCCAACGAATCATTCAGGGCTCGGAACTAGGCGACGCCTTTACAGCCATTCCATCAGGTGTACCTGTCCAAACTTGGGATGAGCTCGGACTTTCACTGCCAGAAAGGGAGGGAAGCCTCAATGATTTTCTACAGGAAGTTCCCCCAATACCTGTGAACTGGCAACAACCTGAAGCCTTAGGGCAAGAGATCCCCATGGTACAATTTCGCTTCCGAGCCCCCCTAGATCGTTACTTAGGTGAAATCAAACAAATCCAAGGGACGGTGGACTGGGATGAAGCAACGGGTATGTTACGGGGAAATTTTATGGCAGACATGTCTAGCCTGACCATGGGCATGGCAAGTTTTGATGAGGTGGTTTTGAAGGATTACGTCAAGGTCAAAAAACATCCCATCTCTAGCTTTCAATTTGAGACCCCCCTGTCTACACAATCCTTGGACTTTGGGCAGACCCTTAACCAAAAAGTCGCTGGAACCTTTGAGTTAATGGGAAAAAAGAGGCCGGTTGAAGTAATCGCGAAAATCAGTCCCATCATAGACTCTCATGGCCAAGCCCGACTTCTAGTCAACACAACTTTTGAGCTCAATGTAGTAAAGGATTTCAAAATCAAAGGCCCAGACGGACCCTCACCAGCTAGAGAAATCATGGAGTTCCACCTGAGCTTCTTGATGCAAGGTGCCTGAGCTGGACTTTGGACAAAAAGTTGCCCTTAACCATTAGCAGTGTCGCCTTTCCGATAAACCGGAATCTTCGAGCCGCGGGCCTTACTTTTTTTGAAAAAAAGTAAGCATCCCGACTTGTCGGGACGGCATCCCAGGCCTGCGCACTCGGCCGCTCCTTTCCACCGAATGCCGCCCGAGGTTTAAATCCGTTTCAACATGGCTAAAGTCCAGCTTAGTGGCTGTTTGAATTTCTCCTTTACGGCCAAAACCCATACAGCCTCTGAGAAATTGAAAATAGATTTTGCGTCATTCCTACCATTTACACCCAATACAACATCATCCATCACCATTCATTTTATCAATTCTGACATTATGAAAAAATTCATTATCGCTTCCCTATCCATTCTTTTTCTATGCTCTTTTAGCCTAATAGGCATCGGGGAAAGGGGGGCTTCGCCTGGTTTGATCCAAGCTATAGGAGAGGCAGGTTCTCCACAGGTTTTCACTTTTGAAAAGTGGGAATTTACCGAGGCCAGCATGGCAGAAGGAGAAGTAGAAAACATCCATTTGGCCATCGAAATCAACACCTCCTCTTTGACCTGTGACTGGAAAGACCTTCAGAATAACATCCGGAAAAAGAAGGATTACTTCTACGTTAAAAAGTTTCCTACTGCCACAGTAGTCATTGATGGAGCTACGCCCTTAGAAGATGGTCGCTACCAGACAGAGGCTATGTTGACTTTAAAAAAGAAGACCAAACCTGTGACCCTTACTTTTAGCATCAGCGAGGAAGCACCTTACGAAGTCAAAGGCGAGGGCCTCATCATTCGCCAAGACTTTGGGTTTACAGGTGGCGGCCCAAAGGACGAAGTTCCCATCAGTTTTGAAGTTACTCTTCCTGCCGACATTTAAGTCGGAAGCGAGAAGTTAGAAGCGAGATGCGAGACGGCTTAATACTGATGATCAACAATTTAAACCAATCGCATTACGCTGTTTCTTCGGCCCACCTACTTAATTCACCCTCTACTCAGATAGGAGCATAGTCACCTAGGAGGCCTTTTATAGCAAAGCCCCCATGTTGAACATCCAACATGGGGGCAATTACTATGAATTAAGTTTGGAAGACTCACTAGGGCTGGATAAATACCCTTCGGTACATGCTTCTCGCCCCAAGGTTAACCTGGAGTACATATACCCCTTCGCTGAGGCCCTCTGCATCAAATTCCGTAACGGTGTTGCTTCCCCAGAAATCAACCCGTTGGGAGCTGATGGAACGTCCACGGCTATCCATTAAGTTTAGCTGAACGGGGCCCTGAACATTTCCTTCCAGCCAAACCTTGAATCGACCTTCATTGGGATTAGGCGCCAAACGAACCGTTAAGCCTCCTAAGGCATCATCAATAGAAGCGGTAGTCACCAGCACTTCTTGAAGGCTGGAGTCGGTACCACAAGCATTGGTCACAAATAAGGTCACCTCATAATTACCATCCACATTATAAGTATGAACAGGATCGGGTAAAATACTGGTATTGCCGTCGCCAAAATCCCACAGATAACTATGATAAGGTGCGGTGTCTAAGGCGGCAAACTCATAGGTACTGGTATCTGCAGAAAAAGCAGAAAAATCTGCCTCAGCACTGTCAATGACGGTGAGAATTCTGGTGATGGTGTCTGATCCAACGAAATTCGAAACGATCAAGCTAACCTCTGCTTGCCCAACGCTGTCATAGCGAATGGGGAAAGGCCCTGGCCCGTTTCCGTTAGGAATGCTGGCGCCAAAGCCAAATGACCAACTTCTGTTGGTGATTTCCTCTCCTTGACTGGCATCAGAAAGCAGAATAGTGGTTCCCTGGCAAATCACCTCATCGGCGAGTGCGAACTCAGCTACGGGAGGATCGACATTCCTAATGCTGATGTCATCCAAAGCAATATCTGAACGAAAATCGGCTCCTGTTCTAGCCCGGAACCGGATTTGGATGCTACTCCCTCCATAGGCCAAAAGATTTACCCTTCTTCCTTGCCATGCTGCACCTTGGTTTCCAATGATAGGAGCCGTTACATCAAGATCCCAGACTCCCTCATGCAGTACATCTACATGGAGCTCACCCATATCAGTACCGAACATGTGATATTTGAACCACAAGTAAGTGCGATTTTGGTCAGTCAAGTCAATACAAGGACTAATCAAGATTCCTTCGGAGCCGAAACATTGGGTGGCTTCCAGGTATACATATTTGCCTGTGTCGGTTCCAGTCGTATAATCGAAGGTAGGACCCGTATCTACCGAAGGAGTCTCACCACTGTTGACTCTCCAATCGATGTCATCGTCTATTCCATTGGCTACGTTGGACCAATAGGTAGAGAGCAAATCACAAACTATAGCTCCACAGTCACCATCAGTACTACACAAGTCCTCTGCTTCGAAATTCTCGGTCATGGGCAAAGGGTCTCCTGGGTCTACTTGGATATAGGAGGTCTTGGTCTCCGTAACCACTCCATTAGAGTTGGCTACCGTGAGTCGAGCCTCATAGCTACCTGGCACATTAAAACGCACCACGGGGTTAGCAGAGGTAGCATTGGTACCATCTAGGTAAGTAACGGTTGCAGGATTGAAGGCCCAGATGTAGGTATTTACCTGAGGGACCGTCAAATCTTGGAAAGAAACGGGTTGACTAGGGCATACTTCCTGTACTGCCGCAAAAAAGTCAGGCAGAGGCGGAGAGTTGACATCAAGAATCTCAAAGTTATCTACCGCGATGTCAGACTGAAAACTTGGTCCAGTATTGGCCCTCAAACGGAATTGGATGTTGTTACCGACCAAGGATGTCAGATCCACAGAAGCCTGGTTCCAGATGGCTCCTTGGTTGCCAATAATCGGAGGCATGAAATCCAACACCCAAGTAGTTCCATCAAACACATCTAAGTGAAGAGAGCCCATATTCACCCCAAACATATGGTACCAAAACGTAAGGGTGGGAGCTTGCAGCCCAGACAAGTCAATACAAGGACTCAGCACCCTAGCTTCTTGCTGAAAGCACCCTGAGGCCTCTACATAAAGATACTTTCCTTGAGCATTTCCAGGTCGGTGGTCGGTGCTTGGTCCAGTATTAGGCGAGGGAGTTTCTCCAAAGCTGATTCGCCAATCCACATCATCTCCCACGCCGTTGGTAATGTTCACCCAGCCATTAGTCAGGTCACAAATTTCCTCTTCGCAGTTTGACTCTTGGCTACAGATATCAAATTGCTCGAAGGTTTCGCCGAAAGGCACCCCTGAGATTCGAATAATTTGCCTCAGCGTGTCATTGGCAGCATTCTGATCACCAGGCGTGTTTACCCACAGCTTAAATTCATGATATCCCGCAGATAACGCCGGGGTGGCATCAGCTAGATTCAATACCAGGTATTCACATCCAGCAATGGGAGCGCCATAGGTCTGGCTTACCGGCGGCATTTGGTCAACTTGAAAGCCGTAAGAAAATGAACTAAAGGTAGAGTCTCCAACATTGGCTAGGCCAAGGGTGATGAATAGAGAGTCATCAAAGCAGAAGGCAGAACTAGGAAAGTCCGGCGCGAGTAAGCTGGTGACCGCCAGGTCCTGGCTATTGCAGTTAAAGGTAGCTCCCGAGTAGTCTATAGCCATGCTGCGCAGTCCAGGATTCCCTTGGGCAGGAATAGCGCTCACCGCAAACCAGTGATCTGTTCGGTTGGCATCTATCGGCACACAGGCAAAAGGTTGGCTCACCGTTGTAACAGAATCCATGTAGCGTTCGCCAAGATAGTACACCTCATAGGCCACAGCGCCAGGGACCGCGCTCCAGGAAAGCTGAGCCTGTTGGGTACAAAAAGATATTACTTGAACATTGGAAGGAGTTCCTATGATGCTAAAGGTAGAGGGGCTTTGGCCAGAAACAGCTCCACGACTCACCCTAACCCTTGCCTCACCTGTGATTGAATCAGGTACCGTCCAGGTATAAAGACGGCTGTCGCCCGGCATGGTAATGATGGGGTTCCAGCTCTGTCCATCGTTGGTCGTATACTCCAACGTAAAAGGAGCAGAAATGCCATAGGCATCCCAGTGAATAATTTCTTCATCGCCCGGCACTAGACCCTCTCCACCGTAGGGATAGGTAACGGTGATGTCATCGCGGTAAAATTCATAAACAATGAAATAGGGATGATCTCCAAATGGCAAATCATTACCCGTAACGCCAATCTGGTAAATTCCAGCGGTAGGATTCTGAATTCGAACTTGCTCTACGTTATTCAAGGAATCTACTCCAGGCACAGCAGGGTCGTCTAGGGTCTGAGCGTTGGGTAAATGATTGAGAACCAATGGCAAAAACGTGCTACCTCCTGGTTCAGCAACGGTAAGATCTAGGTCATTGACCAAGGCCCTTGCAGCCCCGGCAAAAGCTGGTGAATCGTCCCAATACACCATGACCCTCACTTCAGTAACCCCGGCAGGAATGGTCAGGTTGTGCACATTGGTGTTCCCTAAAGAAACCGTGTCCTTGAGGTATTGATTGCTCTCCAAAATGCCCAAAGCCCGGAACGCATTCACTCGACCCCAGCCAAATTGAAAATCTGGCCCAGGCACTCCATAATCCTCCGCAGAGTTCATCATCATGGCTTTGATGAGAGCTGACTCAGGGTATTCGCCATTATTGAGATCCCGGTAGGCCTGGTATAATTGAGCAAAAGAACCTGCTGCGGTAGGAGCAGCAGCGGAAGTGCCACTAAAATTACCGTAGGTTTGATTGGGGGCAGAGAAAATTTGCCCATTGCCATTGGCGGCCAAATCAGGCTTGATCCGTCCATCGTGGGCGGGACCACGACTGGAGCTGGCTACCAAACTCCCATCGGGAAACAGGTTGGCCACAGCCACTACATTCTTACCTTGTTTGTGGCCTCCCGTGATATTTCCCCATTGATTACCTGCTCCATATCCACAATTATTGTTGTTGCTATTTCCAGCAGAGAAGACATGTAACAGACTGGGGTTTTGGATCATTTGCAGGTCTACCCGACGGGTAGTAGCAGTGTACCCTTGATTACAGCCATCACTATAAGAGGAATTGGTAATCATGACCGAATCTGTCTGGTGCAGAGCAACGGTATTATCGGTAAAGGTAGAAAGGTAATTTAATACGTAAATTTCCGCCCCTGGAGCAGTGCCACTGGCTTTGGGGTCCAGGTTTCCGGTGGCTGCCATCATAGAAGCTACCCCGTCCCCGTGGGTACCTGCTCCTCCTCCGGCTACATTTAGTTTGATTCTACCTTCAAAGTCAATGTGAGGACCAACGGAACCATCGTCGCGCACCATCACCCGGATCCCCGTCCCATCATAAGGAACCCCAGATCCGGAGTTGGAGCTGATCACATTGGCTCTTGAGAGGGCTCGGCCACCACGGTCTTCGGGTTCAGCAGGAGGTGAAATCGCCTCTACCCAAGTGACAAATGGCAAATCCGCCAAGGCGAAAATTTGGTTGACGTTGATCATGACCTCCACGGTCCCGTCATAGGTGGGAGCCTTATCCATGGAAGCACCCCATTCTGCCAGCAACTTAGCCCCAACCTCAGGCACAAGGTCCTGAGGAAACATCACCACTAGGTGAATGTCTTGCCTTTCCAAAGCCCAATCCGGCAAGGCTCCCTCTGTGAGAAGGGGAGCGATTTTTTGAACTCCCAGCAGCTTTTGTACGCTATGAATAGGAAGGTCAGCGAATGCCTGTCTGTCTAACCCCACAGGCATAGAAGCCAGATAGGTTGCCTTAGGAATGTATTCAAGCAGCTTCACATCTAGTTGAGCTAGACGCTGATGGACCTCCTCAGTGGGGGTATTTTGAAACTGAATGAAGCGGTAATACCGACCTTCGACCCATTCAGAAGGAGAAGGCTCTTGGGCCATGAACGCGGAAAGATTGGCAGGAAAGCGCTGTTCCCCTGTCCGTAGGTATACGGAGCCCGGGGCCTGTGCTTGAAGTCCCAACCAACCCAATCCCAATAAAATCAAGAGTAGGTAAAGCTGACGCATAGGTTTTGTTAGGTAAAAATTAAAGCCAAAATGGAAAGCGGTACAATTAGCAAGATATATAAATTATGCTAATCTAGATGTGGTTTTCTACTAAAGGGTGTTAGTCAACTATGACTAAACTTTGCTATGTCAGCTCGAGGTCTCCTTTCCTTAAAAAGTCCCCTCCACATCCCCCATAGAAACGCCCCAAAACTAAGCAATTCTCCTAGAGGCAATAAAAAACTACAAACCGTTTATTCCACCGCGTAATACAATCAAAAATATTACCCGCTTAATCCAACAAAACAACCAATTAAACAGCTATTCGCACTTGGTCTGACAGATCCATGGTAGTTTTGAATTCATCAATTCTCCCCAAATTCAACCAAGATGAGATTACCTTTACTATCGTTCATTTTCTTTTTAGTGACCCCGACCCTCACATGGGCTAACCATCCCCTGATTGCTATTCAGGATTATGTAGCTAGGAGTGAGCAAAAGTTAGATGCTTACGAACTAGAAGCTCATTTTTCCGCTGAAGCATCGCAAAACCTGACTGACTTTGGCACCTTAGCCACTTTCAAAACCAACACTACTCCTTCTCACTTATCCATGACTGCCTTAAGTAGCAGTCAAATTTTGGTAGCATACCGAGATGTAAGTGATAATGGAAAAGGAAAAATAGTTTTGGGCAATGTGCAAAGTGACCAAGTTGTATTTGGCACTGAATACACGTTTAACAGCGACAAAACCAAGTATATTTCTATTGACAAGCTATCAAGCGATAAATTTGCCATTGCTTATCGCCAGCACAACGGCTCTAGCCCATCTGGCAAAGTAGTGATCGGTACCGTTAGCGGAAACAGCCTAAGCTTTGGTACTGAGGCAGAATTCTACTCTGATGCAGTAGAATATGTAGACGTAACGGCATTGAGTGAATCCAAGATTGTCATCAATTTTGGCTGTGGAGCTTGGTACAATGGATTCTATATTTTCCCGGCAACTGTGGTAGTTGGAGACGTATCAGGAAGCAGCCTGAGTCTAGGCTCCCCTCAAATATACGGCAATTACTATGCTTACTACATCAAGGCCATTCGGGTCAACGACACCACCTTTCTGATGGCTAATAAAGATAAGTTTAGTGGGTATTGGTTGGGAGTAGCCGCAGTAGGTACTGTAAGCGGCACTACTGCGACCATGGGAGCCTATTTCTATACTTTCAACAACGCTCACACCACCAATATTGACCTAGGCTTAATGGAAAATGGTTCCTTCGTGGTAGGATATGCCGATGGGGGTTTCAGTTACCGTGGATCAGCCCGAGTAGGCCAAATCAAGGATTACACCATTACGTATGGCGACGAATATGTATTCGAGGCTACCCAGGTAAGCAGCATCAGCGTAGTTCCTGTCAGCAGCACTCGGGTGGGCATTGCCTACGAAGATGTAGACAACAGTGGCAAAGGTACCATAGTCTATGCCAACGTAGGCGGGACCATACTGGATGTAGAAACTCCTGAGGTATTCCACGAGGCAAATGTATCTGAAGTGCATATGGTCACCTTAGGCGATGAAAGCATCATTCCAGCCTACTCTGATGGTTCAGGAGCAGGCGCCTATTTTGGTTCGCCAACTAGTTCATTCCCAGTTGAGTTATTGGAGTTCAACGCTGAGATGAGTGGTGACCAAGTTTTCTTGAACTGGGCCACGGCGACCGAACTGAACAACCACGGTTTTGAGGTCGAGCGCAGCCTAGATGGTAATGCTTGGCAGAGCATTGAGTTTGTGCCTGGACAAGGCACCACTTCCGATATCCATCGATACCGGGCAGTAGATGCCTCACCACTTCCTGGTTTGAACCAGTACAGACTCAAGCAAGTAGATTTTGACGGAAGCTATACCTTCACCAACGTAGTAAGCATCAACTTTGGCTTAGAAAACTACCTCCGCGCCTTTCCCAACCCCACTAAAGGGCAGATTGAAGTCATGGGGCTTCCTGTGGAAGCCAGCAAAATCTCTCTGATGGATCAAAGCGGACGCTTGATCAGAAAACTAGAGCGCACTCATACCCAATTCGATATCAGTGATTTGCAACCTGGGGTTTATTTCCTCAAAGTTCAGCATGGAACTCAGGTACTCTCAACCAAAATATTTAAAGAGTAATCATTCTACATATACATTTCGGGAGACAATTCGCGTTTCGAATTGCCTCCCGATTTTTTGTTATTGGCTAAAAAACTTTATGCCTTAACTACCCTCACTTCCTTAACTCCCTTTCCCCCCCACCTTGCCTCCGTCTACCTACTTCCTCATCATCACATCTACTCCTATCCAATCCTTGGGCACCCCTTTATCGCGGTAGTGTAGGGCTTTAGTCAGGAAGTATTGTGCGGTCTGATCTCCTCCTTCGGAAAGGGGAGCAAATTTTGCAACGGCCAGCTTCATGTCCCCCATTAGATAAGCTTGTACAGCAGCATCAAAATTGGAAGCAATGGCTTGCTTGCGCTTGATTACATCAGGCTCGTCCCCCAAGAAACATTCATACAGACCCATGGGCTGTTGCCGCCCCTTGACCTGGACCAGTCCCAAATAGCGACATCCAGATCGGTAATCGGAGCCCATGGTATCTAGGCTATCTTCGCTTACCAAGATGGCCGAACCATAGTATTTCGTCAATCCTTCCAAGCGAGAAGCAGTGTTCACCGTATCTGCTATCACGGCGGGGTCAGACCGCAAACTATCGCCAATGATTCCCATGATCAAAGGCCCCGTATGCAGCCCCATGCCCACTTTGATGGGGTCACGGCCTTTGGAAATCCGCTGTTGGTTGTATTCCCACACCCTTCTCTGCATGTCTATCGCTGCCTGGAGTGCATCCTCCCCTTTCCGTTGGAATAGGGCCATGATTCCATCGCCAAGATATTGATTGACAAACCCATGGTTACGATGGATGATGGGGCCCATGCGTCCCGCATAAGCTTGCACAAAACGGAAATTTTCCTCGGGCGACATCGCCTCTGAAAGTCCCGTATAGCCCCGAATATCGGTAAACAAAACAGTGATATCTTGGGCCTTGTTATCACCCAGTTGTACTTCTGTGATGGTCTCTCGCCCGATGGCCCGGATAAACTCAGTGGGGACAAACCGGCTGGTAACATCGTTGATTTGACGTAAATTCAAGTGGGTCTGTAGACGTGCCAAAAACTCATCCTTCGTAAAGGGTTTAGCCAAATAGTCGTTGGCCCCAGTATGCAGTCCCTGCACCAAGTCAGAAACCTGATTTTTAGCCGTCACCATGATGATCGGCAGCTCTGAAGCCAGGTATTTTTTTCTAAGCTTTTGGGCTACCTCATAGCCAGACATACTGGGCATCATCACGTCCAACAGGATCAAGTCAAACTTCATTCCCGACTCTTCCACCATGGCCAAGGCTCCCATCCCGTTCATGGCAGAGTGAACCTCAAAATTGGGGTGGCGAAGATGCTGTCTCAGAACCTGATGGTTAATGGGTTCATCATCTACGATTAAGATTCTGACCACTTCCTTGCCAGTGGCTAGGGCGAGTTCTTTAGAGGGCAGTGAATAAGAACCAATACTCAATGCTTTTACGGGCATCAAGGGGGTCAATCGACTTAAGGTCTGCAATTCGCCTAGGGGAGCAGCTTTTTGGTCAGAAATAGGCAGGGTAAGAAAGAAGTTCGAGCCTTGATCTATTTGGGAGTGAGCCCAAATTTCACCTCCATGTTGCTCAACCAAATATTTGGTGATGCTCAAGCCCAAGCCCGTCCCAGAATATTGCCGTCCGATAGAGCCATCGGCCTGGGTAAAAGCTTCAAAAATAGAGTCCAGCTTGTCAGGGGGAATTCCAATGCCGGTGTCAGTTACTTTCACTTCCATCATTTCCCCTTTCACCTTGGCAGAAACGGTGATGGAGCCCGACTCAGTAAACTTGATGCTGTTCCCAATTAAGTTGTGTAAGATCTGGGTCAAGCGGTCCTCATCGGCAAAAATTGCCGGCAAATCCTCAGGAACTTCATTGATCAGGACCAAATCTTTCCCTTGTGTGAGGGGATAAGAAACATTTAACACTACCTCCGTCAAGGTTCTTAAATCAGTAGGACGCTGACGAAGCTGAAGATCTGCATGGCGAATCCGTGAGAAGTCCAACAAATCATTCACCAAAGAGGCTAGGCGTTTTCCTGAAGCCACCACCATGCCTAGACTCGTTTGCAAATCTGCCCGATTAATGCCAACGTCATTGGGATCTTCAGCCAGCTGATCTAAGAGCCCTTCTGACAACCCAATGATGCCATTGAGGGGGGTCCTCAGTTCATGCGAAGTATTCGCCAAAAACTGATCCTTTAAGCCATCAATCTGCTCCAAACGCTCTGCCCTTTCCCTTTCCAAGGCTACTTCACGGGCTCGGTTGATGCGCTGCTGCCGATAAATAAAAAAACCGATGAGGAGCAGGGAAACAATGATGGTTCCCCCAATCCAGTATTGCCGAATCAATTGGGCATGTTCTAATCGATATTCTGCCTCCAGTCTTTGCCTCTCGGCTTCAATGCGAAGGTTTTCCGCCTCAATACGTTGATTTTCTGCATACATTTTACTCCGCTCTGCTTCGGAAATTTTCATCTGCAATTCGGCTAAGGCTAGGTTTTGGCGCAGCAATTCATCCTCCTTCACTTCTAAAATCCCAAAAGCAGAATCGGCGGCTAATTGATTTTGAATGGCTTCTAACTGGATATTGGAACTTAGCTCTCTCTCCTCCTTCAAAGCTCCTTTGAGGGCGTCTAAGCGCTCTTGTTTGCGCCTTAGCAGCAGCTTTTGGCTCAGATCGGTGTATTCATCATTATAATGCAGCGATTCTTCTTGATTCTTTCTTTGAAAATGAGCTTGGGAAAGGAGCTGATAAAGATCTAGCAGGATCAGGGTGTCGCCCTGAGACCGAGCCATAGGAAGGGCATCTTCCAAGGTATTAATGGACCTTCGAAAGCGCTTTAGCTTAAATTGAGCCTTACCTTTCAGGTAGGTAGCTGAGAGCACTAGTTGCGGGCTAGGGCTTTTTTTCAGTTGTCGAAAAGCTTGGTCCAAATGATCCAGGGCACCATTAGGGTCCTTAGGCATCGCTTGGCGGGCCTGCTGGATTAGTTGAGAAGTAGAAGGACCATCCTGGCCTATTGAGAGCAAAGGAAAAAGGCAGAGAATTAGCAAGCAAAGTAGTCGGGTGCTTCGCATCAGAAAATTGAGTGATTGACGATTAGGGACATGCTGCTTTTTTATAATTATATGAAAAACCTAATACTTAATCTTCATTGGAACTAGAATCATCCGGAATGGTTTCCGATCCCCGATCTCGCCAAAAAGCGGCTAAGGAAGATCCGGTCACGTTCATCAAAGGGCCAAATACTGCCGGTGCGAGGCCCATGCTTGCCACCCTTCCCATCTCTAGGGCAATTCCAGAAGCCAAGCCCGAATTCTGCATCCCGACTTCAAAGGCAATGGTTCGTGCAGAAGCTCGATCCATGCCTAGCAAACGACTGCTCCAGTACCCCAACAAATACCCCAGCGAATTGTGTACCAACACGACCAATACCAGCAACAAGCCTATTTCTAGCAGAGAATCGCGGCCTGCGGCAGTGATGATGGTAATCACCAAAGCAATTCCCCCCATAGAAAGCAAGGGCATGGCCTTGTCTAACCAAGGAAATTTACCGTGGGCAAAGTGATTAAAGATCAAGCCTAGGATGACTGGGATAATCACAATTTTGGAAATGCTCCACAGCATGGCCAAAAAGTCGATGGGCACCAATTGATCGGCGAGCAACTTCATCAGAAAAGGGGTCATGATTGGTGCCAACAAGGTAGCTACCATGGTCAAGGTCAAGGAGAGAGCCAAATTGGCTTTGGCGATATAGGCCATTACATTGGAAGCAAGGCCACTTGGCGAACAACCGACCAAAATAATCCCTGCGGCAATGGGGGCAGATAGGCCGGACAAAGTGGCGAGACTCCAACCGATTATCGGCATCAAAGTAAACTGACAGATCAAGCCAACCAATACCGCTTTGGGCATGCGAATCACCCCCCAAAAGTCCTTGAGACTCATGCTGATCCCCATGCCAAACATGATGAGCATCAAAATAGGGATGATCAATGACTTGAGCTCAAAACTCCCCCAGCGCAAAAAAGGAGCAGGGTAAAAGAGCGAAGCCAGCACGGCAGAGAATATCACCAAGGTAAAGGAAAAGCGCTGCATATTTGGGGTAAACTGCAGGCCAAGGGCTAGCCCCAAAGATCCAAGGATACAGGGAATCCCGGCCTTATCCCATCCAAAACTAAGCCCGAGGATCAGTCCCAGTAAAATGAGCCCTCCACTGAGTGGAAAGAGCCATTTTTGAGGTGATTGTTTCAGAAGCATCCTGGAATATCGGAAAAATTGAAGAGAAGACCAGAATCCATCGGCATAAAAGACCAGCTTGAGGAAGCTACAGTTAACAATGCCAGTTCCTACTTTTCACCTTTGGACTTCGACAAAATACATCTCCATCATGCCTTTTCCTTTAGCCTCAATCGCCCCCCGGGCTTTAAAGCTAAGCCCCGGCTCGTCGCTTAGTAAAGCACGTGTTTTAGCCGAGACGTTCACTTTCCCGACCTCCCCATTAGATTCCATGCGCGCCGCGGTATTCACCGTATCCCCCCAGACGTCGTACTGGAATTTCTTCACGCCCACCACTCCCGCGATGACCGGCCCCGTGTGGATGCCTACCCGCATTTCAAAGTAGGGCAGGCCGACGGAGTCTCGCTCTGCTTTTCGCGCCTCAACGAACTGCTGCATGGCTAAGCTAGCATGAACCACGTCCCTGGTGCTGGCACTCATGGGATCAGGCAGACCTCCCGCCGCCATGTAGGCGTCGCCAATGGTCTTGATTTTTTCTAATCCATACCGAGTGATGATGTCATCAAAGGCTTTGAAACAGGTGTCGATTTCGGTGACCAACTCAGAGGCGGTAAGCTGCTCAGCAAGTTGGGTGAAGCCGATGAAGTCAGAGAAGAGAACCGAAACTTGTTCGTATTCCTTGGCGGCAGCGGAACCAGTGGCTTTCAGTTCTGCGGCAGTCTCAGCGGGAAGGATGTTGAGGAGAAGTTCGTCAGAGCGGCGTTTCCCACGAAAAATAGAAAAGGCAAGGGCCCCAATCAGGGCCAGTCCGATCATCACTGACCAGAGGGCCATACGCTGCTGTCCCAGGCTCGCTTCCTGCTCAGCGATCTGTAGGTCCTTGATCTCAGCCTGTTTAGCAAACTCGATGCTGTCGGTCAAAGCCTGTTGGCGGTATTCATTCTCAGCCTCTAGGCGGGCCAGCTTTTTAGTGTTCTCTTGGCTGAAGAGGCTGTCGCGTACGCTCACCCAATGTTCATGGTAAGTCAAGGCTTGCTGGCTTCTACCAAGCTTTTTATACGCGTTGTACAAATATTCGGCAGCGTTCATCTCGTCATAAAGCGATCCCGTTTCCTGGCTGATATCGAAGGCTCGGTGGAATGGGGTTAGGGCTTTGACCGCTTGTCCTGTATGGGTCAACGCATCCCCTATGTTAATCAGGGATACTACCAGGCTGCTCTCGTCTCCAATCTCTTCTCGGAGGTGTAGGCTACGTTGGTAATACTCCAAGGCCTTGTGGTAATTACCTTGATCCATCTGCACCACACCAAGGTTGTTCAATGAATTGGCAATTCCACTCTTTTCGCCAATCTCTTCGCGCAGGTACAGACTTTTCTGAAAGTACGCTTGAGCTTTTTCGTGATTGCCTCGATCGGAATAGATGGTTCCAAGGTTGTTTAAAGAGATGGCGACGCCATTCTTATCCCCGATCTCTTCCTGGATGTGCAAACTTTGTTGATAGTAGGCTAGTGCCTCTTCATAATTCCCTTGATCTTTCTGTAAGGTTCCGAGGCTGTTCAAGGAGGAGGCGATGCCAATTTTGTCTCCGATTTCTTCTTGGATGCGTAGACACCGCTGATAGTACGCCAAAGCCTGGGGATAATTGCCCCAAGTGGCATAAACGATGCCCATATTGCCCAGAGAATTGGCGACTCCTCGTTTGTCTTGTACCTCTTCTGCCAAGGCTAACTGGCGCTGATAATACGCCAATGCCTGAGGATAATCGCCTAAGCGGGCATATGCGACGCCAATCCTCCCTAGAGAAATTGCGATTCCCTTTTTGTCCCCAACTTCTTCTGCCAGGGCTAATTGGCGCTCATAATACGCCAACGCCTGGGGATAATCGCTCCAAATGGCATAAACAACCCCGATATTTGCCAAAGCATTTGCAGTCCCTATTTTATCTCCTATTTCTTCGGAAAGGGCTAAATGGCGTTGAAAAAACTCTAAAGCCTGTGTAAAATCCCCTAAGTTTGAATAGACAGTCCCGATATTACCCAAGGCAGCCGCGATGATCCTCTCATTCTGGATTTCTTCTCCGAGTGACAAGCTGCGCTGGTAATACCCTAGAGCTTGAGGGTAATTTCCTTGGCCATTGGAAAGATTGCCTATGTTGTTTAGCACCGAAGCCACTCTCCATTTATCTTCATTTGCCTCATGGATGGCGAGGCTGCGCTGATAAAACTCCAAGGCTTGCGTGGGATTGCCCTGGCTAGCATATACCACCCCAGTGGCTTCCAAAATGCAGCCCATATCTCTCTTATGCCCATTTCCCCCAAGGAGGGCTTTTGCCCGATTGTAATAATCCAGCGCCAACGAATAGTCGCCTTTGGCTGCATGACTAAGTCCCTGGAGTAAGTATCCCTTAGCCTCTGCTACCGGGTATTCATGGTTGTCACCATCGGGTAATAAGACCTCTGCCAGGAGGTAAGCACTGTCAGGATCAGAGTTAATATACCCATGCCAAACGTATTCGAAGTAGGCTTGCACCCGGCTGGAATCGGGCTGGCGCTGATCTTGCCAGACGGCATATAAAGAATCCAGCTTGGCCTGTCCCCAGGTCAGACAGGGACTTAACAAAAAAGAGAATAAAAGTAGCTTCTTCATGCCGCAAGGATCATTGTGGGTGCAGAGGTTTCAATGCTTTAAAAAGCAGAGCTGACAAGAGACACAAAATACATTTCTAGCAGGCCTTTTCCTTTGGCTTCGATGGTCCCGCGCTCCTCAAAGCTAAGCTCAGGGTCAAACTGGAGCAGTTCAAAGGTCTTGGCAGAAACATTCACTTGCCCCACTTGGCCATTGCTCTCCATTCGACTCGCCGTGTTCACCGTATCTCCCCAGACGTCATACTGGAATTTTTTCACGCCCACTACTCCCGCGACGACCGGCCCCGTGTGGATGCCCAAGCGCATCTCAAAAAAGGGTAAGCCGCGAGATTCACGCTTCGTTTTTCTTTCTTCAATGAATTGCTGCATCGCTAATCCTGCGAGGACTACATCCTTGGGGCTGGCGCTGAGTGGATCAGGCAAGCCACCGACAGCCATGTAAGCATCACCAATGGTCTTGATTTTTTCTAATCCATACCGAGTGATGATGTCATCAAAGGCTTTGAAACAGGTGTCGATTTCGGAAACCAATTCAGCGGCCGTGAGTTGCTCGGAAAGCTGGGTAAAGCCAATGAAATCAGAGAAAAGAACTGAAACCTGCTCGTATTCTTTGGCGGCAGCTGATCCAGTGGCCTTCAGTTCAGCGGCGGTCTCTGCCGGAAGGATATTGAGGAGAAGTTGATCGGAGCGTCGCTTGCTCCGAAATATAGACAGGGCTAGAAGAAGCAATAAGAAAATCGCGACTCCGGTACCTAGCAACCCAGTCCGCTGCCGAGAGATTTCCAAATCTTTGATTTCTGCAGTTTTGGCAAATTCTATGCTATCTGCTAAAGCTTGCTTCTCATAATCATAACGTATGATGGCGCGCTGGTTCTCGACACTATTTAGGCTATCTCGCATGCTGATGTGGAGTTCATACATCCTTAGTGCTTCTGAGTCCAATCCCTTGCGTTTATATACTTCATACAACACATTTGCTGCTTCCTTAAGTTCTCCAGCAGCCCCGGTTGCTTGAAGGTGGCGGATCGCCTTTTCCCCAAAAAGTTGTGCCTGGGTATAGTTTTTTAAATTTAGATACAGGCTGCTAAGCTGGGCCAATGCTCCCCCTATACCGGTTTGATCTCCCAAGCTTTCGAACAGTTTGAGGCTACGTTCGCAATGTTCTAGTGCCTTTGGATAGTCGCCTTGACGTTGATATATACTCCCTATGTTGATCAAGGTCGTAGCAACACCCAATTTGCCACCGATATTTTCCCAACTTTTCAGACTCTGCTGGGCATAATCTAAGGCTTGTGGAAAATTGCCTTGAAGCTTATAAAGGGTGCTTACTTGATTAAGGGTACCAGCAGAGCCAGCTAGATTCCCCGTGGCCTCTTGGATGGCCAAACTTTGTTCGACGTAATCCAGGCTTTGGCCGTAATCCCCTTGTAGCTGGTACACTTTGCCGATGCTTGCCAAGACCGTGGCAATATGCGGTTCAGATCCCAGTGATTGAAAAATACTTAAGCAACGCTTATACTCCTCTAGGCTCCGAGCGAAATTTCCTTGCTTCAAATAGATCCCGGCTATATTACCAAGTGACATCGCCATCCCTTTTTTGTAGCCAATGGATTCTTTTACCTTTAGACTTCGATTGTAATATTCAAGGGCTTGGTCATAGTCTCCTCGGTAAAAGTAGGTGAGTCCAATGTTGTTCAAAACCTTGGCTTTAAAGGCTGAATCAGGTAAATCAACAGCTATACCCAAGCTACGTTGGTAATATTCGATAGACTGATCATACTCTCCCTGGTTATTATGGATGTTACCTATATTCATTAAAGACCGAAACACATCCGTTGGCTGGCAACATTCCTCCGCCAGGCTCAAGCTTTGGTGGTAGAAAGAAAGCGCCTGATCATAATCACCTTGAAATTCGTAGAGCATCCCAATGTTGGTCAATACACCGGCGATTCCTTCTTGATCATTTAAATCGCGCTTAATCCTCAGGCTCCGATTGTATAGTTCCAAAGCCGACTCGTATTCACCAAGATTGGTGAAATAGATCCCTTTTTGCACCAGTGGCTGGGCCAATGCCGATGAGTCCCCGCGAGCTATCGCTAAGGCAAAGTACTGATCATTGAAGTACAAAGCACTATCCGGCTGCCTTGCTATGTAGTGAAAGGTCAGCCTACCTAAGGCGTCGTATCTTAGTGTGTCTGGTAGGTTTTGATCCTCGCACACCTGGCGTAAAGAGTCCACCGATAACTGGCCAAAAGCCATCATAGGCAAAAGAAAATAGAAGACTAGGTATTTTTTCATGACCAGTGACAATAAGGTGCGTTATGTTTGATGGGTAAAATTCCGTTCAGGAAGATGACTCGACAGATCGGATAAAATACATTTCTACCATGCCTTTGCCCTTTACCTCAATAGCTCCACGTGCTTGAAAGTCTAATTCCCTATTTCCTAGTAGTAACTCGTAGGTACTGGCAGAAATATTTACCCTGCCGGTTGCCCCGTGGCTTTCGATGCGACTCGCCGTATTCACCGTATCCCCCCAGACATCGTACTGAAATTTTTTCAACCCCACTACTCCCGCGACGACCGGCCCCGTGTGAATCCCAACCCGCATCTCAAAATAGGGCAATCCAAGTGACCTTCGTTCATATTTCCTTTGCTCGATGAATTGTTGCATCGCCAATCCTGCGAGGACCACGGTTTTAGTGCTGGCGCCCAGGGGATCAGGCAGGCCTCCTGCTGCCATGTAGGCATCGCCGATGGTCTTGATCTTCTCTAGGCCATACTGGGTCATGATCTCGTCAAAGGCCTTGAAGCAGGTGTCGATTTCGGCCACCAATTCGCTGGCAGGGAGTTTTTCTGCAAGCTGGGTGAAGCCCACAAAATCTGAAAAGAGGATGCTGACCCGCTCATATTCCCGAACGGAGGTCCTGCCGGTAGCTTTTAATTCTGCTGCGGTTTCTGCCGGCAAGATGTTGAGAAGGAGTTCGTCGGAACGACGCTTGCCGCGATAGATCAGCCAAGCTATGGCAACACTGGCCAGAAAACCCAAAATGATGGCTACAATCACAGCCCTTTGCCGGCCTACAATGGCGGCTTGCCTAGCTAAGGCCAAATCTTTTACCTCACTTTTCCTTAAAAACTCCAAACTGTCCGCCAAAGCTTCCTTTTCAAAGGCAAAGCGGTTCAGCTTTTCTCGGTTTGCAGCATGGTCTAGGGAATCGCGGGTTTCTACAAATCGCCGATACATCTTTAAGGCCAAAAGGGGACGCCTCTGCGCTTCATAAATTTTTCGAAGCACCTCTGCCGCATCTGCAATGGAGCCAAGCTGGTTTTGCTGTTCGGCCAATCGCAGGCCCTCCTGAGCATAGTTCTCAGCCTTTGCATATCGAGCTAGATCGTACGCGAGGTTGGCCATATTTATCAGCAGGGATGGAAGCTCAAAGCGGTTCTCATTGGCTCTGCGGAGATCTAGCGCTTTTTTATAAGAGTCGAGGGCCTTTTCAAACTGTTTTTTTCTGGCATACACACTCCCCAGATTGGTCAAGGCAGTGGCGATGCCATTGGCTCGAAGCAGTTGGGTTTCCAGGTCTAGTGATCGCTGGTACCAATGCAAAGCGGAATCAAGCCCTCCCTGTAGAAAATGCCAATTTCCCAATCGGATAAAATATACCGAAAGGCGTACCGAATCATGGCTTTCAGCATATAGGATATGGGCCTTTTGATAGTATTCCCAGGCTTCATCATAGTCTCCATGGTTGGCGTAAAGGGTTCCTAAATTGCTAAGGGCATCAGCGGCTACCAGGGACTGGCCAAGAGAATCTGCCAACATCCTGCTCTGTTGATATTCACTCAAAGCCTGTCCAAATTGCCCCAATTCCTGGTATAGCCGGCCACGCCGATTATAAGTTAGCATCATGTCTTCTAGCTCTCCAGATGCCGATTGTAGATCCAGCGCAGCCTGGTATTGCCCCAGCGTCTCCTGGTATGCCCCTAGGCGCCGATAGGCCAAAGCAAGATTCAAATGGTTTCGGATCAGGTTTAGGCTGTCTCTGGCTTCTTCTATCAAGGGCTGATTTTCTTCTAAGTACCTAACTCCTTGAGCTAGCTTGCCCTGGCTGATCAAACAGGCTCCATAATCGGCGATGGCTCGGGCTCGGTAGGTAAAAAGGAAGGGGCTCTGACTTAACTCTAGCAATAGGTCAAAATAAGGTTCGGCCTTGGCTTGCCTTGATGAATTCAACATCCCCCAAGCGAGAGACTGTAGGACCTTGTATAGGTGTTGGACTTCAATGGAGTCAGCCAGCAACAGATCGGCACTGCGCTGGAATAAATTGAGTGCTGAGTCCACCTGAGTCAAGTTGAACTGCGCTTGTCCTTGTATCAATAAGGCAAGGCCCTCAAAACTGGGCAAGGCTTCCTTGATGGCCATATTTTCCGCCTGCTTAGCTAGGAGCAAGCTTGAATCTGGGGTGCTAGCTAAGATTGCTTGGGCCTCGGTTAGCATTTGGTTCAATGAAGAGGGAGTAGAAGCTTGCTCAACTCCTAGGGTTTGTCCCAGTCCAATGGAAGGGTAGCCTCCCCATGAAATGCCAATCAACACATACCCCAGCCAGGTGATCAACGGTACGATTTTATGCCTTTGTAATTCGTGGTATTCCCAATTCATTGCCTACGAATATTTCCGAATCCCCTTTACATCACCTAGTGCTAGATCAAGCTATTCATGATTGAGTCAAGCAAGCTAGGAATGGATTCAATTCAGATATTCCAATGCCCTCCATCCTTCTCTCTCTGCTCAAGATAAAACCTAGCATCTACATCTGGGATACCTGGGTAAAATCAGGGAGAAAAAGATCAGGCGATCCGACAAAACAGACCGCCTGCTACAACAACTAGTGCTGCTGAACTTCACCCAATATCTTACCGGGAGGAATGGGAATTCGCGATAATTGGCCACTATCCGTTTGAGAGGAATGGCGTCGAAATATTTCTTTGATGAGATGGGGCTGGCCTAATGACCTAAAACGAGGGGGATAGCGAAGAAAAAGATAAGCCATCCCACCAAAAAGCGTGAGTACCAATAGAATCCAATAGCTTGGAATGAATGAGGCCATGTTCAGATAATTGGGGGGGGGGGTGAATATTATTTGTTTATCTGAACTCACGTAATGTCAACAAGAAAAAGCAGACCTGCTAGCATTAGCTACCCATCGGCAGTCTCTATTATCAAACGGTAGCCCGGGGATATTTAAACTTAGATTTCGTCTTACAAGTGGAACAAGTAGACAGGGGCCAAATGCCCATTTGCTTTCACTCATAGCTTTTGCCCTCCTCTAACTTCTTACCCTGACAAATCTATTCACCCAACAAAGAAAATGGCGATTCGAAGAAACTCGAATCGCCCGCCAAACGAAAAGCCGTACTAATCAATCAAAACAAAGCCTAGGGGTGTGACAGGTCTGTTTTACTGAAATCAAGATCAAGGTAATCCATCAAAATATCAACATCTGTCTATCTAACGGTTTCACCAATTATCTTTTGGCCTTGTGACCAATCGCGAACTGCTCTGATTCATAGATTTTGTTAACTTTCCTATATGAAACGTGGAGGATTGTTAAGTTTATTTTTGGCTTTGGTGTTGGTGTTGCCTGCTCAATACCATACCTCCACTTTATGGCAGAGATTTATTGATCCTGGACTTCCTGATACAGCACGGCTTGAGGCTCTTTTTAGGCTAAGTTGGGATGAATACCTAAAAGTTAATCCTGATACCTCTTTCTGGTTAGCAGATATCCTACTGGACTCCGCATCCGCCATGGATCAACCCAAGTACCAAGCCAATGCGCTCAATACCCAAGGAGTCGTTCAGTTTCTAAAAGGCCAACCAAAGCAGGCCATAAGCTTACTGCAAAGGAGTTTGACTTTGTATGAAGAGGCTGAGGAAGGGGAGGGATATTTGGCCACTCAGACAAACCTAGGCAACATCTATCAAAAGCTTGGGGACTATCCTGCAGCTATAGATTGCTACGTAAAGGCCATGGAAATGGCCGAACGAAGAAATGACCTACGCCGGGTCGCGACCATCCGCAACAATTTGGGTAACGTCTACCAGTATGAAGGAGATACCGAAACTGCCCTAGCATACTATTTCCAGGCCCTCTCCATCGTAGATACCCTGCAACGTAGTCAGGCCACCAAAGCCTCCATCCTCACCAATATTGGCAATATCTACGCCGAACAGGAGGAGGGAAAGCTTGCCTTAGACTACCTAACCAAGGGACTCCTCCTACGGACTCAAGATCCCCGTGGCAGAGCAGAGTCCTACAACTCCATTGGCGATCTTTATCATAACGTTGGTGCAGATAGTCTGGCCATCATCTACCTAGAAGAAGCCCTAAGGCTTTCTCTTCTCTTCGAAGACATGGAAAGGATTTCCCTGCTTTATGGCGCTTTGGCAGAAGTTTATCTAGGGCAGGATCAATTAGAAATGGCCCAAAGCTATGCGGCTTCCTCTTTAAAAATCGCCAAAGAATTGGAATCCCCCGGCACCATCAAAGGAAGTGCTGAGACCTTGGCCAAAGTATCTGAAAAACTGGGAGATTTTGAAAATGCTTATTACCTCACCCAGTTGTCCCATGAGATGCAAGACAGCTTGGTAAACGAAGAAAATCGCCGAGCACTCATTAGGCAAGAAATGGCTTATAAGTATGACAAACAGCTTACCTTGGAGCAAGAAGAAAGGGAGAGGCAACGCATCATCATTTTAGCAGTAGTTTCTGGGCTAATCCTTGCCTTAGTTTTTGCCATACTACTCTTTAACCGGCTCAAGATCAGCCAACAACAGCAGAGAATCATAGAAAGGGAAAAGCGTAGAGCCGAACAATCTGAAAAGCACAAAGAGCAATTTTTAGCCAACATGTCCCACGAAATTCGGACGCCTATGCACGCAATTTCGGGCATGATCGAATCCCTCAAACGCCGAGACCCTAGACCAGAGCAAAAAAGCTTTCTGAAAATCATGGAAGCCAGTGCCTCGCGCCTCCTGGTAATCCTCAATGACGTCCTTGACTTATCAAAGATCGAAGCAGGCAAGTTGGAGATTGACCTGATCCCCACAAACTTTCAGGCCGCCTTAGAGGAGATAACGACTTTGCTTGAGGGAAAGGCAGCCGAAAAAGGACTTGAGCTTTCATTTGAAATTGCGCAGGGTCTACCCCAAGAAGGCTTAGCAGACCCTACCCGGCTCGGGCAAGTCCTGACCAACCTCACCGGCAACGCCATCAAGTTTACCGAAAAGGGTTTTGTCCAGATCAATCTCGATATGACAGAGGACATGTTACGCTTTGAGGTAAGAGACAGCGGCATTGGGATTCCTCCCGATAAGCAGGCCCACATATTTGATTCCTTTGCCCAAGCCGAGTCTAACACCACTCGGCAGTTTGGAGGTACAGGCCTAGGTTTGAGCATTGCTCAGCAACTGGTCCAACTTCACGGTGGGGACATTGGAGTAGAAAGCACCTTGGGAGAAGGAAGTATCTTTTATTTTACTATCCCTTATCGTCCAGTAGCCTCGACCTCTCAGCCAAAAATGGACCCAGAATCTCAAGCTAAGGCCCTTGGCCAAGAATTAGCTGGGCTTCAAATCCTGCTGGCTGAAGACAATGAATTCAATGTGATGGTGGCACAGGACGATCTAGCATGGTATCTCCCTGAGGTTTCTATTGTAGTAGCTACCGATGGAAAAAAAGCAGTCGAGCAAGTTCAAGCCCAAGAATTTGACCTCATCTTGATGGACATGCACATGCCAGAAATGAGTGGCTGTGAAGCCACCTTGGCCATCAGAGACCTGGAGAGTCGTGACCCCAAGCGGCTCCCTGTTCCCATTTTAGCCATGACGGCCAGCCCTATTCAAAGTGAATTAGAACAATGCTGGGCGGCCGGCATGGATGGGCATATACCTAAGCCCTACCAAGCCTTAGAGCTAATTGAAGCCATATATCAAAGCCAAAAGGCCCGGACCAGGGTCCAGACCTTTTGAAGGAGCTTCCACCA
>CAZFPQ010000050.1:0-33854 GCA_964521065.1 uncultured Bacteroidia bacterium | reverse complement strand
CTTACTTTTTTCAAAAAAAGTAAGCATCCCGACTCGTCGGGACGGCATTCCAGGCCTGCACACTCAGCCGCCCCTGTCCACCGAATGCCGCCCAGCGCCGCCTCAAGCTTACCTTAAGCTAAACAAACCACAGCCTTGAATTAATCAACATCAGCCTAAACTTATGAAGTTGAATAATTAAAAAGAAGCGTTTCCAGGTCATCAGGGGAGGTTTTCATCTGTTTCAAAATGGCTAAAGTCCAGCTAAGATGTGATGATCCCCCATGGATATAGACCACCCATGTACATTCAATGTCAGGAGCGTCCTAATTTAGACGAACTGATGCTTTTAAATTCAGGAAAAGCCACCGTTTTACCCCATTATCTCAAACCCTCAAGCTTTGGGTAGCGAGATAATAAATAAAAACCACTATATTGGTTACCCAATTGGCTGGTTAACCAATTTGCCAAGCCTATGTCTACATCAAGACGAACATTTGTGAAAGATCTCATGATAGGCGGCATGATGGCCCCCTATCTCTTGTCTCCATTGGATATCATGGGGCAGTCACCCATGCAGGACAAACTAGAAGTTCACCTCTTCTCAAAGCATCTGCAATTTCTGGGCTACCGTGCTGTTGCCGAGAAAGCGGCGGAACTGGGGTTTGCGGGTTTGGACCTGACGGTAAGGCCCAATGGCCATGTACAGCCCGAAAGAGTAGAGACGGATCTCCCCAGGGCGTTAGCTGAAATACATGCTGGAGGATCTTCCTGCAAAATGATCACTACTGCCGTTGAAAGCATCGACCGAGAGTCTGATCGGAACTTGCTAAAGGTGGCAGGAGAGTTAGGCATCACCTTTTATCGAAGCAATTGGGTTAAGTACCTCGATGGGAAGTCTATGCCTGACTCCCTTGCATATTGGCAAACGGAGGTTCAAAAGCTAGCTGCTTTTAACCAAGGGCATGGATTAGTAGGCTGCTATCAAAATCATGCTGGTACCAAGATCGGTGCTTCCTATTGGGAGGTATATCAGCTTCTTCAAACTGCAGATCCTCAATTTTTCGGGGCTCAATATGACATTAGACATGCCATGGTAGAAGGTGGGCTCTCTTGGCAAAATGGGTTTCAACTTTTGCTTCCACACCTCAAGACTTTGGTGCTCAAAGACTTCGTATGGGGTAGGTTTAATGGGAAATGGAAGGTAGTCAACGTACCCATCGGAGAAGGAATGGTGGACTTTGATGCGTATTTCAAGCTGTTAAAGACTCACCAGATTCAGGTTCCCGTTTCTCTTCACCTGGAATATCCTCTAGGTGGAGCTGAAAAAGGCCATTCAGATTTAACGGTAGCCCCTGAAGTAGTATACCAAGCCATGAGCCGAGACCTAAAGACCGTCCAACGCCTTTGGCAAAAGGCATAAGAACAATCCAGACCTCTAAACCAAGCTACTACAATGAACCACTTGCGAATGCGAACATTTCACTATCTGGCCCTCCTCATTGCTTGTGTATGGGCAGGATGCCAAGGGGAATCTTTTTCTTCCTCCTCATCTTCCCAACTTGTGACCAATGCAGAAGAACTGGCAACTGCCATTGCTGAGGCTTTGCCGGGGGACGACATTGTGATGGCAGACGGCATCTGGGAGAATGTCGAAATCCGATTTCAAGCCAATGGTACCGAAAAGAAGCCTATTACTTTACGGGCAGAGCATCCCGGTCAAGTTTTCATTGAGGGAGCCTCTGACCTGAAGTTGGCGGGGCAGTATCTCACGGTGAAAGGATTGTACTTTAGAAATGGCCATAGCCCTTCCTCCGCGGTGATCGAATTTGAAATAGAGGATCAAGGAATTGCCAACCATTGTCGGATAACAGAATGTGTCATTGAGGACTACAATCAAGCTCAGCGTAATCAAACCGACTTATGGGTGCGCTTTCGGGGAAGGCATAACCAACTTGACCATTGTTACCTCGCAGGTAAATCCAATCGGGGACCAAGCATTCGAGTAGACTTAGAAGGAAATCAGCACATTAAGAATTACCATCGGATAGAATACAATCACTTTGGACCTAGGCCACCAAAGGGGGGGCCTAGTGCGGAAACCATCCAAATTGGGAATAGCAGTACCTCCATGGTTCCCAGTTATACCTTGACGACGTATAACCTTTTTGATCACTGCAATGGGGAAGTGGAGGTGATTTCTAGTAAGTCCAACTTCAATGAGTTCCGAGGCAATGTCTTCTATCAAAGTGAAGGCTCTCTGGTTACCAGGCATGGCAATTATTGTATCCTCGATGGCAATTATTTCATCGGTGATGGAGGATCAAAGAATATTGGTGGGATCCGATTGATCGGGACGGGCCATTGGGTGACCAATAACTACTTTTACCAGCTCAAGGGGGAAAACTTCCGAAGCCCCCTTGCCGTGATGAACGGCATTCCTAAATCACCTCTGAATCGCTACATTCAAGTCACAGATGTAGTGGTGGCCTATAACAGTTGGATCAACTGTGAAAGCCCCTGGCACTTTGGCGTGGGGGCCAACTTAGATCAAAAAGACGTACTCCCTCCATCAGAGATTCGTTCAGCTCGGCCCATCCGAACTACTGTCGCGAACAACGTGATTTACCATGAATCTCCCCAAGGTTCCCCATTGGTCGCTTATGATCGGATTGATCAGGTTGATTTTCAATCCAACTATTTGAATAATCAAGTGAGTGACCTGCCAGAAGGGATGACGCAGAAAGATTTCTCTTTGGCAGAACTAGGTGAAAAACTTTTCCGACCCACGGGAACTTGGACTGAGGAGGATCTTTTTGAAGGGTTTGAATTTGACCAAATTACCGATGACTTATTTGGGCAATCTCGAGTCAACGCTTTTTTACCGGGAGCCATTGCCAGCACCCCTAGTCAAGCTCCCAATATATTAGATTCTCAGCGATATGGCCCTAGCTGGTTTGATCCCCAAGCTTCGGAGATTGAGGCCAGCCCTCAAACCACGTCGGTAGAGCCTGAAAACTTCATCTCGGTTCTAGAAAATGCCGATCCTGGTGCGGTATTGAGCCTAGCGCCAGGAGAATATGAAATAACTAGGCCCTTGGTTATTGACAAATTACTCTTTGTCCAGGCAGCAGACAGTTCCCAGCCACCTACCATCCTGTACTCGGGCCCAGCCGCTACTCCAGCTTTTGAAATGAACCCCGGAGGCGATCTGAATCTGGAGCATATCATTCTTCGAGGGGAAGACCGGCAATATGCTTTTGCAAGCCTCAAAACCGGCATGTCTAGCCTATATAACTTGAAACTAGTACACTGCGAGGTCGATGGATTTGATTTCATCCTCAAAGCCTATAAATATTCCTTCTCGGAATTCCTCACCTTTTCACAATGTAAGTTTTCGAATTGTCGTAACGGGATAGAATTATCAGAGGAAACCGAAGACAAAGGTGAATACAATGCGGAAAACATTCGCATTGAAGGATGTCAGTTTGATCAGATTGGTCAGAATGTAGTCGATTATTACCGAGGGGGATATGACGAGTCCACTGTAGGGGGCAACTTAGAGATCGTCGACAGTGATTTTACTCGCTGTGGAGGACAAGAAACCAATGGCATATTGCTGAATACCTATGGCATCATCAATGTTCGTTTGGCTAACAATACCTTTCGAAACAATCCTGTAAAGCTGGTTGCTTTGCTCTGGGGGGCCAAAAACAATCGCCATATCGACAATACTCTGGTCAATTCGGGAGAGATTCGAACCGAAGAGAATCTTAAGCTAAACCTCCTCTACTAATTCTTTGGCTATGTATCAGCTATGTAAAATAGGAATGATCAAGCGGCTTGGGGTTTGGATGATTCTTATAACAGGCTGGGGATTCGTCCTGCAGGGTAAGCCTATTCCTTCGGACCGGGTGTTATCGGTGAATGAGCTGTCTGATTACCTTCTTCCTAACGTACGATCAGAACTTGGAGCTAAAGGAGAAGTCTCATCCGAAAAGCTGGCTGCTTATTTCAGAGAAAAATTTTCAGAGCGGTATTTTTATGATTTCAAGGCCAATGAAAGTCGCTTAGCTAGGTATGAGGCAAGTTATGAGAATCACTCGCTCCATCGCAGCAGGGCATTGGAACACCTGAATAAGTTTGCTGCGAAAACGCCTTGGCTGTTGCCCTTCAATTATTTGAATGGCAAGCCAGTTGATGCCTATAACCTGCGGCACTTGGCTCGGCAGCACAAGATGGTGGACTTGGCTCTGCATTATTTTAATGATGGGCGTGATCCCTCCTACATCCGATACTTTGAAGATCAGCAGGCCTCTCTCAATAAGGCTTTGGAAAAAGGAGCTTATGAGAAAATCGAGGACGGTAATGGCGTCTATGAGGCTTTTCGAGCGGGGTATCGCGTTCTTAATTGGCTACAGATCCACACCCTGTTTCTAGGCGAAGAGGAATACAGTGACCAAGACCAACTGCATACCATTGCTACCTTGGTACAGCATGCTGCTCATCTGTATGAGCACAATACCTCCTTTCGCTTTGGCAATCATCAAACGCGGGGCATGTCTGCCTTGGCCATGCTCGCCATCTTGCTGCGTGATTTTGAGGGGGCAGATCTGTGGTATGAACGAGCCATGAAGATGCTCGGGGAGCATCTTACTCGAGAAATCAATGAAGATGGGTTTCAGTTTGAGCGTTCGGTACACTACCACATGAGTGACATCAACAACTATTTTTATGTGTACCAACTTGCTCAAATCAGCGGAATGCAGGTAGATGGGGAGTGGGAAAGAAAACTATATCAACTCTTCGGGACCCTAGCCAAAATTGCTTATCCAGATAAGAGTGCTCCCGTTTTACAAGACGACACCGATAATCCATGGGCCGAAACCAACGACATCAGCGGGGCGATGACCTTGGGCTACTTACTGTTCAAGGATGAAGGATTTGGCTACTTTGCTGCTGAGAAAGTCGATGGGAGCATGTATTGGTTCCTGTCACAAAATCAGCTAGACCTGCTCGGAGATATTAAATGGAAAAAGCCGAATTATCGCTCTTTGAGTTTTCCCAATACCCATTATTACGTCATGAGAGAGGGTTGGGATAGGGATGATAAGATGTTGATCCTCAGCGCAGGCTTAGATCCCGATAAACCCGACCATCAACATGGAGACATGTTGGGCATCCAGGCCATGGCAAATGGGCAGGTTATTTTACCCAACTATCAGGTGCGCTACTCTCTGCCTGACTATGATTTATTCAAAAACTCTCTGGTCAAAAACGTGGCACTGGTAGATGATGAATTACAAGGAAAAGCATGGACGGGAAACAAAGGTGGAAGCGGTTTTGGCAAATTCAAAGAACTGCCTCAGCCACGGGTAATTGCCTGGAAAAGTCAGCCTGAGTTTGACCTTTTTGTAGGTAGCCATGACGGCTTTGCCGAAATAGGGGTGGACTACAGGCGGCAACTGATCTACATCAAGCCAGGCTTCTGGATTCTCAAGGATAACTTTAGCTCCAAAGAATCACACCATTATAAGCAGGTTTTTCAAGGCCATTTTACCCATGAAGAGGGCCCTAACCTGATTCGCAAAGTATTTCCCGATGCCAGTGGATGTGACATTTTACAGCTGCAAACCATTGATCATGCAGAGCAGGGAGGGACTCGTGGGAAGCAGTGGACGGTCCTTTCTAAGTCAAGCCAAACGCAGTTTAGCTTTATCTCGGTGATCTATCCTTACCGGGGCTACCAGCATCGCCTTGATGAAACCCTCTCAATAGATGAACTTAGTCTAGATGGATGGAGGATCAATCAATCTGCCTGGAAAATAACAGGTGCGATCGCCGTCTCGCTTACGAAACACACTACAGACTATTTCTTTGGCGTAGAGCGCCTAGCGAAAGAAAATCTTGTGGTTCAGACTTCATCTCCCACTGATTTACGGATACATCAGCAAGGGGATCAGCTTTACATCAGTCATATAGGGACATCTCTAGTTGAAATACGCGTTCAGTATCCAACTACTCAGTCGACTGAGATAATTCAGCTGAAGCCTGGCGAAAGCAGAGGCATTTCTCTCAGGCCCTGAGCCATATTTCTTGAACGAATCCTCCCTTCCAAAAAGATGATTCTCAAGCTTAGTTTGATAAGCCTAACCACCTGAGGGATTATACTCCCTTCATGATCCCTAATTTTCGCTTGCCTTCCCAACGACCACGGGTAAAGTCCGGGAAGTCAATTGGCATGCTGCCCAGTTCCACAGAAAGGCGTGATAGCGGAATGACCACGGACCAATTGACCGCGTCATAGACATCCATGTCCAAGGCTTCCCCCCGATGGAGACAATCGATCAATCGATAGACTTGGACAAAGTCCATGCCTCCGTGGCCGCCATTCTTGGCGATGGCTTCTTTGAGTTCTTCCCAAATGGGGTGCCGGTACTTCTCCCTCATCTCTCGATAATCGGCTTCCTTGAGCCATTGATGGGCCCCTTTGCTGTCCAAGGCCAACCGAGATGGGTAGCCTTCATGGTATCCCTTGGTCCCCGCCAAGGCATTGATGCGGGAATATGGACGAGGTGTGACCACGTCATGTTTGACTAAAATGCTGCGGCCTTGCTGAGTCTTAATCAGGGTCTGGTTCATGTCACCATGCACAAAGTCGCTGCGGTTATAAAACTCATTGTCAGATTCCATGGTCAGGCTATGTTCGCTGAGTCCCGCTTCCAGGGAACTCATAGATACCAAGTGGGCAAACTTGTCCCCCCTAGCAATTCCCAGGTATTGAGCCACTGGGCCGAGACCATGGGTCGGGTAGAGGTTGCCATCTTGCGCCAGATGATGGCGAATGCGCCACATGTTTTGATAGCCTTTATGTTGGTCAAACATCAAGAAGCGGAGGTCGTGAATATAGGCTGCTTCGGCGTAAGTCAAGGTTCCGAATACACCATGCTTGACCATGTTGAGTACCCAAAGCTCTTCTTCTCCATAGCACACGTTTTCCATCATCATGCAGTTGCGTTGGGTGGCTTCGGCGGTATCTACCAGGTCCCAGCACTCTTGCAAGGTCAAGGCAGCCGGCACTTCTACTGCTACATGTTTGCCCTTTTTCATGGCTTCTAATGCCATGGGGACATGGTCTCGCCAAGGAGTAGAAATGATGACTAGGTCTAGGTCTTCTTGGTCTAGCATCTTGCGCCATGCTTCTGTATCTCCGCTGTAGGTTTGTGGCCTCTGTCCCAGCGGGCGCAGTAATTCTGAAGTATGGCTTACCCGATCCGGTCTAAGGTCACAAAGAGCTGTTACCTTGGCTTTGGGAGCTAAGCCTGCTACTTGCTTGGCGTGGCTGGGACCTCGCATACCCAATCCGATGAAGCCGACTCGAACCTGTTCCATTGGAGAAGTCTGCAAGCCCATCACAGATTTGCCTTGGGGGGATGTTGTCCTTGAAATGGCATCAAGGGCTTGTTGTACCTCCGCACGAGGATGGGAGGCTCCCTTTGCAAAAGGCAAGCCTAGAAAAGCCCCAGTGAGGGCGGAGAGTTTTAGAAAGGATCGGCGGTTTTTCATGCTAGGGAGAGTTTAAGACTTTATCCTCTAAGACTTTGGCCTTGAGTACTGAGATAAGTAAGCAGCGTAGGTAAGGCTTTGGTAGATTTTTCCCATGGGCCATTACCCCAAAAGGGAAGTTACTCTCTCAAGGCCAAGCTGTCAAGGAGAGGGGCCCAGGCGAATACTTAATCTAAGCGGATATAAGAAAAACGGGAAGCGTGGTATGGAGTACGGGGTATGGTGGGTATTCATTTATTCTCATAGCCATAGCCATAGCCATAGCCATAGCCATAGCCATAGCCCGATTTCTTCTGCCCAAGTGCTGGTAGTGGAATCAATAGGTGTGTCAAATACCTGATTCTAGGCTTTAACCCTGAGGCAAATAGTAAATAGCCCTCCCACTCTCCCTCTGTATAGGAAAAGGCCACATGCTACCAATCCAGGGACCTGAAAAACTACTCACCATGAAATGCATTCTTACGCTCATTTTCAGTTTTGCTACTCTTCTAGGGCTTGCTCAAGGGGTTACTGATATTCGATACAATCAAGTATCCTACCTGACCGATAGGCAAAAATTGATCAACATCGTTTCTGAGGCTTCATTTACCGATCTCGATTACAAGGTGTATCTAGAGGGAGGATCTTCCCCTATCTTGCAAGGTCAGGTAAGTAGTAGTTCTGTCTGGCAGCCAAGTATGGAACATGTCGGAACCGTAGATATCAGCTCCATCAATGAATCAGGGAATTACCGATTCGAAACTCCAGATCAATCCATCAATTTTACCATCAGTGCAGATGGCTATGCACCTCTTTGTGAGGCTTCGATCAAATACTACTACTTCAACAGAGCTTCACAAGAATTAACCTCACAATACGCAGGCGCTTGGGCTAGGCCACTTGGACATCCAGACGATCAAGTAATTGTACATGCTTCAGCCGCTTCTCCTGGTAGGCCTACCGGAACCATCATTTCTTCTCCCAAGGGATGGTACGATGCAGGGGATTACAACAAGTATATTGTAAACAGCGGGATATCTACCTATACCTTATTGGCTGCATTTGAACATTATCCCGATTATTATAAAAATCTCCGTATTGACATTCCCGAACAGGGAGGAGGGCTGCCCGATCTCTTGGATGAAGTCATTTGGAACTTAGATTGGATGCTTACGATGCAGGACCCCGCTGATGGAGGCGTATATCACAAACTAACCGGCCTCAATTTTTCGGGTATCGTGATGCCTCATCAATACAACTTGAGCCGCTATGTAGTTCAAAAAACAACTGCGGCTACTTTGAACTTTGCGGCTGTGATGGCGGTAGCTTCCAGGGTTTTTGATGCCTATGAGACCGAAAAGCCTGGCTACAGTGCCCAGCTTATTCAAGCCGCCAGAGATGCCTACACCTGGGCAAAAGCCAACCCCACGATTTACTACAATCAGCCAAGCAATGTCAATACGGGGCAATATGGTGATGGCAATGTTAGCGACGAATTTAGGTGGGCTGCATCAGAATTGTTCATCACCACGGGTGAGGCCACTTACCGTTCGGATATCAATGAAAACGCTATTGGAAATGGAGTCCCAGCCTGGCCCTATACGGATCCTTTGGCCTTGATTTCCCTGGCACACCATCGTACGTCGGTCAGTACCGATATAAATATGGCAATAGTTGATAATAAGCTCATCAGCACCGCCAATCTATTGCGTTCTGCCATAGACCAGTCTTCCATGAGGGTGGCCATGGGAGCAAGCAACGGCAACTTTGTTTGGGGCAGCAATGGGCAAGCTGGTAACCAAGTGCTCATCCTCATTCGTGCCTACGAAATTACAGGAGAAGAGCAATATTTAGACGCCGCATACCTGGCCATGGACTACCTGCTCGGAAGGAATGGCACCGGCTATTGCTATGTTTCTGGTTTTGGAGATCGCTCTCCCCAAAGGCCTCATCACCGAGCCTCTGAGGCAGACAATGTCAATGCACCGGTACCCGGCATGGTCGCAGGAGGCCCTAACCCTGGCCGACAAGATGGGTGTCCTGGCTATTTGGGCAGCCTTCCTGCTACTGCATATGTAGATAGTTGGTGTTCATACGCCTCGAATGAGGTTACGATCAATTGGAATGCCCCCATGGCCTACGCGATCAATGCCTTACAGTTTTACCAGACAAGAGCGCTTTCCTCTACTGAGGAGATTCCGGGCCAAGACGGGCAAAGTTTAGCGGTATTTCCCAACCCTGGAAAAGACATTGTCTACCTATCGAATGGGGATAGAGGTCAGAACCTACACCTTGAAATCTTTACCCTATCAGGGCAGCAGGTATTCCAGCAAGAAGGTCATTTTGCCTCAAAAATTGACCTATCTTCCCTGCCCGCTGGTATGTATGTATTTCGCTTATCGGGCGAAAAGGGAGTCAGTACCGTGAAATGGACTAAATTGGAGTAAACCCTAGCTGTGGGGAAAGTAAGGCACTAGGACTTTTGCAGTTGGACAGAAGAAGTCGGGGTATGGGGTATGGGCTATGGCTATAAGGATGAATGAATACACCAACATACCCCGTACTCCCGTACCCCGCTTACCATTTTTCTTCTGTCCACCTGCCTAACTCATTAACTTTTTCACTTCCTTAACCTCTTTGTGCACCTGTCTGACCTAGTTAGAAGGAACCCGCTCAAAACGAGCTTTGCGATCGGTCCCGATCATTTCTAAGTTGATGGCTGGAGATCGCTCACCGCCTTTTTCAAAGTTAAGCGCAGTCTGGGTTCCTTGAACGATGACAAAGGCGTTTTCCCCTACTTGGAGCAAGGGCACAGGATCATCGGCCCACTCTAAGTCATTTTGGTTGACGACCAGGTGATCTCCATCGATCTCCGTGATGAGTACCGTATTGCCTAGGGCATATCGGCCAACTAGAGACTGGAGTTCTTCTGGCTTGAGCAATCCTCCTGCTTCACGCAAGGCAAGGTGATCCTCGATTAACTCAAGGAAGGTGAGCCCTGGAGCCATTTGCTTGGCCTCCTCAAGCTTGCTAGCCACCAAATCCATGTTTAAACTCAGTATGCCATCCAGTACCTCTTTGAGTGCCCCTTCTACCTTGATGTGTTCCTGATCAATGCCAAAACGTATGTTTTGGAAGTAGAAACCTGTGAATTTATCCGAAGTTGAATCCTTGATAAAGCGAAGCTTTGGGTCCTGTAAACTAATAAAGGTATACTGATCATCAATCTGGTACAGGGTAAAGGGGGGGACATTTTCTATTTGTAATACCAGGGTGTTTCCTCGGTGTCTGATTTGGGAAATGTAGTTGGTCTTAAGCAAAGTGCGATATTCCCCAGTCATGGCATCGAGCAGCTCATCACTGGCCAGCCCATTTTGGGATTGGAATTCGATGTGTTGCTTTAGGCGGGCAAACCCTTCGGTTTCTGGGAAAAGTAACTCTGATTTGCTAACCAAGTCTGCTGCTTCACTCCAATCCCCTTGACTGACCAGAACCTCTGCCAATAGAAGGTTGGCTTCTTCTTGGTTTGGGTATCTCTTCAAATACCTTTCAATGATATCCTGAGCTTCATCGGCTTTTCCCTCAATGAGGTAAATTTTTGCTTTGGTCGTGGCGTAAGTTATTTCCTCACCTGTAAGTTCCTCATAGCTATCAATGCCTTCTAGTGTAGTCTGGTAATCGCCCTGTAAGTAACTTTCCTCAATCAAAGAGTTGATGTAACGAGGATTTTCGGGTTCTACCTGGGTAACAAAGAGACGATTGAGCTCTAAGGCCTTCTCGGGCTGAGCATTAACCCGATAATTTAGCTGCCTGACCTTGATTTCCAATATGTCTGGCAAGCGGCTCCGATGGCGCATGGCCTGGGCTACGTATTGTTTCTGTTTGTTGGGACTTAGCTGATATGCGAGGATGAAGTTGGCCAGGGTGTAGGAAGCCCACGCGAACGTGGAATCCAAATCCAGGGGCCTTTTCATCATGTAAAAACCTTGAATCGGATTGAGGCGGATCTGGCGAAAAGCTTCCGAAAAAGCGATGTAGGCCTCTTCAGATTCGGTAAGAAATTGTTTTAACGGTAAATCCGTTACCTGTCTCAAATGTCCTTCCGGTACGCCAAGCTTCGTTTTTAGCAACACCGCAGCCTCATCGAGTAGCGGCAGCAGTTCGTCCCCAGAAACGGCTAGCTCTATATTGTCCTGATCTTGATTGACAGGGTGGAGGACAGCTGTGAGATCATAGCCGGAATCAGATTGGCTAAAGGAACCTGTAAGAATCCAATCACACAGTTTTTCCTTGGCTAGGTCGGTGTAATCTTTAAAGGATTTCCCTCCTTCTTGAAATGGCTCATAGACCTCATACATGTAAGGGTCTTGCTCCCAGTCCATGGTCAGAGCCATGGGGACTCCACCTTCCGCCCAGCGAAGGTTGGAGTCAGCCTCTGCTACTTCAAAGTTTGCGACGACTACCCCCTTCTTTTCCCCGAAGGATACACTGGCTCGATCAAAACCCTCTCCCATTAAGCCCTGACCAGCTTGTGATTCAAAAAGCTGGGTGATAGGCGCGTAGATAATAGGAGCTAGGATCAGAAATGCTGCTAGGCCTATAGCATACTGCCCCCAAACGGGAATTCGCTGCCAAAGATTGGGCTTAGAAGATTGTCGCTTTAAAAACTTTCCACCCAACTTTTTGGGATTGGGCATGCTGAGGCCTTCCGCCGAAAGGGCAAAGACTTCTATGGGTTTGCTGACATTTTTGAAGGTGAAAATTCCCAACGATTCTCCCGGAAATTGCTCTTGATTCTTGAGGTTGTCGTACACCGTTTCAGATACCAATATGGAGCCTGGTGTGGCCATGGACTCTACCCTAGAGGCTACATTTACACCGTCACCGATCACCTCGGTATCAGAAACCAGGATGTCTCCTGTGTGGATACCTATGCGAAGGGGGACTTGTGGTGCTTCCCTGAACTGATGTTGCATGGCTAATGCACAGGCCGCCGCGTCTACGGCTGATTCAAAAACGCTCAAGGTCCCATCTCCATAGTACTGAATAATTTGACCACGGTGGACTTCATGTTCTTTTTCAAACACTTCTCGGTGCCGCTGCCTTAGTTCTATGGCTTTGGCTTCATTCTCTTGCATCATGGCCGTGTATCCGGCGATGTCGGTGAACATGATGGCCGCTAGTCGACGTTGGGAAGACATAGGGATAGGGTATTGCGTTAGGGAAGTTTCTGGGCAAAGTTTTGTTCCAACTCCTGAATGGGGCCATCTACGCTCAAACCGTAATAGCCCACTACTCCTTTTCCAGGATCCGATTTGAAACGATAATAACCGACCAGGTTATGGAGGGTCATGAAGTCGGTTTCGTTGAGTTGTAGCAGAGGCTGTAGCTGAGTGGACCAGCTGTTATCGATGAAACCGAAACGGAGTTGGCCATTTTGTATCTCAGCTTTAAACCGGTAAGACCCTTGGAGGTAATCTCCTGCAAACTTTTCTAGTCCTGTTGCTTGAGGATGAGCTTCTCGCCAGTTCAAATGTTGTTGGATCAAGTCTAGATAAGCCTGATTAGCGGGGTCTTTAGGGGGAGAGGCGTAAAGTTCCTTTAGCCTAGGATAGTCCTGGTCTTGGAGGGCGTCCATGATATCCCCTGCAATGGGGGAGACTTTACGAAAGCTGCGCCCCCCTTGGTTGTTGGGATAGCGCATGAAAAATCGCTCTACTTCCTGCGTAGTGCTGTCACGTAGCAGTTGATAGTACACGCCGTAGGCGGTGATCAGGGTATTGGAGTCTTCTACAGGATATACGGTGTAGCCCGATCCTCCATTGTTCCTGATTTCTAGCCATCCATTCTCCTCAAAAAGCTTCATCTTATAGGAACTGTATTGCTCCATTCTATAATCACCCGTAAGGTGGGCAAAGTCTTCTTCGCTGAGTTGTTGACCCGTTTTTCCCCACTCGATGTGCTTCTCAAACAGGCTAAAGGCATCATTGGAGGGAAATAGCAAACCGGCCTCTAAGATGAGCTTTTCTGCCTCTTCCCATTCTTTTTGGGCAGCTAAAATTTCTGCTTTCAAAGTCCAACCCGTTTTGTCTTTGGGATTGGATTCCAAATATTGGTCGATGTAGTCTTGCGCCTCATCCAGGCGTCTGAGCATCAATAAGCAGCGAACCTGCGAGGGCATCTGAGCCGTGCTATTCCCCATCAACTGCCGGTAGCGCTCTATGCTTTCCAGGCATACTTGATATTCGCCTTGAATATAACTCTCACTGATTAGGGCGGATAAATAATTGGGGTTTTCTGGCTCCCGCTCCACGAATAGCTGGGTCAGAGCCAGGGCCTTCTCAGGCTGATTAGATATGCGGTAAAAAAGGTGTTGAATTCTCGCCTGCATCAAGTCTGGAAGGCGATCCTGGTGGCGCATGGCCTGGGCAATGTACTTTTTAGCTTGTTGGTCTTCGTACTGATAGCGGTCAAACACATTGGCCAGTTCGTAGGCCGCCCAGGCAAAAGTCGAATCCTGCTCCAGGGCTGCAACAAAGTAAGGTAAGGTGGGGTTTCCATTCTCTGGCTGATCAGTATAGGCGGTACCTAGGGCTTGTAGGGCTGGTTCAGAGTCTGTCAAAAACTGACTAATGGGGAGATTGGCTTGCCCTAGATTTTTTCGCTCACTCAGCTTAAAAGCTTGCTGAGTCTTTCGATTCAGTTCGTCAAGCAGGGGGATAAGATTCGGGTTGCTGGCCGTGATTTCGATGGGATCGAGGCTCGAGTTAAACGGCTGAATGTCTAAGTTTACTTGGTAGGTGCCGTCTACACGGTTGATCTTCCCCGCTACGATGTACTTGCAACGGAAACTCCTCGCTAGGTCGGCCTGCTCTCGATAGGTTTGCCCAAATTTCGAGGGGTCATATAAGTTGTACAAATATGGATTTTGATCCCATGCTAGAGAGAGGGCAAATGGGACCGAGACTTTTGCCCATTCGAGGGTAGAGTCGCCACTTACATTCTCAAAATTCCCCAATACCATGGACTCCCGCTCCTCATGAGGGAGGCTTTGGGTACTCAAGGTGAAGCTGTCTCCCCCTTTTGCTTCTGCTTGGAAGAGACTGGTAATAGGGGAGTAGATCAATGGACCTAACAGCAAAAAGGCCACTAAGCCAATGCTGTAGCGAGCCCAAATGGGGAGTCGCTCCCATAGGTTTGGTTCGGCCGACTGGCGCTTTAAAAACTTACCCTGGAGCTTTTTGGGGTTGGGAACTTCTAGGCTCTCTGCCTCAACAGCATATACCGCTAGGGGTTTTTCTACATTTTTAAAAGTGAATATCCCCAGACAAGTAGAAGGATACTCTGGCTGGTTTTTGATGTTGTCGTATACGGTTTCAGAGATCAAGACTGACCCCGGAATTGCCATAGATTCTACCCGTGAGGCTACGTTTACGCCATCGCCAATGACTTCCGTCTCAGAAAGAATGATGTCCCCCGTGTGGATTCCGATGCGAAGGGGTACCTTGGGCTCATGGGCAAATTCCTGTTGCATGGCGATGGCACAGGCTACGGCATCTACCGCCGAATCAAATACACTGAGGGTTCCATCCCCGTAGTATTGAATGATTTGGCCTCGAAAAAGCTGGTGACGTCTTTCAAAGACCTCACGGTGGCGCTCACGCAAAGTCAAAGCCAGGGCTTCATCTCGTTGCATCATCGCGGTATAACCGGCGATGTCGGTAAACATGATTGCAGCTAGGCGTCGTGTGGACATGTCTGTTTGTGTTTGGTTCAGTCAGAATCCCTTCCAAGATATAAAATATCGCGTTAGTTCAACGGAATGGCCCATGATTAATGCACTTGGGCGCTAGTCCCTTCTTGCTCGTATTTCGGCTCTTCATCCCAAATTTGGTCTCCTTCAAAACGATCCCCATACCAGTTGTAAATCCACGCCACTAAGACGCCAAAGCCAATCGCGAAGAGCAAAAGCAACAGATTGGTAAACCGGTCGGCAGAAAATGAAATTCGGATTAATACCGTAGAAATGATGTAGCCAGAGTTGCGCATGATTTGACTGAAGCGCCGGCTGTATAGGAGAGATAGAATTAAGATGAATACGTCTATAAATATCAGGATCAGGAAAAACTCTCGGTAAAAGATCTCATTGATGTCGGTCAACTCCGGATGATAACCCTGTTCAAAATGATAAATTTCCCAAGCCCAGTGACCAAAGCTGTACAGAGAAAGTAGGAGCAAGATGGGAACCAGCAAGACAGCAAAAAATTGTTTGATGCGGATAAATTGAGATCGATCCTCGGTCAGGGCATGCCGGGGCCGGCGGCGATTTATCCGGTAAAAAGCATAAATGAGGGCATAAATGATCAGGATGCCCAGCATATCCAAAATGAGTTCTAGGTTGTAGCTGCCTATCTCCGTCCAGGGCCCGTCCAAATTGACATTGGCAATGTCCTTGAAAATCCGACGAATGATGATCAGGGCTATGATCTCATATTGTTTACCTATTGAAATGGTAAAAGAATCGGGGAGGTGATACATGAAGAGGTACACCTCGTAGATCAGGATAAAACTAAATGGGGTGTAGAGTGCGGAAATAGGATCAACCCTCAATTCGGCCAGCAAGGGACTACTGCTCGGCCAAAGGTGGGCCAAGGCGATTAAGCCCAAGTGGACCAACAGCCCTCCCACCGCGAGGAAAATAATGCTCTTTTCTAAGCGGTGGACCAAGCTTTTTGCAAAAAAGCGCTCGTACAAGGAAGATACCATCTGTTAACCTGGATATTTTCCTTCTCAACTGCCAAGGCCGGCTGAGGTTTCCAAGTCCATAGATGTGCATGTGTACATATGAACAATTATCCAATTATTCTAAAACAAAGTACCCCTCCAAAGTGGTTAGGATTATGGCAAAATTAAATAGATGCCAAGAGGCAACCCAAATGAAATTTTAGCGTAGATAAGCGTGCCATCATAAATGATAGTAATGCTATCATAAAAAAGAATAAACCTAAAATCATCTATGGCTCCTATTCCTCAAGAGTTGGTCGGTAGGCCGATTAAGCGTTTCGCAAGATTGCTTTCGCTGGAGCGGAAAGAGATTGGCTATGTGTATATATATGCCATTATCAACGGGTTGATTGCTCTTTCCCTTCCGCTGGGAATCCAAGCGATTTTGAATTTGACCCTCGCCAATGAGATTTCTTCCTCCTGGATCTTACTCATCATTGTGGTCACCATCGGAACCATTGCTTCTGGTGCCATGACCATCATGCAGACGGCGATTACGGAAACCATTCAGCAACGGGTTTTTGCCCGGGCAGCTTTTGAATTTGCCTACCGCATTCCCCGTCTAAAGTTGGAATCTCTTGCAAAATATTATCCCCCCGAACTGGTCAATCGATTTTTTGATGTATTGAACGTCCAAAAAGGCTTGCCTAAAATTCTGATTGACTTCTCTTCTGCGATCTTGCAGATGATTTTTGGGTTGATTCTGCTCTCTTTCTATCACCCTTTCTTCGTCTTCTTTGGTTTTGGGCTCTTATTTATTTTAGGACTAATCATTAGGTTCACTGGACCCCGTGGCTTGGATACCAGCCTACAGGAGTCGGATTATAAATATCAGGTAGTTTATTGGCTTGAAGAAGTTGCCCGTACCCTGAGCGCCTTCAAATTGGCTGGCCAAACGGACTTAGCCTTGCACAAAACCGATGGTTTGGTTTCTAGCTACCTCGATTCACGTAAGCGACATTTCCGGGTCCTGGTAACACAGTTTGCCAGCATCGTCGGGTTTAAAACTGTGGTAACGGCTGGCCTCCTTATTCTAGGGTCTATTCTGCTGATTAACAGAGAGATCAACTTAGGACAATTTGTTGCTTCTGAAATCATCATCATCACCATCATCAACTCCGTTGAGAAATTGGTATTAAGTGCTGACACGGTTTACGATGTACTCACGGCCATGGAAAAAATTGGCAAAGTGACGGATTTACCTCTGGAAAGACGCCAAGGCCTGGCTTATCAGCAAGCTCCTGAAGTTAAGGGCATGCAAGTATCGGTTCGTGATTTATCTTTTACCTACCCTGGAGAGAAAGATCCTTTGCTCTATCATGTTTCTTTTGAAGCGAATCCTGGCGAAAAGATCTGTGTAGCGGGTTTTAACGGCTCAGGAAAGACCATTTTATTGAATTTGGTTTCAGGTTTATATGAGCAGTATTCGGGGGTAGTAGCCTACAACGATATTCCAGCAGGTAACTATGACCCCATTGCTTTGCGTGCTTATATTGGAGACTGTACCCTCCAAAAGACCCTTTTTCGAGGCACCTTACTGGAAAACATTACCATGGGCAAGCCCGAAGTAACCGTGGATCAGGTCATGTGGGCGTTGGACCGATTGAACTTGAAGGACTTTGTATTGGCACTGCCCGACGGTCTCTACACAGAGGTGGTCCCCGAAGCCCCTCAATTTCGTCCTAGCATCATGCGCCGATTGATCTTGGCCAAGTGCCTGGTGAAAGATCCCCAGTTATTGATCGTGGAGGACTTCTTATACATGTTGGATACGGAGGACCGCAAGAAGATCGCAGACTTTTTGACTTGTTCAGAGTTGCATACGGTGGTCATGGCTTCCAACGACTCCTTGGTAGCCAAGCGCTGTGATCGTGTGATTGTCATGGAACATGGCACCATCATCGATCAAGGAACCTACGAGGAAATCCTTCAAAAACCATACGCCGAAGACTTGTTTAACCTCCCACTTGCTGACTAATATCCATGCTAAATATATCTCAAAATCGCATTAGCCGGGACTTTGAACAAGAAAGATATTACTCTTTCCAGGAGGTCCTTTATATTCCACTGGCCCGAAGCTTAGCATATTGGCTAGTTGGCATCTTGGTTGGTTTTTTGGTTCTGCTTTTTTTCCCTTGGACCCAGAACATTACGGCCAAAGGCAACCTTACGGCCCTGCAGCCCAACCAGCGCCCCCAGACCATTGAGTCTACCATTGATGGCCGAATTGAAAGATGGTTTGTCAGTGAAGGAGACACCGTGCAGCCGGGAGACACCATTGTCTTCTTGAGTGAAATCAAGGATGACTACTTCGATTCCCTGCTAGTTCCTCGAACCGAGGGCCAAGCCATCGCCAAAGAGAATTCAGCTGAATCCTACCAAGAAAAAGCCAAGGCATTGGCCCAACAAGTTGAATTTCTCATGGCTATCATGGAGCTAAAGGTGGACCAGCTTACCAACAAGGTAGAACAGGCAGAGCTAAAGGTCGTGTCAGATAGCATTGATTTGGTAGCGGCAGACATCGCCTTGGAAATTGCCGAGATCCAATTAGCCCGCTGGGACAGTCTGTTTAACAAAGTCGGAAGTAAGTCTCGGACGGAGTTTGAAGCGAAACGAAATAAGCAGCAGGATGCTCAGGCGAAAAGACTTTCCCAAAGCAACAAGCTAAACATTGCCCGGAGAGAGCTCATCAATGCCCGCATTGAGCTTCGCAATGTCCGCAATGAATACCAAGAAAAGATCGCCAAAGCCCGATCTGACCGCCAAAGTGCCCTTTCTTCCCAGTTTGATTCAGAGGCTTCGGCCATGAAACTCCGGATCCAAGCCTCAAACTACGAGCAGAGAGTTGATTTTCGCTACATCACCGCTCCGCAGCGAGGATTTGTGAACCGAGCCCTTAAGCCTGGTATTGGAGAGACAGTCAAGGCGGGTGAAGCAGTAGTCAGTATTCTCCCACTTAATTATGACTTGGCGGCTGAACTGTTCGTAAGACCGGTTGACCTACCGCTGATGAGGAAAGGAGAAACAGTCCGCCTTGAGTTCGATGGCTGGCCCGCCATTGTGTTTTCCGGTTGGCCCAATGCCTCCTTCGGTACCTTTGGTGGAGTGGTCTTCGCAGTGGAAACCAACATCAGTTCCAACGGACTCTATCGGGTCTTGGTCGCTCCAGATCCCAATGATGAAGAGTGGCCAACCCTCCTAAGACCAGGTGCTGGCACCAATGGATTTGCTTTGTTGGAGGAAGTACCGCTCTGGTATGAGATCTGGCGACAGCTCAATGGGTTTCCCCCCAACTTTTACTCAGGCGATAGTGATAAATCCTCTGGTTCTGGAGGCAAAGACGGCGATAGCTCTAAAAAGAAATGACGCGATCTATCCTTCGAATAAATAGATTTGCCAGCTCCATGAGCTGGGGTCTAGTATGTCTCTTGATGCTATTTTTTCCCAAGCTAGGCTCAGCCCAGGTTGACAGCCTGAGTCTAGAGGAATACTACCAGCTGATCAGGGCCAATCACCCAGTTGCTCAGCAAGCGGAATTGATTCCTCGCGAAGCCGCTGCGCGCATTCGCCTAGCTCGGGGAGCGTTTGATCCCAAGCTGGTGGCCGATGCCGACCAGAAGATGTTTGAAGGCACCAATTACTATCGCCATATCGATGGGGGGCTGAAGGTGATGACCTTGCCAGGGATTGAAGTCAAGGCGGGTTATGAGCAAGGGCTTGGAGAACGACTCAATCCCGAAGCGTACACGCCCTCGGAAGGATTGGTCTACGCGGGTATTTCTGTTCCCTTGGGACAAGGATTGCTCATCGACGGCCGGAGAGCGGCCCTGAAGCAAGCCAAGATCTTTCGAGAATCGACCACAGCCCAACAAATGAGTTTGCTCAACGAACTGATCTTTGATGCGACCAAGGCTTACTGGGAGTGGAGCGAGGCCTATGCGGCCTTGCAGGTTCAAAATCGCGCCGTAGAGATTGCCGAGATTCGATACAATGCGACGGTACAGGATTTTAAATTTGGCGACAAGGCAGCTGTAGACACCTTAGAAGCCTTGATTCAACTACAAAATCGACAACAATCTCAACTGAGTGCCAACCTCTCAGAGAACCAGACCCGCTTAAAGGTGTCCAACTATCTGTGGAATGAGGCCGGACAGGCTTTGGTGGTAGATGCCTCTTTGTATCCAGAGAGGATTACCTTGGCCCCCAACTTAGATGGAGAAGTATTGGACTCTGCTTTGGTTTGGCTTGAGGGCTTGACCGATAACCATCCTGAGCTGCAGCTTTTGCGATATAAATTGGCGGAGTTAGAGGTAGAGCGCCGTTTAAAAGCCGATAAGCTAAAACCTAAGATTTACGCCCAGTACAATGTCCTCAATCGCCCCCTGTTAGTCGGGGAGAACCCGGCAGAGGTATATCCCAATGTGTTTGAAAACAACTACAAATGGGGCTTGCAGTTTAGTTTTCCCCTCTTCCTGCGACAGGAAAGAGGAAACCTTGAAGTGACGCGCTTGAAGATTCAGGATACCCAGTTCAAACAGGATCAAAAACGATTGGAACTCAATAACAAGGTGCTGAATTATCTAGCAGAACTGGAGATCCTGACTGATCAAATAAATCTAGCTCGAGTCAATGTTACGAATTATCAGCGTTTACTTGAGGCAGAGGTGCTCAACTTTCAAGCAGGTGAAAGCTCCTTGTTTTTGCTCAATAGCCGGGAAACCAAATTGATCGAATCACAGCTTAAGTTGGTGGAGTTACAGGCTAAGTATCGAAAAGCATCTGCTTCTATCGCATGGAGTGCGGGAGTCTTGGGTGGGGCTGGCTTGTAGATTAAGGTGAAGGATGTACCTTTGACCTTGATATTACGAGCTATACCGCAAATGAGACAAGGATGAAATTAGACGTATTAGTCATGGCCCCCCATCCCGACGACATTGAGCTCGGAGTGGGGGGTACCATTGCAAAGTTGGTCGCCGCAGGCAAAAAGGTGGGCATAGCAGACCTCACGCGTGGGGAGTTAGGGTCTAGAGGGAGTGCAGACTTGAGAGATCAGGAAGCGAGGAAAGCAGCTGAAATACTGGGCGTATCGGCCCGAGAAAACCTACGGTTTCGGGATGGCTTTTTTACCCATGATGAAGCCCATCAAATGGGAATTATCCGTCTCATTCGGCGCTACCAACCCGATCTTTTGATCGCCAATGCACCTAAAGATCGGCATCCTGATCATGGTCGTGCCTCTAAGCTCATCCGGGATGCTTCCTTTTTAGCTGGACTTAGAAAGATCGAAACGGAAGACGAAGGAGAAGCCCAAATGGCTTGGCGCCCCAAGAAAACCCTATTTTTTATTCAGGATTATCACATGGAGCCAGATTTGGTCATAGACATTTCTGACTTTTGGGAGACCAAAAAGAAAGCCATCCTGGCCTATAGTTCTCAGTTTTTTGCCCCTGGCTCCTACCAAGCCAATCCTGACGAACCTGAAACGTACATTTCTAATGAGGGCTTTTGGCATTTTTTAGAAGGGAGAGCCCGCAACACTGGACACATGGTTGGCGCAACTTTTGGAGAAGGGTTTATAAGCGAAACCCCTTTAAAAACGGAATTGCCCCTAGATGTGCTTTAATAAAGCAATGAGTGATGGCCTTTTGACGATTCATTGGCATAGAAAGTCGGTTGAATTGTCCTATTTGGCCATGATTAGAAGCTAGAGTTAGCTGGTCATGAAAAAGAAAACCTTTTCCCTTTTGGGACTACTATGCCTATTCTTTGGTACACTTCCCGCTCAGACTGGAGAGATATATCTGGTCAGGTTTGACAAAAAATGTGAGCAGGAATTTGATCCATGGACTTATTTTGATTCGGCAGCAATACATCGCAAGCAGGCCCAAGGCCTCCCCCTTTCCGATTGGTATGATCTGCCCCTCTGCGATGCTTACGTGGATTCTATTTCCCATACTGGGGCAGCAATAAGACATCAACTCAGGTGGTTCAACGGGGTAAGCGTATGGGCGACCGCTAAACAGTTGGATGGCATCAAGCAATTGTCCTTCGTTACTTCGGTAGAATATTTGGGGGAGCGCTCGCTACAATTGGCCTCGGATCCTCGACCTCCCCGAAATTACGATACCTTGTTATCTCTACAGCGAGGCTTGTTAGAGTTGGACACCTTATTGGCTAGGGGACTCAGCGGTAGGGGAGTGCGTATCGCCATTTTCGATGCGGGCTTTAAGGAAGCCAATACCCATCCTGCGTTAGCGCAAATGCGAGAAGCTGGTAATTTAGTGGCTTACCACGATTTCTTTGGTGTGGATGGACAGGTGTTTCATCATTCAAGGCATGGCACGGAGGTGATGAGCTGTATCTCGGGGCATTTTGGCGACCGACAGCTGGGCGCAGCCCCTAACGCAGAGTTTATTCTGGCCCGGGTGGAACACAAAATATTTGAACCTGCTCGTGAGGAAGATAATTGGTTGGCGGCAGTAGAGTGGGCAGACAGGTTAGGAGCGAGGATCATCAATTCTTCCTTGACCTACTCTAGCAAAAGATATCGGTTTGAAGAAATGGATGGTAAGACTGCCCCGGTAAGTCAGGCCGCCAGCATTGCAACCCAAAAGGGAATTTTGGTAATCAATTCCATTGGTAATGAAGGTTTAGAAAAAAAGCCCTACCTCGGCGCGCCAGCTGATGTGCCTGAGGTGCTCACAGTAGGAGGAAGCTTGCCTATGCTAGAAGAGCGAATCCCTTTTTCATCTTTTGGTCCCAATGCACAAGGAGAGATGAAACCAGAGTTATCCGCTCCAGCTTACGTGTTGACGGCATGGAAGCGAGGGGCTTATTCGGAAAATGCTGGTACTTCTTTTGCCGCACCATTGATTACCGGCATTGCAGCCTGCTTGTTGGAGGAAGATTCCAGTTTATTGCCCGCAGAGCTACATCAACGTTTGTGTGAAGCCGGGCACCGTTACCCCTACTTTGACCATGAACTTGGCTATGGGGTATTGAAAGCTGGGCGCCTATTTGGAGCGCCGGATACTACCTCTGCAGCTTATAAAGTCGGCTTCAAAGGCGATTCTGTCATCTTAGCTTTTGATACCCTAAACCTGGCCACAGACTCTGCCCATTATCCTCATGGCCGAATGCTATACTTTCACTTGGAAGATCCTGCAGGTCAGCTGATTTCAGCTCAGACAATCCGCATCCCCAATGGATCTCATTACTATTATTTTCTGAAACCTAGGGATGCTTTTGGGGTCCTGCGAATTTGGTTTGCCGATGGGCTGTTTGAGCAAAGACTTTCCCTCAATGAAGAATAGGACCAGCGAGGATTTTCATTCCTTCACCAGTCCTATTCCGGTTTTTTTAAGTAGGTGGACAGAAGAAATCGGGGTATGGTGGTACGGGCTACGGCTAGGAGAATAAATGAATACCCCTCTCACCCCGTAATTCCATACCCCGCTGACCGTTTTCCTTTGGCCTTCAGCAGAGTCTCACTATCTGCTTAAGTTCCAAAGAAGAAGCTGACATCAACAGCAAGGTAGTTGATTTTGATGTTTTCGCTAGCTCCTCGGGTTTGCGGGGCAAAGCCACCACTACGGGTATTGATGTTGGTCAAGCCTTGATGGTAAGTCAAGCCCAGGTTCAGCGTTCCTACTCTCTCTAATTCCCAGTCTACCCCTGCACCAAATACAAAACTCAACCCCACGGGAAATAGATAATTGGAGGCTTGGTTGAGCTGCCCATTTCCGCCGGTATTAACTGCATAAGTAGCGGGGTTGACCTCAGTCCATTGGTTGCGGTAGCCCGTGCTGATGTCTAGGGTCGCTCCAAAAGTGCCGACAATATGGATGCCTTTGGCTACTTCGTTGGTTCTGCCTCGAAGAGCTAAAGGAATCTCTACCGTAGTGATGCGAACGTTTTCGCTTGCGTCATTGACTGTAATGGCTGAATCGACCTTGATGCTGCTGGTCCGACGGTATCCTTTGTTTACAATGTGGAGGCCGGTGTGAAAACCCACATTGTCTTGAAAACCGTAGTTGACCGAAAGTCCATAAGACAAACCAGGACGGGTACTGAGGTTGCCGTCTACAGAGGCACCGGTAGAATCGGTGATATTGGCAAAGGAGAAGATGGGGCTAAAGCGCAGACCCATTTTTAGGCCGCGCTGGGCTTGTAAGGAAACAGCCGAGACTAGGATAAGGAGGAATAGTAAATTTTTACGCATGGTTAGGAGTCTTTTTGTTAGGGTAGATGGTTGATTCATTGTTAAGCTTTAGATATCAAGGCTAGGTGCAAGTCACAGAGCGAGATTTGTTGGTAAATCTCTCGCGGTGCTTGCAAATTGGCCTAAATAAAACAAGTAACCCAGAATTATTCTAGTGGGTTTACCTTCCATAGACCTGAACCATGTTGCAAAGTTGCGCCAAAAGTCTTGCTACGCTGTTCGTTTTATGTCTAATCATGGCCTGCGGTGGTGAGCCAAAAGAAAATTTAGACGAGATAGAGCTTGACCTAAAACTGGTAAGAGTAGACCGTCAAATGCTGGCTGCTGCCCAAGCCATGCAAGAAGCCCCCCTAGCTCAGCATGCTGAGATTTTCGAACAATACCTTGGGGAAGAGAAAGAATTTTTAGCTGCCTTCATTGGTTTGCCTGCCTTGGCCGCCGAAATGCGGCTCAATCCTGAAAGGGCCGATAGCCTCCTATTGCAGGAATTTACCCAAGTACTGGCGGACTCTGCCATGGCGGCTTTATTGGATACGGTCAATGCTGAATTTCCCGCTAACTTTCCACTCGTAGATCGCCTCACTCCCCCCTTTAAGCGGCTAAAACTTCATTTCCCAGACATAGAGGTACCGGCCCTGCGTACCCACGTAAGTGGTTATGTGCCTGCCCAACACATGGGTCAAGTCGATCAGATTGTTCCGCTACCTGGTTACTTTAGTTTGGGCCTGCATTACTTCATGGGGCAGTCTTTTCCCTATTACTCCCCCGTGCTGCCAGAATTCATCAAGCGGAGGTTTGACCCGGCCTACCTAGAAGTCATGGCCATGCGGGAAGTTGCCGAAGGCATGGTAGCTCCCCTACCCAGGGATCATGAGGCTACCTTTCTCGATCAGGTAGTCCGAGAAGGAATCAAGCAGTATTTTATGCATCAAATGCTTCCCCGCACCCCAGACAGCATGCTGCTGCTTTACACGGCCTCCCAAATGGATTGGGCCAATTTCTATGAAGCGAGGATCTACAAATCGGTCATTGATCAACTCTTCTCCAGCAACTTTGAGTTGAAGAGAGATTACCTGGGTGATAAGCCCTATACGACTACGCTATCCCTGGAATCCGCTCCTCGACTAGGGGAATATTTGGGCTACCGCATTGTGCAGGCTTATATGGAGCGTCAAGATGAGTTGAGCTTAGCTGAATTGTGCGAAAGCCAAGACTACGAAAAGATCTTTCGAGAGAGTAAATACAGGCCCTAGAGAAGCGAGAGGTGGGAAGCGAGATGCGTGATAAGAACAATCGTTTGCTGGTATTCCTTGGGATTGTGATTTATTGCGAAAAAATAACGAAAGATGTAATATTTGAATATAAATAAATATCGATAAGCTCTTCTTTGGATTTAGTTTTGATCAGCCATTCCAAACCTAAATCCGATGAAACAAAGCACCACCCCCCGGCTCAAAGTTACCAATGGTCAAATAGCATGGGTGGTAATCAGCTTCATGTTGGCCTTGGCATGGTATTACAGTTCACCAGCCCTACAGCGCGGCAACCGAAATCAAGTTAGATCCGTGTGGGTCACTCGTTATCCTCAAGTTTTGATCAGCTCAGATGTAGCGTCACATTCCCCCGCCGCTAGTTCTAGAAAAAGCCTTGAGCAATCCTTGGAAACACTTCGTTCTATCAAACAACTCAGCTCGCAGCAGAGCCAGCAATTAGCAAGGTTGGAGCAGCGATACGATCTCCTGCGACGCCTGGAGGACTACGAGCTGCGATTGGAGCTCAAGCAGGCCGATCCTTCTTTCGATACCCGCTCCCTTCGACTCAGTATTGAAAATTTAAAAGTGACCCTTCATCAGCAAGAAGCTGATGATCGGAGTCAATAAGCCAATCTATGGCCCTATGCGCCTGATCTACCATGTTATCCAGGTTTATTTGAGTTCTGGCTACGCCTGGCTATTGCTGTTGAGCTTGCTCGGCGTGCAGGTTTGGGGGCAATGCCCCAATGATGAGCGTGATACATTGGCTTTTCACGATTTTGAAACGGGTCTTCCTGATGACTGGCAGGCCCCGCAGACTTCTGATGGGGGAGCATGGCAAGTAGATGAAGGTAAGGTAGGATACTACCCCAATCCTGGCCAGGGGGCATGGGCCTACGTGAACGATGAAGCTTCGAATAATGTGGGAAAGGCGGTTTTAGAGACTTCCGAATATGACTTGGGTGCTTATGATGGAGAAATTACCCTGAGTTACGACTTTCTATTTCAGGAATACGCTGACAGCGGCTTGGTAAGTTTGGAGATATTTGAGGGACGTAGCTGGGTACTGGTTTTGCAAGACACCTCAGACTTTTCAGGCCGGATCGAGTTAGACCTATCCAGCTTTGCGGGGAACTCTGTGAAGTTTCGCTGGACTTTTAGCGACGAAGGAGCTTGGGCGTGGGGCATGGGGTTGGACAACTTCCTGCTCAGGGCGCAGCGAACAAGCTGTGGAAATGGGCGATGCGAGGGAGGGGAATCCCCCGAGAGCTGTCCCGAGGATTGCCCTATGCGGGTACAGCCCGCCCCTGCTTGGGTAGAATTGGGAGAGGATATCGAAGGCAAAGAGGTCAACTACCGCTACTTCAAAGGGGGCACCCGCTGTGACGACTGTTCGGAGGAAATAGAACTTCCCTTTGAGTTTGATTTATATGGCTCGCTCCATGACAGAATTTATTTAAATGCCAACGGGAACTTTACTTTTGAGGAGTCCTATAAAGAGTATACCCCCCAACCTTTCTGCTTGGATGGACCTTTGATGTTGGCTCCATTTTTTGCTGACTTGGACCTCAATGCAGGCGGTGCGATTTATTATTACTTAGATCCAGATGGTCACTACCTGATTGTACAATGGCTAGAGGTAGGATATTTTGGTTGTGGGGCGGATTGTGGGCTAAAAAATAGCTTTCAGGCCGTACTCACTGATGGGAGTGTACGCAAAGTAGCAGAATTAGAGGTGCCGGTAGGCATCAACGCGGTATTCAGCTACGGGGACATGCAATGGACCACGGGTTCCTCCTCGGGAGGGGTCAATGGCCTAGGCGGCAGTGCAGCTACTGTAGGACTAAACTCTGGCAATGGGGTCATATGCGCCAGCTTGGGAGCCTTTAATCGTCCTGGTTTTGATTACTATGGCAGTACGGTTGGTAACCAATGTCCCACGAGCGCCGTCAGCTATTTGGATTACCGCAGCTTTTTGGTAGATGCCGGTGAGGCATATCTGGCGGAGAGCCAGACGGTGACAGCGCTAAGCTTAGAACTTAGTGCAGAAGCCCAAGGGTCCTACAATGTCCTCCGCTGTGCTTTTTCTCAGTACATCTCTGGTGGCCGCCTGATCCTCGAACGCTCATCCAATGGAGAGGAGTGGGCATATGTCCAAACCTTACCCGATCCCACGTCACCCTCAGACTTGGAGGTTCAGTGGCGGGATTCCCTTCCCTTTCCTCGCTTTACCTATTACCGCGTGTATTGGTCTCAGGAGGGAAAGGTACCTACCTATTCCATGGCCGTGAGCGTAGAACGCGAAGGTGCTCAGCAAAGAGTGGCTCAGGGAGTCATGGAGTGGATCTCCATCGGACCCAATCCCATGCAAGAGGTATTGGCCTTGGCCTTGGAGGTCCCAATTGAAGAGGAGGTTTTGTTGACCTTGGTGGACTTAAACGGTCGTCCACTTTTGCAAAAAAGCCTCGGTGCACAAGAGGCTCGTCAAGGAAGCCAGCTCCTCGTGAGTCAACTTCCTCCCGGTACCTATGTCCTACATGCACGCCAAGGCCACCAGCAAATTTCCCAGAAACTGATTAAGAGTTAAGGGAGTTGAAGAAGTTAAAAGAGTTAAAAGAGTTAAGGGAGTTAAGGGAGTTAAAAGAGTTGAGGGGGAGAGAGGATCATTGCATTACTCCGTCAGACACACGCAGACTCATAGGTAGCCACTTAGACTTGGTTATCCTTTTCCCGCCTCCCGCCTCCCGCCTCTCGCTTCCCGCTTCCCGCTTCCCATCATGGCATTCCCGGTCTCTTTTGTGATAAAAGCGGCATTTTGACTAGTTTTACCCTACGACTCACAATCCAATGAGAAAAGAAATTCAGTTTGGTATCATCGTCTTGGGGACTGCCATCCTCGTGTTTTTAGGCCTGAACTACCTGGCGGGTTCACATGCCTTTGGGCCTCCCATGGTGCTCTATGCCAATTATCCCAAGCTAGAAGGGCTTTCTTCAGGCAATTTGGTCTTTATCAAGGGGGTTCCTGTGGGCAAAGTGGCTCAGGTAGAGCTCAACATGGACAATGGCTTCAGCAGTGGCTTTACCACCGTACGGATCGAGCTAGATAAAAAATACACCATTCCCGCCAATTCAGAGGCCATGGTTTACTCCACAGATTTGTTGGGGGGAAAAGGCATTGAAATACGCCTGCCCGATAGCCTGCGACCCGCTGGGAATTTCTTGGGCACCGGCGACGAGATCATTGGTTCAGTAGAGTCAGGCATGTTTGCCCAGGCTGAGGACCTGATCCTAACTGAGGGGGGACAAATCCTGATCAAGCTGGGACAGCTGACGGTGCAGCTCAACGAAATCGTGCAAGCCGCACGCAAGGTGATCGCCGATGACCGCTACACCTCCTCCTTGGCTGCTACCTTGGAAAATATCCGTTTGACTACCGAAAATCTGACCACGATTTCCCAGGAAGTAGACAGCATCGCCCAGGAGCTCACCGGTCTAGCTGGCAATGCAGCCAGCATCGTGGACAACTTCGAAAACAACAACGACAACATCACCAGCATCATCGCCAACGTCAAAAGCACCACTGATTCCCTGGAATCCGCTTCCTCGGAAATCAAAAGGCTGATGACCGACGCCAGTAGCGCGGTGGGCAGCGTAGAAAACATCGTCACCAAGTTGGACACCACCACCGGCACCTTGGGCCTCCTGCTCAACGACCGAGAGCTATACGATAGCCTTACCTACACCACCCGTAACGTCAATGCCCTGCTCCGCGCCGTCAACGAGAACCCCGAGCGCTTTTTTGACGACATCAAGATCTACTTGATCGAGCGCAAGAAGAAAGAAGAAGCGTTGAAGGAGGAGGATTGAGCCAACGGTTTGTTGGGCTGATGCCCATTATCTACCACACCTGACAGCGCAGGGCATAGAAATTTCATGGATACCACTGGCTCCGCGCTCCTCTGGAAAGTAGCTCCCGTGAGGTCCCTCCCTTTGGTCGGGATGACCCCGGCGGTGGCTATTGGTTCTCACCCCACCACCCCCTAACACTCCGAGTCATTTCGACAAGCGCAGCGCTGAGAAATCTTACGGGTAGCACGGGCTCCGCGCTTCTCTGGAAAGTAACCCCCGTGAGATCCCTCCCTTTGGTCGGGATGACCCGAGTGGGTGCTTATCGGTTCTCCTGTCTCCACCACCTAACACCCCAAGTCACTCCGACAAGCGCAGCGCGGAGAAATCTCACGGGAAACACTGGCTCCGCTGCCTTCTAGAACGTAAACCCCAAGCTTCGCTGGGACTGAAATAATATTCGCTTGGACTACCCACCGGCCGGCGTAAGAGTAGGAAGCCCAAGCGATCATTTAATAGATAGTTACCAGAGAACTGAGTTACTTTCCCTAAAGTTCTTGCAGTCTATCCATAGCCTTATGCTGCTTTACCATTTTATAAATCGTTGGACATCAGGTCTACCTTCAGATTCGATCCTCACAAAGTAGATTCCCGCTGGGAGGGCTTTTAGATTTAGCTTATGGATGGTGGCTAAAGAAAGCTTCTCCTGATACCAGATTTTGCCTTGGGGGTCAAGTATTGATGCCGTGCCATCAACTGGTGAGCGATCTGAATAGCTTAGAAAGAGCTGGTCTTCGGTGGGTGATGGATAGACAAGCAAATCAGGCCCTTGTGAAGCGGCTAGTCTTCGAGTTCCTTGGCCAATACGGACAAATATTTTATCACAAAAAGTGGCGGTACAGGAATCTGTGATGCTGCTATCACAACCATAGACATAGTCTACCAAGGTAACACAAACGGTGTAAAAGGCAGATCCACTATGGGTGTAGGTGTGATCGATAGGACTTAAACTAGAATTGAGGGTAGAGCCATCTCCAAAATCCCAAATAGCGTAGTCAAAATCTATTCCAGCAGGTATCCCAAAGACTGCTAATCCTGGTACCTGCAAACTCTTATCCGTATAGGTAAAAGAGGCTGTGTACCCATCACAGCTATCGACTATCGTAATCGTTTGACAAAATGTGTCCTTGCAGATAGAATCACTCAAGAGCGAGTCACTGAGAATAAGACATACGGAGTAATTCCCTGCACTTCCATACTGGTGATTAGGGCTGGCTTCGTTACTGGTAGTTCCATCTCCAAAATCCCAGGTATAGACTGGATTATACCAACTTTGTGAGTGGTTGGTAAAACATGCTGAGAGGTGCCCAAGGGTATAACTAAAGTGAGCTTGTACCGAATCACAGGAATCAATGGCAACATAGATCCAAGCGCAAAAAGTATCCTGACAAACGACGCTGTCACTCAGAGAGTCAACCACCCCTAGGCATACATAATAATTACCTGGACTGCTGTAGGTGTGGGTAGGTTGGTTCAAGCTTGAACTATTTCCATCGCCAAAATTCCAGACCAAACCATCAACCCCGCCACCACTAACCGGAGAGGTGATACTGGGGGTAAATGTGGCCGATAAGCCTGTACTCTGATAGCTAAAACTGACCGATAGGCTATCACAGCTGCTCAGACTATCTACTCCAAAAGGCATATTCGCCCATAGGAAACTAGGCCCCATCAGCAAGGCCATCCATAAAAGAATTCGAAAAGATTTCATAATTGTGAGTTGATTTTTAAGTGTGATAGGAAGTACTGAATGAAAGTTTGTGAGGTGGGTATCAATAGGTAACCGACCAGCCCCTGGTCGTCAAGCTAGCAGCCGTCGCGGCTTGGGCCGGGACTAGGTTGTTTTGAACATTTACTGAACGACTGCCAGAGGGATTGGCCGTCAGTCCTGATTGCACCAAGCTATGTAGGGTCGCTTCTGCGTCAAGCAAATTTTTATTTAGGGTGCAGGTTGTAAGTGAGGCCGCCTTAGAGAGATTTACCGTGTCCACGAGATTGGCCTCGGTGGCAGTGAGGGTTTGAAGGTGGGGAATGGAGTCTAGTTGAAGCCTCACCTCAGTTCCTACACCAATGGGGTTGCTTCCACTCTGGAGAAAAATCTGCCTTATCAAGGGGGAGGCTGTCAAGTCAAGGTTGCAGTCTAAGGTCCGTTTGTGTTCACTCAGTTGGAGTACTTCTAACGCAGGTAGATCCTGGGTGAGGATCACGGGTATTCGGTTCCCAGCTAGCTGTATTTCCTCTAGTAAAGGAAAATTACTTAGGTCTAGGCTATCTTGAGAGAGTTGATTCCAACTGAGATCCAAGGTGGATAGGGGATGAGAACTTCCTCTTAGGCTTACGACTGGGGGGATAAAATGCGTTAAATCGTAATTCTTCCGAACGTTACATTGTTCTAATGAAGCTGCTGAACTTAAATCCAAGGTATCCGTAACCTGGGCCGATTCTGCACTTAAGTTCTTTAAGTGAGGAACTGAATCGAGGAGAACTTTGACTTCTGTTCCAACACCTGTGGGGTTTGCTCCTCCATAAATAATTAACTCCTCAAGTAGGTTTGAAGCACGTAAATCTAGGGTGCAATTAAGGGTTTTCTTGTGCTCGAATAGCTGAAGAATTTCCAAAGCGGGTAAGTTCTGTACCAAAACGCTAGGGAGTCGATTGCCTTGGATATTGATGCGTCTAAGTGAGGCAAATCCGCTCAGATCTAGGCTATCTTGGGCGAGAACGTTCCAGGCAAGGTCTAGGTAGTTTAGAGGGTGAGTCCCTACCCTTAAACTCGGAGCAGGAGGAATGAAAAAAGTTAAATCATAGTTTTTTCTGGCATTGCACTCTTCTAAAGAGGCAGCAGAGCTTAAGTCCAACGTATCTTTGATTTGGGCTGCTTCTGCCCTAACCAGCTTTAGGTGTGGCACTGAATCGAGGAGGATTTTTACTTCTGTACCAACCCCCGTTGGGTTTCCACCTCCATAAAGAATCAATTCTTTTATTTCATGCGAAGCCCTCAAGTCTAGGGTACAATCAAGGGTTTTTTTATGCTCAGAAAGCTGAAGCTTTTCTAAAGCTGGTAAGTCATTGACCAATATCGTCGGAACCCGGTTCCCTTGCATGTATATTTCCTGAAGTAGTGGAAATCCACTTACATCTAGGCTATCCTGAGAAAGTTGGTTCCAGTCTAAATCAAGGTAAGAGAATGGGTGAGCATTGCCTCTCAAGCCAGGATCTGGTGGGATAAAATATGTGATGCCGTTATTTTTACGGGCATTACAATAAGCAATGCTGCCTAGACTGCTCAGGTCAAGGCCCCGAATTTGTTGATTATTGAGATCCAGTCTCTGGACATAATCCGCACAAGCATGAATCTTCACACTATAGGTCCCAGTTTGGGCATAGGTATGTACGAAGTCGATCCAGTTGGTAGTATTCACCCGATGAGCCTCTGGGCTGCTCCCATCCCCCCAGTCTATCCAAAAGAGGGTACTGGTGTTGAAAGACGTTCGAATGGTAAAGCTTCCGCCTGCATCCTTCTGGGTTTCACAGCTCCAAGCCACTGGAAAATCGGCGGGAATTGGCAACTGGATGGACGAGGGCTTGAGTCGTGGAGATGATAAGATAATAACGCCCGTCAATACGGACATAAACCCCCAGAACTTTCTGCAAAAGCAATGTTTCATGGTTGGCTAGGTGGCTTGCTGTATGTATTGAAATATCGGATTTTAGATGTGAAAAGCCAAATGTTTAGCCCCTTGATTTGGAGGGAAGTTGGAGAGGTAACCCAAGTGGGTGCTTATCGGTTCTCCCGCCACCACCACCTAACACCCCGAGTCATTTCGACAAGCGCAGCGCGGAGAAATCTCACCGGTAGCACTGGCCCTGCGCTCCTCTGGAAAGTGACCCGAGTGGGTGCTTATCGGTTCTCCTGTCTCCACCACCTAACACCCCAAGTCATTTCGACAAGCGCAGCGCGGAGAAATCTCATGGATAGCACTGGCTCCGCGCTCCTCTGGAAAGTAGCTCCCGTGAGATCCCTCCCTTTGGTCGGGATGACCCGAGTGAGTGCTTATCGGTTCTCTCGCCCCCCCCACCACCTAACACCCTGATTCATTCCGATAAGCGAAGCGCGGAGAAATCTCACGGGTAGCACTGGCCCTGCGCTCCTCAGGAAAGGAGCC
>CAZFPQ010000049.1:32409-33956 GCA_964521065.1 uncultured Bacteroidia bacterium | reverse complement strand
AATGCAGTCCCGACGAGCAGGGATGCTTACTTTTTTTGAAAAAAGTAAGGCCCGCAGCTCGAAGATTCCGGTTTATCGGAAAGGCGACACTGCTAATGGTCAAGAGCAACTTTTTGGCCAAAGTCCAGCTAAAATCAAGAATTCCCTCGGTGACAGATGTCTCGATAAGGGCAATAACGGCAGTGGGATTCATCTTCGGTTTGAACATAGTCCAATTCAACGGTCTGCTGAATCAAGTCTTGCAAAGAGCGTTCAAATTGTTCCAACTCCGCAGGATGAATGACTTTTCCTCCATTCAGGTACTGAACCCCTTGGCCCAACTGCCTAATTGGATAAAAACCCACCTTGACTCGTGCTTCGGGGACTTTCTTTGCAAAAAGCCACCCGTATAGGTAGCCCTGAAAAATGGCTTTGTATCGATCCTGGTCAAAGGCATCTTCAAGTGGATGGCGACTTTTGAGATCTATGTGGCCCGTTTTATAATCTAAAATTCGAAACACCTTTTCCTCAGGTAGCCAATCTATTCGATCAAAGGCTCCGTTGAGCCTAATGAAGCCTGATTCTGTCGCTAGCTCGTGTAGGTAGTCTTCTGAATTCTCCAGGTCAAAAATTTGGAATGGAGGGCCTGAAGCATCCAATTGGAGAACCCGCTGGCATTGTTGAATGATGACTTCCCTGAGCAAATAGTTTTTACCCCTCACTTGCTGATCCCAGCCTAATCCCTGCTCTTGAAAAGCTTGTTTCACACAGGCTTTAACTCGTTTGGGAAGCTGAGCCAACTCGGCCTCACTTACGACCCTATCCTTTCCTTTGAAAGGAGCATAAAGGTATTCCATGGCCTGATGCAATACCGAGCCAAAAGTATTGGCTTGCATACTTTCCTCCACTTCCTGTTGCTCCTGTAATCCCGCAACGTAGCGAAAATAAAAGCGAAGTGGACAGGTAATGAAAGTGGTCAAAGCCGTTGCAGAAAGCGCGCGTGGAGCCCCCTGGGGGTGGATGTATCTCTGATGAAGCAAATGGCGGGTCTGGTCATCAGCTGAGATGAGAATGGCCTGTGGCTCTACGTAAGGAGCGGGAGTCGAGATCAGACGCTCGCTCACCTTTAGCATGGGATGTCCGCGGAAAAAGTGGCGGATTTGACGGATAAAGCGGCTAACCTCCGACGCTTGCCCATCTTTGACCACGGTATCGTAGATTAGGTGGACCTCTTTGGCGCGTTGAATGAGGCGATAAAAGTGATAAGCATAGATGGCATCCTTTTCCTCTTGGGTGGGTAAGCCAAATCCCAAGCGCAAATTATAGGGGATAAAACTGTTGCCTCTACTGGTATCAGGCAGCTTCCCTTCATTGCTAGCAAGGACATATACCTGCTCAAAATCAAGGACCCGGGTTTCTAGAAAACCCATCAGCTGTACCCCGATCAAGGGTTCTCCCTCAAATGGAATCCGTGCCCGCTGCATCACGTCTTGAAAAAGTTTACTGAGTCCTTTTAGGGTAAGCAGTGGTTGGTAGCGAATCAGTATTTCCCTTAGTTGCTGGAATTG
>CAZFPQ010000049.1:0-32309 GCA_964521065.1 uncultured Bacteroidia bacterium | reverse complement strand
GCCTTGAGGTAGGGATTGTTAATCAGGGTCGCAAGCTCGCGGTGCGCAAATAGGATTTGCCCCTCAGGAGTAAGCTGGGTTTGACGGATCAATTGTAGGACCCCAAGGAGTAGGTCGTGAATATTGGTTTGTCTAAGGGGAAAGCCCATGGTGACATTGAGGGTCTCCAAGTGCTGTGGAAGGGCATAGAGGACGGGGAAAAGTAAATTTTCATCGGCTAAGACAATGGCATGCTGTTGATAGTCTATTTGATCAATGATTCTATCTTGCAGCAAATTACCTAGATATTGGGCTTGACCTACCTGCAAAGGCACACCTGTTACATAGATCTGCTTGTCCTGGGATCCCATGTCAGAGATGACCAAGCGGCTGTCTAGGTCCCTCCATTTTTCGTGATATTCTCGAATAAATTTACCAGGTTCTTCTCCCGTTAAGTGGCCACGGGTGTCTCGATAAATATCCTTTTTTAGGTTCCACTTATCCGTAGGAGGGGTAAAGTAAGCCAAGTCTACGTCCCAAAAGACGATGGCTTGCCCAGTCTTGAGCAAGTGCGCTATCAGCCTTTCTTCGGCGGTAGATAATGCGTTAAACCCAATGAAGACCAGCTTGGACTGAGGAAATTCAAACTGGCCTGATTCTAGTTGTTCTACCAGTTGGCGATAAGCCATGCCATCATAGCCGAGCCCTTGCTGTCGCAAGGCTTCGCGGTAGTTTTGGTATACCTCATAAAGGGTCTGCCATATGTTGAGAAAGCGTACTTGTACTTGATGGAGGTCATCCTTACGCCCACGTAAGGTTTGCCAAAACCTCCGAATCGGTTCTAAGTTTTCCTCGGGTAAATCAAAAACTGCTTCAATCTCTTTGAGGTCTCGGATGTTGGTGAAGAGTTGTTGGGCATCGACCAGGTATTTGTCGACTTCATCAAAATCTTTGACCAGTAATTCTCCCCAATTGTAAAACTGTTCAAAAGACTCATTCCAATTTGGGTCATGCTGCCGCATGCGCGCTACATACACCTGATAGAGCTCAAAAATAAGTGGCATGAGGTCAGGAAACTGCCACTCCACACTGCGGCGTACAAAGTCCTGAATGGACAGCATAGCAGGCGCCCAAATGGTCTTTTGGTAGGCCCGGGCCAGGGATTGCTTCAAAAAGGTAACCGCCCGTCGGGTCGGGACGATCAAAGTCAGTGAAGAAATGTCGTCACCAAATTCTTGCTGAAGATCACGTACGATCTGATCAAGGAAGGACATCTGAATGCTTTGAGCAGGGAAGATAAGGGTTTTGCCTCAAATCAAACCCATCTAAACAATCCATCTTTAACCAAAGATCACCCGGAAAAAGTCATTGAATAAGATCACGACCATGAGACCTAGGATGAGTAGCATGCCCACCTGCTGAGCGATGATACGTACCCGAGTGGAAGGTTCTCTTCGAGTAATTCCCTCAATCAAGAGGAATACCACGTGTCCACCATCAAGTGCGGGTATAGGCAGGATATTCACAAAAGCCAAAATCATGCTGAGCATACCCGTCAAGCGCAAAAATGCTTCGACGCCCCCTTGGTTAAAAGCTGTGAGGTAGAGCTTGGCAATTTGTACGGGCCCCATCACTGATTCGCTGGCACTAACTTCACTGCGGGTAAGGTTTTTGAAGCCTTGCACGTTGGCCGACACAAAACCAAAAGCTCTTTTTGTCCCAGGGATAAAGGCTTCGAAAAAGCTGTATTCTACCGTTTCTATTTCAAATACGGCTTCATAATTGGGGCGGACTCCTAGTATGGGATCTTCGCCTACCTGAACCTCGAAGGTGAGGGTGTCATTTCCTCGTAGGACCGTGGCCATGACAGGGCGATGGGCTTTGTCTACCATAAAATCCCTGAGGTCGCTAAAGTACCTGATGGGGGTAGAGTCGAGTCGGATAATTTGGTCTTCATTGCGGATACCTGCTTGATAGGCAGGCAAAGCTTGAGTTGACGCACTGGTATCGATGCCCGCAATGGCAGGAATATTAGGCAAGAACAGGAGCTTCTCTATGCTGTCACGGCTGAAATAGTTCTGAATGTCACTGGGAACCTCCAGTTTGACAATCTTTCCTTGGCGCTGGACCTCGAAGTACGCGTCATCTTCCAGCAAGATTTGCTCATCTTGGTACTCTCCTAGGTATTGAAAGCTTTCTCCTTTAAAGCTGATAAGGGTATCGCCTGTCTGGAAGCCAATGAGGTTTCCCAGAGAAGGAGCATCAGTAGGCATTTCGATGCCATACTTGATTTGGCTCATGGGAATGCGATTCTCTCCATAGAGATAAGCCATGACCGAAAAAATCAGGATTCCTAGGATCACATTCATGATCACTCCTCCTGTCATCACAATCAATCGCTGCCAAACAGGTTTGGCACGAAACTCCCATGGTTTTGGCATCCAGTCAGGAGCTTCTTCAGGGTGATTTTGGTAATAGCTGAGGTCTTCTTTGGATAGTTTCTCCCGCTCCTTCTCATGACGAATGGTATCTGCATCCATGGATTCGTCAATGATGCCCGAAATTTTCACATATCCACCTAGGGGGGTCACCCCTATCTGGTATTCGGTCTCCCCACGAGTGAAGCTGAACAGTTTAGGTGGAAAGCCGATCGAAAAAGTTTCAACCCGCATCCCAAAAGCCTTGGCGGTAAGAAAGTGGCCCAGCTCATGGATGGTAACTAAAATGGTAATTCCCATCAGGACCAAACCAATGGCTCTTAACACATCTAACACCAGGGTCAGTTCGCCCGTCAAATAGCCCAATAGGATTGCTCCCAGTATAATTGCCGCGATCGCTCCTAAACGGGACAGTCGCTGATTCCTAGCTTGACTCATCTATCTTATACCAACCGGTTGAAAATCAGATCGAATTTACTTGTACGAAAGTAGCACTCCCCTGGCTGGAAAAAAATTGACTTAATGCACTAGCCCGAATAAAATCCTGTCAAAATCAACAACACCGGCCCATGTAGTGATGAGCCGGTGTTTAATTTTCTATGTCTTGAAAGGAACCTAGCGGCGGTAGAAGACGAAAATCCCTCCATCATCACCTGCCAGCCGCAAAGGACTACCTTGAGGCGTTTGAGCGGTATTTCGCTGCACCAAACTTCCTACTTCCTCAATTAGGACGTTTGCCGGAAGTTTGGGCGAAGAGTTTTCACGCAGGAATCTGATCAGGTATCGGGCAAAAGGACTGTTTTGACCGGGTTGTCCATCCCAAACCTTCTCAATGTCACCAGAAGTAAATGCCCAGCGAGAACGGGCGTTTTCATTGACTGAGCCTCGATATGCGGCGAACAATGAGCCTGCGTAGCATGCATCGGCAATCAAGAAAGTATTCTTGCTGTCAATGGTTCGAAGGTAGTCATGGATAGTCGAATTGCGGATAAAGTCAGGAATTTTGTTCAGGCGGGCATCCACTGGAACCCAGTAGCCTAATCCAGACATTTCGTCGTAGTATCCATGTCCAGCGTAGTAAATCAGTAGGTTGTCCTCGGGACGAATCATTTCTTGAAGCCCTTCTAAGGTTTCTAGGATATTTTCCCGGGTAGCCTGGTGATTGTATAGACTGATTACCTTGTCTGGCTCAAACCAATAGAACTGGATCAGGGTAGAAGCCAAATCTTGGCAGTCTTTGACGGCATTGTGTAATGGATTCCAGTTTTCGTACTCGTTGACTCCAATCAACAACAAGTAGTTGTTACCGATTGCGGGGCGCCCTTCAGGATTTACCTGCATGGGTGGCCGTGGCAATTCCATGGGAACCTGCGCTACAGGAGGCGCTTCGTGCTGTAGGACGAACGATTGTGAGGTCACGTTGTTGAAGCGATCTACTACTTCTAGGTTTATTTCATAAGTCCCGCCGTTGGGCAGCATGAGAGAAGCCCTGAAATAACCTGTTTTAGAAAAAGAGATGTCTTGTCCGTTGATGGTCAAGGAGGTAATGCCTGAGGCATCGAATACTTGACCCTCTAAGATTTGACGGCGATCGTCCAGTCGAATGGTCTGGCCATCGCTTACGTTGGGAGCCAACATGGTAAGCTTAGGGCCTTGTGCATCAATGGACTTGATTTCAGAAACCCTCAGGAAATCTACCTCAATAGCCATGTGGCCACCTAGGGAAAATCCAACTTCATCACCATAAAGCGGCTGGGCGGCCATTTCTGCTACCAACTCGCGGTTGATAAAAAAGTACCACTTGCCCCGCAGTTGGCGGACCATCAGTGAATTATAGGCATGCTTATGACGAAGGCTAGAAGTCCCTTGCCATCCCATGATGTCATAGCCGCGGCCATTTTCATTTTTGCTGATTCGATATTGGAGGTTTGAGTTAAAGGCTACGCTAAACTCGTTTCCTCTCACGTCTCGGCCAAAATTTAGTCCCGCCTGCTTGCCGCTCATTCCTTTAACAAATCGAATACGGGCTTCGATTTCAAAGTCACTAGCGAGGTCCATAGGGATTGGACGCCGCTTGGTATAAGTATGGGAGGCATGAGAAGCGATGTAGAACTCGCCATTGTGGATTCGTTCGCTGAGATATAGAGAACCTAAATCCCATTGATTCCGGTTGTCCTCAAATTCATCTAAGAAAACGACAGATTTATCACGCTCTGGTACCCCAAAGTATTCGGTGGCGTTCCAGTCGGACTGACCCAGTACCGTCCCCCCCAGGACTAGGATTAGAATCAGAATGGTTTGGAAAATTTTTATGGGTGACCTCATGCGACCTACGTATTTGCTTTCAGGAATGGAAAAGTCTGGAGCTTTGTTGCTTGATAACAAAAGAACGGACTCTCGAAAACAATGACCACTGAATAAACCAGGCAAGCTAACATACCTAAATTAGCTCAAATTTGGGTTAAAATGGCCATAGTATCTACCTCATCGGCGAAATCATCAAATTTCGGGTTTTGGGTTTGTCCAAATTTTACATTTCTCCCTACTACACATTGCCACTGATTTTTATACTGCTCAAGCCAGCTCTCGACTTGCTTGACATTCTTGGGGCGAATTAAACGTGTAACACCCATCTCACTGCTTCCTGGGTCATCACTAGTTTGAATCAGCGTATGTGGTAAGGTTTGAATAGTTTCCCCTAATACCCCTTTCAGATGTTTTGCGTACAAAACCCGTTCCAAATAGAGGGGATTAATTTGATCAGAAGGGTAAGCATGTAAGCTTTCGGCTAGTCTTGATAAGTCAAATCCTGGTAGGAGGATCAAATTGCTTACATTCCGGCATCCCAAGCCATTATACAGCAGCATGTCTGCCGCCAAACCGTTCAGGTCCGAATCACTTACCTTTGATCCTAAAATAGCGACCGAATAGCGGTGTTTGCGAATCAATTTTGGCGTAGAGGGAAAATGAGCCCGGAAGTAACGGGCACTGTTATCACTCCCCGTTGCGATTAAGTAGTCAAGATCAGAAAGAGTAGATGTAAGATGTAAGAAATTTCTCAGCTTCGGTAGAGTCTTCACCCATTGCTCGACCCACCAGTGTACCAAGATGCGATCTCGGTGAGAGGGCTTGAACCTGACACGATGACCCGAAAGTGCAGAAATAGTCAAATCGTGGAGTCCTACCAGCGGGATGTTGCCTGCGGCAATGACCCCTACGGTTTTTCCAGGGTGTAAAGTGGCTGGATAAGCATCAGCAAATTGCCGAAGTTTTTTTTCTTCTAGCCAGCTCAATACACCAGATAGGCTCCGCTTTATATAATAGGGGGTAAACCAGGGGTTGCGCTGACAGGCCACCTCGATGAGGTCTTCAGGAGGGCCTAATCGGCCTAAGCGATGGCCCAGTTCTAGGAGGCTATCGACGATTTCGAGGCGAGAGGGCAGCGGTTCCATAGGCTTTAAATGGCACAATTGCAGAAAAACTAACTAAACAAACCAATATCTCATTGGGTTAAAAGATGAGCCTGATTATTTTTGTATTCATTTTCAACTTAGAATATTTGACCTTCTATGGCTATCATGATTACCGACGAGTGCATCAATTGTGGTGCATGTGAGCCAGAATGCCCTAATACCGCTATTTATGAGCCTGGCGTTCCCTGGAAGTTTTCTGATGGGACAGACCTAAAAGGAGATATAGAGCTTGGTGACGGGCAGGTTATCCTTGCAGAAGATGAACAAGAACCCGTTTCAGACGAGGTATATTATATTACTCCTTACAAGTGTACAGAGTGTATCGGGTTCCACGAAGAGCCTCAATGTGCGGCTGTCTGCCCGGTAGATTGTTGTGTGCCGGATCCAGACTATGAAGAAAGTGATGAGGAGTTGACTACCAAAAAGGAATGGCTACACTTATAGCCCTAGCCGTCCTTGGAGATTCAGCTGCGCCGCTTTCATTTGTTGTTATGACGTAAAAATCGGTCATCCATACCTGTGGATGACCGATTTTCTAAGTGAATCGGTATTGTTGCCTTAGTGCTAGGAGGGGAGCAGTGGGGGAAAATTTTATGCCTAAAAAGCATCACCCATATCCTTGATGGATCCCTCGGTTACTTCCCGACTCTGGCTTTTCCTAGTTAATCCCTACAACCTTAGCCATTTGGGAAGCTGCCTGTGGAAGGGCTCGACCTAAGTCAGCTCCGATGTAGGACGGGTCACAAACCACGTATTTTTTCCCTCGATACTGAACCCAGTCGCCGGGAACACTCTCTCTTGGGAAGTGAACGGCTGCTGCTGCATGGCCTGGGTAAAGGAGCCCTACCACTTCTAAGCCGAGAATTTCTCGTACCAAATAGGCAAAGAGTACCGAACGGTCTTCGCAGTCACTGGCAGGAAAGGCCAGCACCTCATCGGCAAAAAGATAGCGCTCGCCTCCAAATTGCTCATGGTCGGTCTGGTAAGGCATGGCCTGTACAAAGTGCAGCAGAAAATTAACGCCCTCACTATAACGACTGTGACCACCATGGGGCTTTAACTTGCGAACCTCCTGCTTGAGGTGGGTGACCAAAGAAGCTCTTGCCTCATAAGAAACGGGAGCATTAAGATAGATCGACAAGTCTACAAAGGGATAGCTATTGTAGAAATCCACCACGTTCCGATTGAACTCAAAGGGAATGTGATAATCCCTGCCTCGATAAGTAAAGTTGACCGTCCGCTTGGCGATTCGTGGAGCCAGTTTAGGTGCCTGTGTGATGCGGAGATCCATGATGCGGGTTGCCTCTGGATAGTGATTCGGGAAAATGTGGGCTTGACGCACATCGAGGTCATCCCCCTCCAAATCTAAGGCATACAGCTTATGCTCTTTTCCTCTTACAAAGGTTTTTCCATATAAACGCTGCTGGGTAGGTAAGAGGAGATGCAAGTGATCACGCTCATAGCCAACGGTGGCGACATAACCTGATTGAGATAGGAGAAACCATTGTAGCAGGACCCTAGCATTTTTGTCGTAAGGATTGATTTGCTTGGCTGCGCTCGCTACCAGTTGGGTATAGCCCCAGTCATTGAGTTGGTATTGCTGCGCATAACGGGTAAGCTGGTAAACCAGCAATTCGTAATCTGTTCCTTCCAAGCGCTTCCAGGACTCCGCGACCCGGTGCTCGGTTATTCGCTCACTCAGATTAAATCGCATGCGTGGATCATAGCGCCAGCTTAGACTTTGTCCGTAGTAATCGGCTGAAGCCTCCTGCTCTAGCATGGCTATGCCATCTGCTACATCGGTAGGTACGGGGGCCAAGGGTTCCGCACTAGGTTGGCGAAAAACCTCAGGGTCCGCTGCCACCTGTACCTCGGGCTCAAGTGTGATAATCTGCCGAGGCTCCAAGGGAAGTTGAGGGGCTTGATCAGGGGCAAATGCCTTAGGAATATCCGGCTCAATGAGGGGCGGTGGAGCTTCCTGTTCTAAGTTCATGTTGATCCAGATGCGCTTCATTTGGTTGTCAAAGGCCAAATTGATGCGCTCTTGTTGAGCCTGCATGCGTTCTTCGATACGCTTTTGCATGGCTTCATTCCGTTCAGACCAATCCTGTGCACGTAGCAGCCATCCGCCGCCAAGTAGCAGGACGAGGGTCAAGGCCCAGGTTTTATGCATGTTTGATTGCTTTGCGTCCTTAAAACTGAATACTACTTATGGTAATGGTGACGCAAAGGGGGAGGTAGGATTCGCTTTTCCTACGTACCTACTGCGTCTGGGGTTTGGATCGTCCCGCAAATTATTGCGAGATGATCACGTCTAGCCGCTTGACTTGAATGTCAGGATTGTATCGTCTCTGTTTGGACAACCATCGGGTAAAATCGTCTGGCGCCAATTCTAGAGGCATTTCTGTAGACTCTCCTGTGGGATCAGTCCCTGCGTACAAAGCAGGCTTGATCAAGGGCTCTTTGCTAAAGATGACGTAAATCCTGTTTTGATCCACGGCCTTGTCGGTATACATCTCATACTCGTCTACGTAGGTGCGGAGGTTAAAAGGATCTCGGTTAAGAGAAAAGAGAATATACTCCTCATCCGCTTCCACGGGTACGGCATTATACAGGTCGCCCGGCATGTTTCGATAGGGGAAAATACGTTGGGTGATGGTCTGATCGCCTATATACACAGTCAGGTAGCCATCTACAGGACTTTTGAAGTGGAGATAAAAGGGTTCCCCGTTGACAAAACGATCTGTGACACAGCCTGCTTCCTCACAGTCTAAGGCACTTACCTGGAGGTCATATTCTGGCTGAATCAACTCTTGGACCTTTCCTTTTACTTTACAGCGTACCCAAAGATCTCCATCATCTTCAAAGCGGTCGCAACTTTCTGAAAGCGTCTCTACCCAATCTCCATTGACATAGGTCTCCGCAATCATGTTGAAGGTCTGACTGGTTTCTACTGACTCGCCCGTCTCGATGTTTTCGATGATGGTGGTATTCCCTTGAACCAGTACCCTGCCGAAGGCCTTTTCTATCGCTTCTACCATGGCCAACTGGATACATTGCTCACAGGCTTTGGCTTCACTGAGTTCCCGGGTGAGTTTTACCTGGAATTCTCCTGAGGACTTTTTGGTCTTTTGGGCAAGAGCGGTACCCATTAGCGCCATTAGGATAATTAGAGTCGAAATTTTTTTCATGGCGAGAACTTTTGGGGAGGTTTAGGGGAAGACGGAAGAAGATAAGAGGGAGGAAGTGAGGGGATGGTGGAATAAGGAAGTAAGGGGATAAGGGAAGTAAGGAATAGGGGAATAAGAGAAAGCAGTGGAAAACTTTTTAACTCCTTAACATTTCTAACTTCTTAACTTCTCCATACCTCATACCTTCCATCTCAATATCTCAATATCTCAAACTCACAACCTCTCAAACTCTCCAAAAAACTGGCGGGGCAATCTACTCAATGGATTACCCCGCCAGCTAACTTATGTATACCGTATGAGGGGAGGGGCTATTAACGATGAAGCAAGGTGTTGATTTCGTCGATCAAGAGATCTGCTTCTTGCTCTAGCTCAGCACGGGCTTTGGCTTCTAAGGCACGCTCAGCGGCTTGCATGGCTTCCTCTACATTGTAGTACATTTTTACGAATACTTCGAGGTCACGCTTACCTACTTCGCGGTAGACTTTGAAGGCTGGCTTTACGTATTGCAGATGCTGAACGATGTAGTTCTTAGAGCCCGCTACAAACTTGGTAAGAGATTGGCCTTTCTCACGGTCGATTTGCTCGTTGGCGATTTTACCTTCGATGATTTGGTTGATTTCGTTAGAAATCTGACCGGCTAGTTGCAGCTTAGCTGCTTCCATGGCCTGCATCTCGGCAGCGGTTTGGGTTTTGCCTACGCCATTTCCATCAGCAAATAGGTACTTCTGTGAACCATCTGGGTTTTCAGCGTATTGCTTCATCCATACGCGTTCCAACTGCTTGTCCATAGGCATTGCACCGGGGAATACGCGGTAATCTTCCTTGCGTTCTAGGCGCTTAGCTTCTTGACGAGCTTCGCGTACTGCGCGGTCTTTGATCTCACGGAGTTGGTCTTTTTGATCGCGGTCAGAGGCTTTTCGTACTTGCTTGTCTTCGCGCAAGGCTACCCGGGTGGGGTTGCTGCAGGCCGTAGCACCGATCAGCACGGCCAGCAAGAGGAAGTAAAGTCGGGTGATCTTCATAGTTCAATTTACTTTTTGCGATTGATTGGGGGTTAGAAATAAGGAGCGTTCAGAGGCTCGATTTCACGAAAAAGACAGGGGGAAGGGGTAAGGGTTGCGTGGGTTTTATCGATTTCTGGGACTTGAATGGTTTTGCGTGTCGTTTTATTGAACAAAGGTGTCAGCCTGTTGGCAAATGTCTACCGGCTGACCTTGAAAATAGGGGCTAGGCCTATTCAAATGCCAGTTGATAAATACTACGAATATGAGGCGGTTTGGTCACCTCTTAATGGACTAGCGTGGTGAAGCACCCAGCATGCGTGCAGAATAAAGACTGCGTAGCAGCAGCATCAGCATCCAGGGGAGAAACGCAGGGTGAAATGTCTGCGGGAGAAGGAACCAAGTAAGGAGGGGGATGGCGCTACAAACCGCAGCTAGCCAAAAGTATTTGTCGAGCCACTTTGGTGGGCGGATCAGCATCAAACCTGCAACCAAATGGGTAGGTAACAGCCAAAGGATGTTCCAGTTATGGACTGTAGCGGTATGGATAGTGGCAAACCAAAGTAGAGAAAGAATAAGTCCTGAAAGACCAGAAAGAGAAAAAAGAAGGATATCCGTGATTCGTCGATGATTTCGTTGACGCCAACCTAAGTAAGATACTCCTAATACCACCAAAAAAAGGACCCAAAAGAGTGTGATAGGCCATACATACCATGGCTCAACTTGCACGGCAGCCTCCCCCTCGTATAAACGCCTGACTTCTTTCACCAATGGATAGTCTCCATTGGCACCACTGACCATGGCAGAGTCAAATTCTGTGGCTAAGTAATCAGGGAGAAACATACTCTCCCAAGGTGTAATGTCTCGATCGACCACTGCTCCCAAAGCCAGGTCAATACCAAACTTCGCCCAGCGTCGATCTTCCAGATATTGATGCAGCAGATCCCGAAAGCTCATCTCCATCGATGCTTGAGCCCCTACATAAGTCAGGCTATCTCCTAGCACCTCTTGGAACAGATCCCTGACCCGAGTGGCGCAATTATCAAAAAAGAACTCATAGAGATAATAGCGATTGGCCGGCAAGTAGTTGTTTTCTAGAAAGTCGTACACTGCCTGCTTTTGTGCTTGGTTAAGGTCTAAGACTTGGGCAAAGTAGCTACGTTTAAAGTATTGATAGACGTAATCGAATTGGCGATAGCTTTCGGTGTCTAATCGATAATTGAGTCGGCCTTGGGTAAAGTTTAAGTAAAACTGAGTCAGAGAATCTGGCTTGAAATCAAATGTGCCATAGTTATACATGGTGTTGACTCCTGAAAGGGGATCGCTCACCCAAATGGCTGTATGGCCAAAGGCGGAATAAAGCTCCGCACCGGGGGCAATGGTCATGAGGCTGATTTCGGCCCGGTTAGATAGCGTTTTAGACGTTAGTAAATAAGGTGCCAAGACCACGAGGGAAAAACAGGCCGTCATGCGCAGCATGGTCTTGGGTAGGGAGTGAAAGATAGAAAGGCGAGACATTAGGACAAGAGTTGAGTCTGTTATAGGTCCAAGGGTTTTGCCCTTACTCATGATGGTCAAGGGAGGGGAAACCAGTACTTAGAGTAAGGAGATACAGGGCGCAAAACTGTAACAAAAGCCGATTTTTGCTCATATCCCGTACCCCAACTTTCTTCTGTTCACCTGCCTAAGCACTTAGACAGAAGAAACTGGGATATGGCTTATGCAGCTATGGCTATAAGGATGAGTGATCGTCACAACATAGCCCCTACTCCCGTACCCCGATGACCGTTTCTCTCATGTCCATCTACTTAGACGTGACCTTGGAGAGGTAAATTAGGAAAGATTTAAGGAAAAGTGACAGAATTAGCTGGAGGGGTTGGCTAGCCATGATTCTTCTGCCCTTGGGAGATAACTTACTTTATGGACCCATTTTACGCTGCGAAGATATTCAAGGGTAAGAGGTCTTAGGGGGGAATCAAGCTCAAGGACCAGTCGAGCCATATCATTGCGGGCAGAACGGCTCACGGTCATGGTTGCAATGTTGCAATCCTCATTGGCGATGACGGAAGTTAGGAAGGCCACACTGCCACTTACATCGTGAGCAGAGATGACCAAGGTGTCAGACTGTCCATTAAAGTTGCAACCAAAGCCATCAATTTCCAGGATAGATATCAAACCTCCTCCCCTGGAAATCCCCAATACTTGGACCAACTGAGTCTGGCCATGAAGATGGACGCGAATAGAGTTTGGGTGTAGGTGAGATGCATTGGACACCGCGCGAAAGTTTGCCTTCAGTCCTGCTTCTTTCGCGTGCTTTTGGGCCTCTTTGATACGATGATCGTCGGGGGCAAAGCCCAGTAAGCCTCCGAGGATGGCACGGTCGCTGCCGTGGCCTTCATAGGTTCGGGCGAAGCTGTTATAAAAAGTGATCTCAACTTCCTTTGGTTCTTCTCCCAGTAACTTCCGGGCATTGATGCCAATTCTTACTACTGCCGCAGTATGGGAACTGCTCGGCCCGATCATGACGGGTCCAATCATGTCGAAAATGCTACTTCGTTCTGCCATACAGAAATATACGAGACAATTTGAAATTCACCCTAGTAAAATCAGTAGGGTATGCATAGGCTAGGTTGTTGTATAGGGGAAGTCAAAAAAGAGATGGAATAATTATTGCGAAACCTTGGATTTTTATGTTGGAGAAATACCTTTTCTAGATTGGTTTTCACTTCTTTAAGCTGCTATTTGCGGCAGGTAATTCGAACAACATACGCAAATACGATTGAACCGAATAGTTTTGCATCATTGTTGTTTCCATCCAATCAGCTGACTCAACCTACGTTGCAGCATTACTTTAACCTGATTGTGAAATGAAACATTTGCTTGCTCGTGCCATCCTGGCCTGTGCGTTGCTGATTTCTTCCCTGTATCAATTGCAGGCCCAGGATCCTCAGTACTCGCAATTCTTCTCTAATCCAGTAGCTCTTAACCCTGCATTTACCGGTACGGGGGCCGGTCACCGAGTAGTCATGAACTACCGCGCCCAGTGGGTCAATATTCCTGGCTTCTATAACCAATCCATGATTTCTTACGACCAGCCTATGCGATTCCTAGGCAACACCATGGGATTGGGGGTGAGCGTAGGAGCAGATCGGGCCGGCGAAGGGCAGCTAACCAAAATTAATCCTACCGTCAACTATGCCTACCACATTGAGTTGGCTCGTGACCACTATTTACATTTTGGTTTAGGGGTAGGCTTTATCCAAGCCAGCATTGATCCTACCTTGTTGCGCTTCCCTGACCAAATAGATGCACGACAAGGCTTCATCTTTCAAACCAATGAGCCTATCGGCACTTGGAATTTGAGTCGGATTCGTCCAGATGTGAATTTTGGTGCGGTTTATTTCAATGAATATGCATTCGTGGGAGCTTCGGTTCACCACATTACCCAGCCTGATGAAGTATTTACCAGTGTAGCAGGACAAGACACAGACGCTACCCGCTTACCACGTAAATATACCATGACCGCTGGACTTAACATTCCCATCTTCGATTTTGGTAGCCGTCGGGAAATGACCATTTCTCCTGTGATGCTATACAAAATGCAGGGACAATTCCGTCAAATCGATGTAGGGGTTTACACCAATATCGAGCCCATGGTTTTTGGTATCTGGTATCGTCACCAAGACGCCATGGTGGGACTCATCGGTGTACGCCAAGGGCCATTTAGTTTTGGTTATTCATTTGACTACACCATTTCTAGCTTAAGCCAGCGGATCTCAGGTGGTTCACACGAATTGTCTTTGACCCTGGAGTTTGAAAAATACTATAACCGCAGGCCAATTAAGCACCGTGACCTACCTTGTCCTAAGTTTTAGGGACAGCGAGGGGGGAAAGCTTCTCCTTGATACATCAATAACTGCAAGCCAGCTTTATAGCAACAGCCTTACCTTAAATAATTTTCCGTTAGTAACCAGATCTAGGTTGGTAGCACCTGTCAACTAATCTCATATGAAAACGAAAAGCTTCATCTATGCTCTTGTGGCCCTGGTAATGGGAGTAGGCATGGTGGGATGTAATAACCACAAAGCCCGCATCAACCGGGTAGGCAAAGCCAGCAGCAAAACAGGTATCAAATACAGCGAAGATACCTACCTGCCTCCTAAGTTCACCGAACAAGATCCTGCACCAGGTTTGGTGTTGATCCCTGGTGGTACCTTCATGATGGGTGGTGGTGAGAAAGACATTGAGTCGAGCATGGATAACCGCACTCGTCAGGTAACCGTCCAGAGCTTCTACATGGATGAAATGGAAGTTGCCAACGTAGATTGGAAAGAATTCATGGCTGACGTCAAGCGCGGTGGTCTAAGTTACCGTACTGAAGACGATGAGGATTACGACTTTACCAAAGACGACCTTCAGCCTGATACCAACGTATGGCGCCGTGACTTAGCCTTCAATGATCCTATCGCTGAAGCTTATTACAGCCACCCAGGATTCAACATGTATCCTGTAGTTGGTATCAACTGGCACCAAGCCAATGAATACTGTAAATGGCGTACCTACATCGTCAACAAGCAAATTACTGACGATGATCCGGAAGAAGGGATTCTTTATCCTTCTTATCGCCTACCTACTGAGGCTGAGTGGGAATATGCCGCAAGAGGTTTGCTGGAAAGTGAAATCTACGCTTGGGAAGGCAAGTCGCTTCGTAACCGTAAGGGACGCTTCAGAGCCAACTTCAAGCGTGGCCGTGGTGACTACGCTGGATGGCGTGGAGGTGATGGACACCACATGACCGATGGATACATGATCACTGCACCTGTAGGTGAGTTCTATCCCAATGACTTCGGCCTGTACAACATGTCTGGCAACGTAGCTGAATGGACCCAAGATTCTTATCGTCGCTTGGCTTTTGAAGACGTAGATGACTTCAACCCTTATCGCCGCAAAGGTCAGACTGAGATTCGTCCGGATGCTTGGCTTGACGACGTATCCTACAAGCAAAATATGTCACTACTGCACCGTAACAATGAGTATGCTGCAGACGACACCGATCCTTTCGATAACGCAAAGGTCTACCGTGGAGGAAGCTGGTACGATATCGCTTACTACCTGTCCCCAGGAGTTCGCCGCCACTTCCCTGCAGACTCGTCTAGTGCGACCATCGGTTTCCGTTGTGCCATGATCCGGGTAGGTAGCCCCGACTAAATCTTAAGCTAATCGTAACTCATATGACTCCGGCTTGCCTTTTTAGGTGAGTCGGAGTTTTTGCTTTGGAAGAAGGGGGGGAAGTTAGGGAGTTAAGGAAGTTAAGGAGTTAAGGAGTTAAGGGGGGAGTCGGAGAAATTGTTCTATTCCATAGTCCATAGTCCATAGCCCATAGCCCATAGCCCATAGCCCATAGCCCATAGCCCATAGCTACCTTTCGTCTTGGGTAGCTAATTTTTTCTCCCAAGCCATCCTAAGCTGAACCACTTGGCTATAGCTCTTGATCCCAGCTTTGATTCCCTGGTTTTTAAGGTAGCTGTCATATACCCAGTGGTAAAACTGAGGGAATAGGCCGGGATATTTTTTATAGGTCTCATTGATGGCGGCTAGGTCTGCTCGAATACCTTCTGGAAGCTTCCCTCTTTCTAATTGATAAGCTCCAGGGGCCAGTCTGCGATACATTCGAGCTACCTCAATCCAGTAAGCCAGATATCCCGAATATCTCACCGCAGCATTCGAACTACCAGTAGTGACTAGTACAGCCCAGAAATTACAGCTGCCTTCCTCTCCAAAGCCGTATCCATGTGCCATTTCATGCGCCATGACCTCGGGCCAAAGTACCGGAGGTAGCGCTGCATCTAGGTGACCTTCCCCTAAAAAGGGAATGTAAATTCCACTGGCTCCTAGCTGCATCAATAATCCAGGAGGAAATATTCTTCGGACCCGAACGCGGCCTGGACTAGGATATCCCATGGCTTCTAATGTATCAGTTAACCGAATTCGGATCTGCTCTTCTAACCCTTTAGGCAGATCACCTTCCGCCAAAGGATTACTTCTTTGGCCTCGATCCTTGGATAATTCATCGTAGGCTGTGAGCAATGCTTGCGTGGCCTCCTGAAATTCCTGGTTGAGTCCGCCTGCGTCAGCCTTAATGCTTGGGAGTTGAAGTTGTTCCTCAATTGGGCGCCGAGCATAGTTGAACCCCCACATGAAATAAAACAAGGTATAGAGGGCTGCGAAGAATGCTGCTAGGCCAATCAAGCGCTTTCGCCAGCGGTTAGAGCGAGTCGCTTCCTTTTTGAGGGGCTTTTGCTTGAACTTTTTCCATGCAAAGCTCCCAAGCCCTAAGAGGAAAATTGTGTACAACCAAGGGAGAGGTGACCATCCTAATGTATAGTCCCAAAGATTACGGAATATCAAGAAGAACCCTCGGCTGTAAACAACCTCGCAGAAATAAGGGTTTCGGTGAAAAAGATTATTAAGAAAGAAGGTAAAAAGCCCTAGCCCCAGCCAAGTCCACCTGATTTTTTTATTTGCATCAAAGGATTTAAATATGCGAGGCATGTGTTTTGGGTAATTTTCCCATAAATTTCGCATAATGGTTGAGAATCTCATGGCTATGCCTTAAGTATGTAGGTACAGTCCCTACAGAACCACCCCTGCTTCATGGATTTCGAACTTTTTTGGGATGCTTATCAGCGTCGAAATGTCTTAGACATTTTTGATGATGCCATGGAGATCTTCTCCAAGCCACTGCCTCCTGCGGTAGTGAGTGAGTACAACGTAGAAGAAGTGATTCTAGAAATCACCGGGCATCATTTCAAGGCAAAGCTCTTCGATAAGGTTGATCAATTTACTCAGTTGATTCGGGAGGTTCATCCTGCCTACTATGAACAGACCAGAGGGTTCATCTTTATGCGCTTGATCGATGTTTATTGCTATTTTAAGCAAGGAGATCAGGTAAAAAGAGCCCTGTTGGATATGGCTCAAACCCCAGATCAGCAGTTTGATGAGTTCATGCTGTGTATTCAAAAAGCACTGTATTATGGCTATACCAAGGATGTCGTCGAACTCTGTCAACAGATCTATGAAAGCATAAAGGCTAGCCGAAAGCTGATTAAAGGTTCAGAAGAGGATTTGGCCATTTATCATATCTATCATCACCTGCAGGGAGTGTTTGAGGCTGCTAAAGGCCAAGGAAAGTCTGTAAACTGGGAGGAGATCGCCACGGAATTGGCTCCCTATGAATTTAACCAGGAGACAGAGTTTCTCAGTTTGGTCCAAAGAGGCCTTTTCCCAGATGACGAGAGGCGATTGCGAGATCAGGTTCCTACTTTATTTCGGCGAGACCCCGAATCCGCACTCATAGTCCTGCAAATGTGCTTTTTGCGCTATATGCTTAAGCGTGGTTTTCCCTTTGCCCTCAGCATTGAAATTTGGGGTTCTTTGATGGCTCATCTCCAAAAGCAGCGGCAGAGCAAGAGACTACAAAGCCTTGGCAGTTTCTTTGAGTTAGAGCTCAAACCCTTCCGAGTCTATCTTTCTAAGAAGCGTGGTTTGGTACTCGATCTGCGATTCAAAGTGGCCTTGACCCTTTGGGGAGGGTACTATTTATATGACTTTCTATACCAAAATGAACTGATTAACCATCCTAGTTATCAGGAAGCAGTCGGTATCGTGAAGTCTGAATCGAAACGGTTCATGAAAAAGAACCAGGGGCGATATTGGGCCTATGATTTTGTGCATCGCTGGGGCGATTCCCCAGACTCCGTTGAGTCTGAAGCATGGCAACGAGAAGAGGATCAGTTTCGGTCAGATCTATATGTTATTTGACCATAGCCTGTACCGTCGGATCCCACATTCTCATGTCCAAGTGCTTAAGCCTGAAAATGCGCGCGAGTATTCGGGTAATGAATGGATGGCTAGGGGCTTACGTTGGATGCTTCCATATCTCAGAGTTGCGTGATCAAACAAAAAAGGGACCCGGTTTCCCGAATCCCTTGATACCCATTCTAAATTTTGTCCCCTTGAGGGCTTATCCCGGTAGAATCAGTTATTGTTTCCTGACTCGGTATTCACAGTACGCTGAACCCGACGACGAGCGTCCTTCATCACATCTCTTTCCTCACGAAGTCCCTTCATCTTCAGTTCAAATGATTCGAGTTTGTCTTGCTCCTCTTTGATAAGGTCACGTTGGTGAGCCAAGTCCTCTTTGTTGTCTGAAATGTCTTGATGGAGGTTTGACAGGTCTCTCTGAAGCTTGGTGGAGTCTGAAATCAAATCATGCTCTTTTTGTACTGTTTTTTCCAACAGCTTTCTCTGGTCTTCGATAACCAAGTTCATTTCATATACCTTGGTTTCTAGCTCAAGGTCAGCTAGCCAGTTCTTTGCATTGGCAATGGTTCTTGGATTGCTTACTGAAGTCACGAATGCCTGGTTCTGGTCCTGCAGGAAAAGGTTGATTTGGGTGTGGTCTTTGTCTTTTCGAGTAGGTTTTTCAAAGGTAAAGTAGTAACTGTACTCCTCTGAGGAGATAGGAGAAAATCGTGTTTCCTCGAAGGATGTCATCCCTTTTTGGCTGCGTGCGCGTGCTTTGGCATTTTCTTTAAAGGCTGCTTTGACCACTGATTCCACATTTGATGGATTCCCCATGATTACAATGGAGACACCTGGAACAGTTGCCTTTTTCATGTAGGTAAAATTGCCTTCTATCGCGTCTTGTGCCTTTAGAGGAGTGAGGCCAATTGCAAAGAGGGTACAGAAGGCAAGGAGAGGTAATGAAAATTTCATAATTGTAGATCTTTTTAACCCGTGTCCTACCTTAGGACAAGCTAGCTGTGACTGGGTCACTCCAAGATCAAGATTATTGCGTGAATATTCAACTGCTTGAAGGGAGGGCCAGATGTAAGAATTTGGGAGATAAAAGACCGAATCTGGAGCAATTATTTTATTGAGATATTACTGGAATTGAAATTTTGCTCTTATCTTGGCAAAACTTTCTGATTACTCAAATACCAGACCAAACCTGTTTGTCCTTTTCCTTTTTAGGAAAAAAATAAAATTAACCTCCTCGCTCCCTTCTTTGCTCTTATTTAGGACCGTCAATTCATCCATTTATGCCCATCCGGATACCTATCGGGATCGCCATCTTTATTGGATTCCTGTTTTCTCAAAACGCTTTTGCCAGTCCTCCCCTGTCTATTTTTCAGGGCACCTTGTCTGAAGCACAGGTCGCCGCCAAACTTGCTGATAGACCTTTATTGGTTTATATCTATGGCAAAAGTGATGGCAGTGCCCGAGATATGGAGAAACAAACCTGGCAGGATAAAGGCCTCAGACAACTGATACATGATCATTATTTGATCACTTTTGTTGGCCTGGATAGCTTAACGCAACCAGCTCGGCTTCGCTACCAACTGTCTAGCTTGCCTACCCTCCTTTTCGTCCATCCACAAGGAAGGCTCATGGGAAGCGTAGAAGGTTTCGTGGCTCCTAAGACTCTTTCGACCATGCTTCGGCGCTATGAGAAGCGGGTTCACCCCCCCACTCCTAAGCACTTAGCGGTTAAGCGTCCAGTTCAAGCCCCATTGAGCTTGAATCTCGCTACGCCAAGTCTATATGCTCAGCGAAAAGTAGCTGGACTTGAAAGCTATAGTTTAGGCAGCCTCAATCAGTCAGCTAAAGGCAGCCAGACCTTAGGCCTTTTGGCAGGCAGCTTTGAGCAAAAGCTTCAGTTAGAGCGTGCGATGCGCAGGCTGGAAAGAATCTGGCCCGGAAAAATGTATGTTTATTCCGAACCTGGAGACGCGACTAAGCCTGTTTACAAATTGGTGTTGGGAACTTTTGAAGATCAAAAAGAAGCCCAACGTTATGCAGAGGCGATGTCTCGTTATGCGGCGGTCGACACCGACTTGATGGATCTGAGCAGCCTACTTGAATAGGCTCCTATTTATTTTTGACTCCCTATCGGCAAGTCTAGGTTAGCCCAAAATGTACGTCCATAGGCGCCTAGGATGGAGCCATGGTATCTATAGCTCTGGTCCAAAAGATTTAGGGCTCCTGCCCTAAATGTGAACCAGTTGGTCTTGTATCCTGCATATGCATGTAGCGTGATCCATTTGTCAGGTAGTAACTCCGGTTGCATCAACTCCATGGTGGACAAACGATTGGGGGCAGCTGCGGCAGAACCCTCTAGCATGAAGTAAAAGGAAGCCTGTTGATACCTAATTCCCCATCGACCATTCAATGGGGGAAGTCCTGCAATAGGATCTTTCGGATCACTTAGTTCTATCCCTTCTGCATAGTTAAGTCCTAAGTAGGGGCGCCAAGCACCGATGTGGCTTGATAGTTCAACTTCTCCGCCAACGACCCGTTGATGATGAAGGTTTTGGTATTTAAATAAGTTCCTGCCTTCATACAAACTGGCGCCGTTTAAGGTAGCTGGTACAAGTTCTATAGCGCCACGCAGGAGTGTTTGAAATCCTGCCACTGACAGGGCCCAGTTAGCCTGCCTGACCTTGTAACCTACTTCAAGGTGTACAAAAGTTTCAGGCTCTAGAGTCGGCTGGGGCAAGACTAGGCTGTTAGGTAAACTTGCCGATTGCTCCCACTCATACCATTGAGGAAGGCGAGCCCCGGTTTCTATTTTTGCATAGGCTCGCTGTGCAGGAGCCACTCGATAGTTGACCCCAAGGTGACCAGATATGGGGGTAAAGAGGCTGCTTAAACTATCTCCCAGAAAGTCGACCCCAAGCATTTGCTGTAACTGCATACGCACCCCTCCCACAATCAGCCATCGCCGGGTTCTTAGCTCATGCATGGAGAAAAGAGCTACCTGTCTAGCCATCGCTCCATTAGGAAGCAAGGTTATGGCTCTCCCACTTTGGTTGGCTAGGCTGTCTCTCCATAGTCCCGTGCTTTGGTTAAGGTCCCGATAAGCCTCTATGCCAGTGGTAGACTGCCAATTGTGGAGCCATTGATGGGTTACACGAATCTCAAGTCCTGCTCGATTAAGCTCATTTTCAAGGCGATAAGTGCGAGGGTCTTGAATGAGTTGGGAACTTCTCGCTTCCTCCCTTCGCTGAACAGAGGTGGTGATTTTCCATTGACTGGGAATCGGCCCCTGCCCCTTGCGTAGCCATCTTATGTAGGCAAGTGTGCTTATTCTAGGTGTTAACTCCCATTGAGTGAATTGATTTTGCGAAACCTGCTCCAAGTTATCTACACCGGTTTGCTCGCTGTGAACCAAGGCAAGAGTCAACTCATCTTGCTTGGATAGCCGATAGCGATATTGAAAGTCCAGGTTTAACTCTTCATAAGCACTGGGGGATTGTATTCCCAAAGGGGGAGCGGCTATGCGATCTCCAAAACGCTTCCAGCTGCTGCCTAAGCGAATGAAGGTGCGAGGCGTAGCTATGCTTAGTTCTCCTCTTAGTCTTTGTTCCATGTCTCCCCCCATATACTTGACTCTTCCCCTTCCCCTAAGGGTGAATCCTCCCGGGCTGTATGCCCCACTAGAGCCAATCATATGGATGCTTCCTCCTACTGCACCCCCGCCATGCAACACTGAACCAGTGTTTTTGGCTACCTCAATTCGCTTGATCAGTTGAGGGTCTAAGCCATTTAAGCCATACGCTCCAGGTGAATACAGAAGACGTATGCCCTCTAGCAGCCATACTTGTCGCCTATTGGACCAGCCTCTGAGCCGATGTGCACTGATACCCAGGCTGGGAGAGGCTTGCCAAAGCCCGATCAATTGATCTAAACCTTCGGGAACGCTCCTAACTTGGTACATATCTAACTGGGTCTCGGTTAGGATAGAATAGGCATGGGGCTGGTCTAATGGGTCTGAAGGAGTAACCGATGCCGTATGAATGGGGCCTTGGTGTAGAAAGAATCCCAGTGGGTCCAAGCCGAGACTAACGATCAAGGGAACAGCATCGCGTAGCATAACTGAACGACTGGTCGACGCATATCCTTTCAGTTTAAACTGGATTTCGTGTCTTCCTTGGGGTAAGCGTAAGCGGTATCTACCCAAGGAATCTGTAATGGTTTGATAAGGAAGACTGGTATGATTTATCTGGACCCCATTTAAGGGACGTTGGGTCTCCACATCATAAATGATTCCTTCAATTTGTTGGGCAAAGCTGGTAAGCATGAGTCCACCTAGGTAGCATAACCCTACAACTAGGATGCGCAGCCCATTACATCCGTGAAAGCTAAGCCTCTTGGAATTCTGTGGGAAGGTAGAGAGAAGATTTTTCATATGGCTATGGAAGTGGATAGGACAGGGGTGCTTCAAGCTTTTGAAATGAATGTCAGGAATCCTATTTTTGGCTCAAAATATACTCTAGCATGCGTATCCTAGTCCTTTCGATTTTATGCCTGGGGCTCCTGTCCCCACTCTCTGCCCAACGTGGCTTGAAGATAGGCGTATTTGGTGTTCCTCAAATTTCATATCTGAACAATGCTGATGACAACAACTTAGTGGACGAAAGATACAATGCCGAAGCCTTGCCTACCATGGCCGGAGGAATTAGCATTGGCCTAGGCTTCTCTGACTTCTTCGGCTTGCGATTTAGCCCTTCCTTGGCCCAACAGGGGGGTGCCTATACCTCTCTTGTAGGAGCAGTAAGTACACGCTTTGTCGAGCGGTTAAATTATGCCAAGCTGCCCCTCATGTTTGGTTTCAATACCCCCACGGCAGGCCGTAAATTCAGTTTTTCCTTCTACTTAGGGGCTTCTGCCGATTTCCTACTTGGTGCCAAAAGCTTTAACGACAACCCGTTCATAATCACTCCAGATAACGTCAGCATCCCTCCAGTGCGTGATCGCTATCAAAACATGGTGTATTCCTTTATTGGTGAAACCGGTTTTGACATTCAGCTCCCACCAGACAATTTTACCCTGAACCTCAGGCTGAGGGGAGACTATGGCCTGACGGATGCAGAAAACAAAGACATTGAGGGGCGAATCCTCCAGAATGGCCAGGTTTCTTCTTTTTCTTATTGGACCAATCTCCGTGGAGAAACCCGTAGTGCCATTACACAGGGCCTTAACCTTGGACTCCTGATCGGACTTACCTATTCTTTCCTCCCGTGATCGCATTTTTACAAGGAAAGGTTGACTCCTTAGAACCCACCTTTGCGGTCATAGATTGTCATGGGGTAGGTTATCTCGCTAAAATTTCTTTGAATACCTATCAGGAAATTCAAGGGAAAAAAGAATGCAAGTTGTTTACTTACCTGCAAGTTCGCGAAGATGCACAGATTTTGTTTGGCTTTAGTCGTACGGCAGAGCGCTCTTTATTTGAGCATCTGATCAGTGTCTCGGGGGTAGGAGGGAATACTGCATTGGCCATTTTATCCAGCATCAATCCAGATGACCTTTTGATGGCCATTGCCAATGAAGACAGTCAAGCTCTTAAAAGAGTTAAAGGAATTGGTGCTAAAACCGCCGCCAGGATCATCCTAGAGCTGAAAGACAAGCTTAAGACCGATGAGCTTACCGGGCTAAGTGCAGGAAATGTAGCTGCACCAGGACTCAATACCGCCAGGAAAGTAGAGGCGACCAAGGCCTTAATGAACCTTGGCTTTTCGCAAAAAGAGGTAAATCAGCGCTTAGAAAAGATTTTTAAGCAGCATGGGCAAGGGCTCAGCGTAGAGGAAATCATCAAGCTAGCCTTGCGAAATACCTAAATTCCTTTCGCCTGGAAGATAGAGATCAGTTTTAGCCCAATATCTTTGCCGGAATATTCCTAGCTTTGAACCATTAAAGCGAAATCAACACACTAATTCCGAGGGCTGCCTATGACGCACGGTTTACCCGAACCATTTTTTTTGTAGGACCTAAAACCAATAGACTTTGTCTAAGTTCAGCGTTGCTCTGCTGCTATCCGCCCTGATGTCCTTATTCTTTGGCGAGCCCGAAACTCCCCCAGAATCGACAGAAGAGCCCCCAGTGGTGCTTGAAGAAGCAGAACCCCAGCTTCCTCTGGATACCTTGGAACTCCCAGTACCGGAAGAGGACACGTCTAAAGTGAGGAAAAACCCCAATAACCGCATTGGGGATGCTACCCACGTGGACTATGTTTCTCCTTTCTACTTTGGAGGATTGCCTTCCAATTACCAGACCCAGTACCAGCTAAGGGAAGACCTTTCTGGGTTCGATATTTATGAAAAAGTTGGCAAGGTGGATGTCCGCCGACCTTCTACCATAGGCTATGACGATTATCTAAAGTATCGCCGACAGAAAGAGGCTGAGGCGTATTTTAGAGATAAATCCCTTGCTACCAATGAGGAACTCGAGAGGGATCTGGAGTTGCGAGTCGATGTAGAAGAACTGTCAGATATCTTCGGCGGGGGGACCATTTCCATTCGCCCTACAGGATTTGCCACCTTGGATTTTTCCTTAGATCGAAACAGAACTGAAAATCCAGCTTTGCCTTTGCGCCAACAGCGCATCACCAATTTTCAGTTTGACCAACAGATTCAGTTGGGAGTCATCGGACAGATTGGAAAGAAGATGCGCCTGAATATCAACTTTGATACCCAGGCTACCTTTGATTTTGAGAATCAGCTCAAACTCAAGCACGAAGGAAACGAAGACCAAATTCTACAAGAAATATCGGCGGGTAACGTCAGCATGCAGTTAGGTAATTCGCTCATCCAAGGTCGTCAAAACCTGATGGGCATCCAGACCAAACTGCGATTCGGTCCTGTATATGTCTCGGGACTTGCCTCCATCGAGCGAGGGCAAGTGGAAACCATCACCGTAGCCGGAGGAGGAGCCGTAGAAACTCCTTATGAGAAAGAAGTTGTCGAATACGACATGAATCGCCACTACTTCTTGACCCACTATTTTCGCTCCCTCTACAACGATGCCTTGCGGGATCTTCCCATCGTGCGCTCTAATCTTCGAATCAATCGTGTGGAAGTTTGGCGAGAGCAACAAGGAACTACCCGAAATAACCGAAACATCGTTGGCTTCGTGGATTTAGGGGAAAATGATGAAGCATTTGGTACGGGACAGGGACGGGTATTTAACCAAAATCTGGTTCAAAACCCGAGTAGGCGCCTGCCAGATAACGCATCGAATGACCTGTATGAAAGGCTCATATCAGTACCAGCAGCCCGGGAATTGAATCAAGCTAAATCTTCCGTAGAAGCCTTAGATGGCCTGCGGATGGAAAATACGGCAGATTTTCAAGTAGTTGGAAACATGCGCCGCCTTGAGCCCAATGAGTATACCCTCAACTCTCAATTGGGATTCCTTTCCTTGAATACTCCTCTCCGCCCTGATGAAGTGTTGATGGTCGCTTTTAACTATACCTTGAATGGTGAAGTGCATCAGGTCGGGGAATTCACCGACGATGTGCCTTCGGATGGCCTTAACTCCAACGTGCTTTTTACCAAGTTGCTCAAGCCATCGGTCTTACGGGTAGCTCCTTATCCTGCTTGGGACCTGATGATGAAAAATATATACAACATCGGTTATGGGCTGAGACGGGATGGCTTTTTCTTGGACGTAAAATATGAATCAGGGACCTCTGCCGGTAAAATCAATTATCTGCCCAGTGGTGCGGTAAAAAATCGGCCTTTGATTCAGGTAGTGGGACTAGACCGGCTGACCAACCATACGGCCCCTAATCCAGATAACTATTTTGACTACGTAGAAGGAGTGACCGTAAACTCACAGCGGGGCTACATTCAGTTTCCCGTGCTGGAGCCTTTTGGGGACAACCTCCGCCAGCGACTTGATGACGATCCCAACGAAACCAGTATTTACGTCTTCGATGCGCTATATGACCTCACTCAAGCCGATGCCAAGCAAAAGTTTCCTGAAAAAAATCGCTTTCGATTAGAGGGGTACTATCGGTCCTCTGCCAGCAGCGCAGAAATTCCTCTGAACACCTTTAACTTGGCAGAAGGAAGTGTTACGGTTACCGCCGGGGGGCGTCAGCTGACCGAAGGAACGGATTATCAGGTCAACTATATGACGGGTACTTTGACCATTCTGGATCAAGCGGTACTTGCATCAGGACAAGAAATTCAGATCTCTTTTGAAAGTTCTTCGCTCTACAACGTTCAAACCAAAACGCTATTAGGTTCAAGGATCGAATACAGCCCTACCCGGGATCTGGCTTTGGGGGCCACCATCCTCAATTTGCGTGAGCAGCCTTTTACACAGAAGACCTTACTAGGGGATGAGCCGGTTAACAATACCCTCTGGGGCTTGGATGCGACTTGGAATACCGAATCCAATTTCATCACCAAAGTAGTAGATAAGATCCCTCTTATCTCTACCAAGGAGATGTCCAATTTCAACGTGGCAGGGGAGTTTGCTCAATTTATCCCAGGTGCGCCTCGGGCTATTCGAAACAATGAGGACCGAGGCATCGTCTACTTGGATGACTTTGAATCAGCGGCTACTCCCTACACCCTGAGGGGGTTGCAGCGGTGGAAGTTGGCCTCCTTCCCAGAAGGAAACAACCGCTTATACGATCCCAGGTTGGACTACAACAACCCACTGGCTTCTAATTACACCCGAGCCAAGCTCTCTTGGTACCAGATCGATCAGGCTTTTTTCCAGCGGGGGTTGAACTTAGAAGTACCCGACGAGGATCTTAACAACAACTTTACCCGACAGGTCAAGCAATCAGAGATTTTCCCTACAGGAACCTTTGCTTTTGGTACTGACTTCTTGACCACCTTTGACTTGCGCTACCTACCTACTCAGCGAGGAATGTACAACTACCAAATAGACCGTAGACGAGTTGCGGAAAATGGTAGCCTTAGCCAGCCCAAGGAAAACTGGGCGGGGATCATGCGCGAAATAGACATCAACAACGACTTTGAAGCCACCAACGTTGAATTCCTTGAATTTTGGTTGATGGACCCCTTTTGGGATGACCCTGGCCGAGATGGAGGAGATTTCTACATCAACTTAGGCTTGGTAAATGAGGATGTGTTGACGGACGAAAGCCTAAGCCGGGAGAACGGTTTGCCTACCAGCATTGCTCAACGCCCCGAGGGCTTGATCGATACCACCGAATGGGGACGTATTCCCATTGGCACTCCTCCCGCAGATGCTTTTGGTAACCAAGCTGCCGATCGGGAATTACAGGATATTGGTTGGGACGGACTGAATAGCCAGGATGAAGCCGTATTCTTTGATGCGGTCTTGTTAGATAGCCTGCAGGGCTACCTGACTCCCCAGGCATTCAATGAACTAATCAATGACCCCAGTTCCGACGACTTCATTCACTTCCGTGACGATGATTACGAAAATCGGACGGCAGGCATTCTGGAACGCTATTCCCGTTTCAATGGAATGGAGAACAATTCTCCCATTATCCAAGGAAACAACCGCTTTACCCTGCAGGGAACCAACCAACCCGATACGGAAGATTTGAACCGAAACGGAAGTCTGAACTTCGCGGAGCAGTACTGGCAGTATCGAATCAAGCTAGATCCAGACTCTTTGTCACCTGGTCAGGGCTTTGTGGTAGACCGCATCCTGGCAGACGACGTTCAGGCTGGCAACGGTTTGGCTGAGCCGGTGTTTTGGTATCAGTTCAGGATTCCGCTTCGGGCTGGAACGGCTGTGAATGGGATTCAAAACTTCAAGACCATTAGTTTTATGCGGATGTACCTCGCCGACTTTCAAGAGGAGGTCATCCTGCGTATGGCAGAGCCGCAACTGGTCTCTTCTCAATGGCTGCGCTTCACTGGTGATTTGAGTGATCCTGATATTATTGTGAACCCTCAAGAGCCTCCCTTTGCTACCTTTGAGCTGGGTAGCCTAAGTGTAGAAGAAAACAGCGAGAAGCTGCCTTATAATTATGTGGTTCCTCCAGGAATTGAGCGTCAGCAATTGAATGGCAATACCCTGCCGGGGTTCTTGGATGATGAAAGGTCCCTGACCTTGAGACTTTGCGGCTTGGAAGATGGCGATGCCCGCGGGATATTTAAGAACGTGAGTCAAGACATGCGTCAGTATAGCCGACTCAAAATGTTTGTCCACGCGGAACCTTTAGATGATGGGGTGACCAATCCCAATTTCAATGAAACCGGCGATGCAACCGTGTTTATCCGCTTAGGTCTGGATAATGACCAAAACTACTACGAGTATGAAATGCCTCTATCACCATCCTTGGGGAGTCCCAATGATCCCTTCGCGGTATGGCCTGAGGTAAACGAGTTTGACTTTGAACTGGCAACTTTAGCTGCGGCTAAGTTTGATCGGAATGATGTCGGAACAGGTTTGATTTATCGACATACTTATCGGGACTCTACCATGCCAGAGGGGCACTTTATCCACATCAAGGGTACCCCTAAGTTGAGCAACGTGCGCAACATCATGATCGGGGTGCGCAATCCTCAAGACCCTAACGGGGAGCCCATCTGTGTAGAAGTTTGGGTGAATGAGTTGCGCTTGACCAACTTTGATCGAAATACAGGCGTGGCGGCCAATGTCAATGCTTCTTTAAAGTTGGCAGACTTAGGGCGTATCGACGTCAACGGACGCTATAAGTCAGCAGGGTTTGGACCATTAGAGCAAACCTTGAGTGATCGTTCACTTGAGAATCGCATGCAGTATGGCATTCGGGCTCAGCTTGCCTTGGACAAGTTTTTACCAAGCAAATGGGGCTTCTCTTTGCCTGTGAGCGCAAGTTATGATGAGACTCGGGTCAATCCAGTCTTCAACCCTCAGGAGGCCGACGTCAGAACAGACCAATTGGCTGAGTCCCTGCCAGACGAGGAGGCGCGAGATGTGATCCGAGACCTACAAACCTTTCAGCGCCGCCGCTCCATCGCTCTATTGAACTGGCGCAAAGGAAAATCGACCAACGATGAGCCGGGAGAAACCAAGAAAGGATCTACCGTCAGTTTTCCCTGGGACATTTCCAATTTTGACTTCTCCTTTTCTTACAGTGAGTTAGAAGCGCGGGACGCCATTACCGAGCGCAGGTTTCAAACCCAACACCAGGGAGGCATCAACTATCGATATAACTTCCCTCAATTGCAGCTGAAGCCCTTTGGTTGGGTAGACAAGGTTAAGCCCCTTACCGGTAAGGCGAAGTTTATCAGTGACTTTGGCATCCAGCCATGGCCCAGCTCGGTAAGCGTCAGTGCCAGGGGTAACCGTCAGTTTGAAGAGCGTTTGCTTCGTTCAACCAATCAGTTTGGCGGTACGGTAGACCCTCTTTATAGCAAAAACTTCATTGTTCAGCGTACCTATAACCTGAGCTGGAACCTCACTCAAAACCTCCAAATCACCTACAATGCCAATAACGATGGCCGGGTAGATGAAGTGCGAGGGTACTTTGAAGACGCTAACCAGTTTGAACGAGATTCCGTCGGCTCCCTGAGCGAAAACCTATTGACTTTTGGCCGCTCCAGGATGCTCATTCCAACTGTGCGACCAGATGGGACGCCCGATACACTGATTCGAGAAAATGATCGCTTAATCAATTTTGGTCGAAACATTGCCTTTAACCAAAACCTGACCCTGGCCTATCAGTTGCCATTTTCTCAGATCAAGCCTTTGAATTGGCTTACAGGCAATGCCAATTATACCGGGTCATTCCAATGGCTACAAGCTCCTGAGGTTAACCCTGATTTTGGTGGGACCATTAGCAATCAAATGCGGATCCAAGCCAATGTAAGGGCAGATTTAAATGGTCTTTACCGGAAATTTGGCTTCTTGAAAAAGATCCTGGAGGACAAACCTTCGGGACGCCCTACGCCTCCTGGCCGGCCTGCCCCTCGACGACCCGTACGGCCAGATGCTGGAGTAGATCCTGGCGCAGCCGAGGCGGAAGCAGACAGTGTAGCGGAGTCTCCCCTGATCAAGGCCTTGAAGGTGGTGGGCAAACAAGCGGTCCGCTTGGTGCTGAGTGTCAAGAACCTGGACATTTCCTATACCCAGGATGCCAGCACCGTGTTACCCGGCTATCTACCCAAAACGGATAACTTTGGATTGGATTGGCGCTATCAGAATGCCCAAACTGGGCAAAATTCTCCACTTGTTCCTCCTACAGCCGGATTTGTCTTTGGTAGCCAGGCTGATGTGAGGTACCTCGCGGCACAGAATGGCTGGTTGACTAGGGACACCTCTCTGTCCAACTTATTCATGCGAGATCGACGAGACAATTTGACCGCCCGAGCTTCAGTAGAGTTATTCAAGGGCTTTCGTCTTGACTTATCTGCCAATCGGAGCTTCAGCCGCAATGAAAGTGAGTTTTTCCGGTTTGATACAGGGGTAGATAGCTTCCGCAGCTTTGACCCCTTGGTCAATGGGAACTATACGACTTCTTACATTTTTGCTAATACAGCCTTTGACTCTAGCGACCCCCTTCAGTCGCAGATTTTCCAGCGCTTTTCGGAAAACCGGAGGATCATTTCTGCGCGCTACGCTGCTGAAAACCCCTTGACCATTGGGGCGGAACGGGTGGCAGGAGATTTCCGAAATGGTTATACTGGGGTAAACCAAGATGTCTTGATTACCTCCCTTCTGTCTTCTTATGGGTTGATTGGACCGGAGGACATTGAGCTGACCTCTCAACCTAGGCTGCCTTTGCCAAACTGGAGTCTGAATTTTAATGTAACCCAAACGGTACCTGCATTGAAAAAATTCATCACCCAGTTTACCATCAAGCATAGCTATCGTGGTACCTATTCTGTGGGACAGTTCAACAACAACCTCAACTTCTTGGATCTAGACATGGATGGGTGGGCTGATACGCCAGATACCTTGAGGTTTGACACTTTGAGCAACGGAGCCCTGCTCCCGATCTTCAACTACTATGCCCAAGACATCATTCAGGCAGTCCAGATCACCGATCAATTTGCGCCCCTTTTGGGCATTAACTTTACCACCAAGAACAACATTACTGGCCAACTCGACTGGAAGCGAGGGCGCCAGTTTACCTTTAACATTGGAAACCTGCAGCTTACGGAGCTTCGGACTCAAGATATTTCCCTTAGCTTAGGTTGGCGAAAGGACAAGCTGGACTGGGTGTTTACCTTCCTGGGACGGGACTTTGATCTTCAAAATAGCTTAAATGCTCAACTGAGGGTGACCTACCGCGACACGGATGAGATCAACCACACCTTGTCGCAGGCTGGGTTGGATAGTGAAATTACCCTTGAAGCTACCCGAACCCGAGGTGCCGAAAATCTCATTGCCAACCCCTCCGTGGAATACGCAGTGAACAAACGGCTCAACGTGCGGGTCTTTGTAGAATACAACCTTAACCGACCACGGGTACAGTCGTCTTTTGAGACGGCCTTTACTTCCGTCGGTTTTCAGCTAAAATTCCAGCTGGCAAATTAAGGGGCCTTCAAATGAAATGCGAGAGGCGAGATAAGATCTGTGCTTATCTCGCCTCTTTACGTGAGGAAAAAGTATAAAGGAAATCGTATTGGATTCTGGCTATATTTCCTAACTCAAGTAAGCCAAGCCTAGGGAGGGATGATCCGTGATTTCTGTCCTTTCTGGGCAATGACTTGAAGCAAGAATTTAATCCTCCTCTATGTTCTGGATCTATTTCATACCCCTAATGAGTGTAGCGGCCGTGTTGCTGCCTTATCTTATTTTCTACCTTGGCTGGCCCCAGCAAGTTGCCAAGCTGAAGATCCATGCAAAAACACCAGGGTGGGGCATTATGCGAAGGGAAATTGCCTATTCTGCTCTCTCTGTGGTGGTTTTTGCGTTGGTAGGTTGGGGATTAGATGGCTTGGTACAAGCTGGTTATACGCAGTTGTTTGAAAAGATCAGCGGATGGGGTTGGTTATACTTGCCATTGGCCTTGAGCCTTGCCTTTTTGCTTCACGATGCTTATTTCTACTGGTCTCACCGATTGATGCACTGGGGGTGGCTCTATCGAGTAGCTCATTGTTGGCACCATCGCTTTCATACACCTACTCCTTTTACCGCTTTTGCCTTCCACCCCATTGAGGCAGTGATCCAGATTCTGATCGTTCCGCTGGTGGCGGTCTTAATTCCCATGCCTACAGGGATGTTGGTGTTCTTTACTTCCTTTCTGTTGCTCATGTCTGTATATGGGCATCTAGGATTTGAACTTCGGGCCAACAAAGCCGCTGCCTTACGGATTTTCAACACAGCTATCCATCATCATCAGCATCACCAATACGTACGCTTCAATTTTGGAATCTACTTCAATTTTTGGGACCGAGTAATGGGAACCAACCACGCGACCTATCCCCAGGCCTA
>CAZFPQ010000048.1:0-34352 GCA_964521065.1 uncultured Bacteroidia bacterium | reverse complement strand
TGGGATTAAGGGCCCCAAGTAGGAGTCTGACTGCGCCGATTTTTCTCGAAATAGCTCGCTATTCCTCAAAAAATCTGCTTGTCAGGACCAAAAAACCCTGCGTTTGGGCTCGAAACACCAAAACCCAAACAGCCTCTAATGGGGAAAGGTTATCCCTATGTAGCTCACCAAAATTCTCAATCGGCATGCTTAAAAATTTTCTGGTCATCACCTGGCGCTACATGCGCAGACAAAGTGGGTATACCATCATTAACATATTGGGACTAACTATTGGGATCAGCGCCAGCCTGCTCATCCTATTGTACCTCAATCAGCAGCTTTCATTCGATACCCACCACCAAGAGCGAGACCGAGTAGTGAGAGTAAGTTCAGATATTTCTGAGCCAGATGATGCATTCCGTTGGGCGGTCACCCAGAGTCCATTGGGGCCAGAATTGGCCCGCCGTTTCCCTGAGGTTGAGGCAACTACTCGAATGATCGGAAATGGCCGAGTGGAAGTTAAACGCGAGGATCAAACTTTCTTTGCCGAAGACGTATTTTCCGCTGACCCTGAAGTATTTGACATCTTCACCTTTGACTTCATCGCTGGAGATCCCAGTACCGCCTTGCAGGAGCCTAGTGACATGGTATTATCCCAATCACTGGCAAGCACATATTTTCCAGGTCAAAGTCCCAATGAGATCCTCGGACAGACCCTCACCCTTGATGGAGACCGAGATGTGTCGGTAAGCGGTATTTATAAAGACTGGCCACTCAATTCGCATTTGATAGCCAAAGGTTTGATTAAAATTCACGACCCAGAAGGCGAGATGGAAGGAGCAGGGGCCTGGGGAGGGTTTTACCTATTTACCTATGCTTTGCTAAAAGAAGGAACTTCTCCCAAGGATTTTGAGGCTAAGCTTACGCAGGTAGATAAAGAATTTGTAGATCCCATCTTTGATCAATTTGGAGTTACGGTCAATTATGAAGCCATTTCCTTATCGGATATCCACCTAACCTCCACCTTTCAAGGCGAACCAGAACCAGTGGGGAACATGGAATACATTTATGTATTTGGTGCAATTGGACTGTTTCTACTGATATTAGCCTGCATCAACTACATGAACTTGGCTACAGCCAGGAGTCAAAAGAGAGCCCGGGAAGTTGGAGTACGTAAAACCATGGGGGCCGTTCGCTGGCATTTAATTGGGCAATTTATTGCAGAATCACTGATCATCTCAGGATTTGCTCTAATTGTGAGCTTTGGTGTCGTTTATCTATCCCTGCCCTTCTTTAACCGGATTCTGGATCTTCCCTTAGAATTTTCGGAGCTATTTGCAGGGGAAGTCATGGTATCACTGCTTGGCATTCTGATATTGACGGGCCTAGCTGCCGGTAGCTATCCGGCCTTTTACCTATCTAGCTTTCACCCAGCCTTGGTACTCAAGGGTTCCTCTGGCAAAACCACAGGAAGTAACCGACGCTTACGCCAAGGCTTAGTCGTACTTCAGTTTGTCATCTCCTTGTTCATGTTGGTCAGTACTGGGGTAGTTTATGACCAGTTGAGGTACTTAGACAACAAAGATTTGGGATTCACAGAATCTCCGGTGTTAACCTTTGCTTTTTCGAATCCTGAAGATCAAGCAAAATGGGCGGTTTTGAGGCAAAAGATCATGAAAGTTAGCGGTGTTGAAGGAACGGCTACGACCCAATCGGTTCCTGGCAATGGCTATGGCAAGAACCTTATGCCCATGGAGACCAATGAAGGAGAAATGGTAGAAAGGGGCATCGATGGCTATCCCGTAGATTATGACTATTTCAGCACCATGGAGATGAAAATCATACAGGGTAGGGACTTTGATCGCAACCGAGGCCTAGATTCCAGTAAAGCGGTGATTGTGAATGAAGCCATGGTTAAAAGACTGGCTTGGGATGATCCAATTGACAAAAAGGTGATTCTCAACTTTTCAACTGATGAGCCCATCGAGGCCCGAGTGATCGGAGTCATTAAAAACTTCCACCAGCAAAGCTTATATGAGGAAATAACTCCACTCATGTTTACCCGACAAAGTGATAATAGATCTATTGTGGTCCGCTTAAGTCCTACGCAAGTAGAAGAGACCCTAGCAGGGCTGCAGCTAGCTTGGGAAGAAGTTTTCCCCAATGCCCCATTTGAGTATGAATTTTTGGATGAAGCCTTCATGGGCCAGTATCAAGCTGACCAGCACCGTAGTCAGTTATTCACTTTATTTTCGGGCTTGACCATTTTAATTGCCTGCTTGGGTCTCTTGGGGCTAGCCTCCTTCACGGCGGAGCAGCGCACCCGGGAAATGGGGGTTCGCAAGATCGTTGGAGCCAATATCATGCAATTGGTACAGTTGATGACCAAGGAATTTGTGTGGCTGGTTCTCATTGCCGCTCCCCTAGCCTTCTTGGGGGCTTGGTGGTTTATGCGAGCCTATCTTGAAACCTTCGCCTATCACACTGACATGAGTATTTTCACTTTTGCAGGCACACTTATCCTAACTCTGGTAATTACCTTGGCGGCAACCAGTTATCACGCATACCGAGCAGCTACCATCAATCCTGCAAAAGCACTCAGGCAAGAATAGACGACCACCTATTCATTGGACACCTTAGCCACCTACGGACAGCCTCATCATCTCGGCACAGATGATGGCTCCGTAGGTGCCTAATGCATAGCCCAAAACTGCCAACAAAGCCCCTACTGGGGCTAGTACAGGATTAAAAGCAGAAGCAACTACGGGAGCAGAAGCGGCTCCTCCAACATTGGCTTGGCTGCCTACCGCAACAAAAAAGAAGGGAGCCCGAATGATCTTGGCCACCACCAAAAGTAGGGTTACATGGATGGCCATCCAGATCAAACCAATGGCAAAAAGACCTAGGTTGTTGAAAATGTCTGCCAGATCTATCTTGGCTCCAATGGTGGCCACCAGTATGTAAATGAATACCGAGCCCCAGCGAGAAGCTCCTACCCCTTCTAACTTTCTTGCAGGGGTAAAAGATAGGGCAACCCCTAGCGTTGTAGCGATGACAATCAGCCAGAAAAAGCCACTGAGCAAGGAATTAAGCCCAACTCTATTGAGGGTTTCGGAAAAGGGTTCCAGTAGAGGAATGATGCGATCAGCACCAAAATGTGCCACCGCCGTAGCGCCAAAGGCAACCGCCAGCATTTTGAACACATCCGTGGTATCAGGAATTTTCATCACACTGGCGCGATAATCTTCGACTTTTTTAACCAATACATCAATGGCTGACGAATCAGCCTTAAGCCAACGGTCTAAACGCTCCTTGCGCTGAGCACCAAATAAGAGGAAACCCATCCAAATATTGGCCACGGTAACATCCACTAAAATCATGGAGGCAAATACGGTGTCGCTGACATCATAGACCTCCTTCATAGCGGCTTGATTGGCCCCTCCCCCAATCCAACTACCAGCCACCGTGGCTAAGCCTCTCCACAGTTCCTCCACTGGAGCAGCAAAAATTCCTGGAAAAATCGTCGCCGCAATCCATAAAGCGACGGGTCCCCCCAAGACTATTCCCACGGTAGCCGTAAAAAACATAATCAAGGCCTTCCCTCCTAGGTTCCGGATGCTTTGTAAATCAATGCTCAGGGTAAATAGCACCAAACTAGCTGGCAACAAATAGCGAGAGGCCACAAAGTAAAGCTGGGAGTCTTCTCCCGAAATCAGCCCCATCGTATTCCATGCCGCAGGAATGAAGTAGCACAACAAAACGGGAGGCAAGAAGGTATATAAGTTTTTCCAAAAAGGGGTTTTGTACTGTGAAGTGACAAATACGAAGGCTAGCGATAGTATCAAGATTCCAAACACGACCGCATCATTCGTAAAAAAGCTTGGAGCGTCTTCCATAGGACAATGGTTAAGGCCTCAAATTAAACGGAAAATATGTTAATTTTACTTTATTGATTAATTGAAACCCATGATTTATACGGAAATAACTCCCAACCCAGCATCCTTAAAGTTTGTGACCGATCGGGTCCTTATGCGAAATGGATCTGCTGATTTTGAGCGGGTAGAAGATACAGAAGAGGCACCCATCGCGAGGAAACTCTTCGACTTTCGCTTTGTTGAGCGGGTATTCATTGGACATAACTTCATCACCATTACCAAAGGAGATGAGTTCCAATGGGAAGAGGTCATTCCAGTAGTTAAAGACTACGTCAAAGCCTATCTTAAAACTGACCAGCCCATCATGACCGGTAGCCTGGCTGAAGCTAACCAAACTGCCTTTAGCCAGGATGATGATGAATTGACTCGCAAAATAAAAGAGTTACTCGAGAGCCACGTAAGGCCTGCTGTAGCCATGGACGGAGGAGACATCATCTATGAAGATTTCTCAGAAGGGGTGCTAAAACTTCGCTTACAGGGAAGTTGCTCTGGTTGCCCCTCCTCGACCATGACCTTGAAAAATGGTATTGAGACGCTCATGGCTCGCATGATACCCGAAGTAAAAACGGTGGAAGCCGTCTAGGCTGGTTTACGCAGCAGATTCGCTGTCTAGTCCCATATAGCCCATGGAAGTTACCATCAGCTTATAAGCGGTGAATCCTGAGTAAAAAACATAGTTGAAGCTTCCATGAAGTTGTCTACACCATTAATTAAATCATCCCGTTGGAACTCGTTTCCAACGGGTCTTTTTGTTTACATCCTGCTGCTTATTGGGATAGGCAGCCAGTCCTGCAGTCAATCTCCAAACAATCAACGGGTCAATATCAATGAAGCCATTGATTGGAAGGAAGAAGGGAAACCTGAGGTGGAAAAATATTTGAGGGCGCTTGATGCCAAACAAGTATTTCTAACCACTGAAAAAGGAAGCTACCCGTACCAGCAAAGCTCTGGACAGGTAGTGATCAATATTTCAATTAGTGAGTCAGATGTGTTTAAAAAATCTTCCAAGGATGGCCGCCAATTGATCGTTAATCGAATCGGCTTGGTGGTTTGGGACAATCTTCTTTACCAAAATCTCTATCGAAAAATAGAAATCATATTCAGAGACAACGAGGGCTTATTGCTGGATTCTTATCGACTAACAGATGAAGTCCTAGCAGACCTGGAACCATCATTAGGTCTGGCCAATTTTCCCTAAAAGCCCACGCCATTTAAGAAAATCACGTTGAACATCCGACGGGTATCTGAATGAATGGTGAGATAGCAGTTGTTATTCCCCTTGTGTGTCGGTCGCCAAGTCACTTTCACTTCGCCACTCTGACCGGGCATGATTTGCTGCGTTGGGTACTCAATATCAATGTCAGAGCAAGTATGCTCGACTGAGATAATCCGGGTAGGTACGGAATTATGGTTATGAAAACTTATGCTTCCAGACCTACCTTTACCCATGGGGAAATATCCCCAAGATAAGTTGGTTTCACGCCAATCGAGGTCCTCAGCTAAGGAACGCTCTGAAGCAAAATTTCGTTCGATGTTGGGACTTTCATAGCGAGTGTAGTAGGATTGGGCGAAAACAGGAGAAGTGAAGAGGATTAATAGGCAAGTAAAACAGTAGTGTTTACTTAGTTCCATTGATTTTTTACATGGTTTAAGAACTGCTTTTAAGCTCAATTCAAAGTTAACCAGTCAAAAGAAGCTCCGATAACAGATAATCAAACTTCTCTTACAACTTGTATAAATGTTCAATTTTCAAGCTTTTCTACAATTTAGATTAGTTTTCACAGTCAAATCAGTTTTCACTGCGCCAATTGTCAAGATTACGTGTTTAAACGTTCATTATTCAGCCTAAAACTAACACCCTTGAATATTCGGATTGCATTTTTTTCGACTTTGGTAATCTCCATTGCAACAACCTTCTCTTGCGATAGGTTAGACCCGACAGAACAACTCCCCGTGTACCTCAATTTAGATGGCCATCAAGTCAGGGTAAATCAAGACTTGGCGGGAGGTCGAGACCTTAAGGACTACTGGATCGAACACAATGGAGAAGTACATGGTGTCCACCGTGTGCCTCGAACTGTGCCCATCTTGCTACAAGAAGACCGAAACGAGCTTACGATCAGGGGGGGAATATTTCGAAACGGGCTTTCATCGACAAGGGCTCCGTATCCATTTTGGCAACCGATCACCTTACAGTTGGAGGCTCTACCCCTAGACACGGTAGATCTAGGATTGGAGTTCGAATATTGGCCTCGTGATTCCATCATTGTATACCCTCTGGAAGAGAACTTTGAAGGAGGAGGAGGAGTAACTTTTGTCTCCAACCTCGACTTAGAAAACCCAACCAGTCTGCAGGGCACCACCAGCCGAGCTTATCAAGGCAATTGGTCAGGCAGGGTCCTCTTCAGTGAGACCAGTTATAATTTCGAGGCATTATCTGCTGACTTTTTGGTTCTCCCCCGCAGAAATGACAATGATGTCTACCTCGAGATCACTTACCAGAACACCACACCCTTTACTGCGGGGCTCTTCTACACCAATTTGAATGCCACCAATGTCCAGGAATTACCCATTGGAGTAGGCTTTCTATCTGAAGATAAATGGACAACCTCTTACCTTCACCTGCAGCCGCTGATTCAATCCGTAGAACCGGGCCTTTTCAAGTTGTATCTACGGGGTTCAGGAGAAAACGCTGAAGGCGAAATACAGCCCGGCAACCTGTTCATAGATCAGGTCCGCATCATTCATTTCAAATAGATCCCCCATCTGCCTGACTGCTAAACCCAATCTGCTAGAGAAATATGAATTTGCTGTTAACTTTGCCAGCTGAGTGTTTAGAGGGATATGAACAAAACCCGTCTACAGCGATGGCAATATTTGGTGGCTGACTTTGCCATGACCTTCTTGGTCTGGCTAATATTCGTGTATTGGCGCCGTGAAGTACTAGAAGGGGAGGGCAAACTAGACCAACAGCAATTCATCAATGCGACCGTGATCAGCCTTTACTGGCTTATGCTATATGCCATGGCAGGTCTATACGGAAATCCATTTCGGCGCTCTCGGCTACAAGAGCTTATCCAGGTATTCAAATTCTCCCTGATAGGTGTATTGGTTATCTTTTTTCTCATTTTTCTAGATGACCCTATCCCTCCTAGTAATCCCTCCTTACAGCGGGTCTTACTCACGATCTATTTGGGCTTACAATTTGGATCCGTCGCTATTCTAAGGTTTATCCTTACCACCCGAACCCAAATAAGGATTCGAAAGGGAGCATTGACCTTTCCCACCTTGCTAGTAGGCTGCCAAGACCAAGCGATGGGAATCTATCAAGAGCTTGCAGGCATGAGGAGATCTATTGGCTATGAATTCAAAGGGTTTGTCTCCCTCCCTAATTTTCAAGCGAATCAGTTCCACGGTAAGCTTAAGCACTACGGCGAGGTGGATCGGCTTGAAGAAATAATACGGAATAGACGAATTGAGGAGGTCATCATCGCCTTAGAGCCAGAGGAAGCTCACCAAGTCGGCTACGTGATAGAACGATGTGAGCGGACCCAAGCCAATATCAAGGTTGTGCCCGGGGTTTACGACTACATCGTTGGCAGTGTCAAAAGCTCTCACATTCTTGGAACACCCCTGATCGAGGTTTTCCCTTCAATTATGAAACCATGGGAAAGGATAGGAAAGCGCCTGTTTGATCTGCTGGTTTCTACGTTGGTATTAGTTCTGTTAGCGCCATTTTACCTGATCCTAGGTATACTAATAAAGTTGGATTCACCTGGCCCCATATTTTTTCGTCAGGAGCGAATTGGCAAGGACGGCAAGCCTTTTCGCATCATCAAATTTCGGTCTATGTACATAGACGCTGAAAAGGCAGGTCCAGCCTTGTCCAGTGACCATGATCCTCGTATTACCAAGACCGGAAAGTGGCTCCGTAAGTTACGCCTAGATGAGTTTCCCCAGTTTTGGAACGTTCTAAAAGGAGACATGAGCATCGTGGGTCCCCGCCCAGAAAGGCAGTTTTTTATTGATAAAATTCTACCTCTAGCGCCCCATTATCGACACCTACAGAAGGTAAAGCCTGGTATTACCTCATGGGGCCAAGTAAAGTATGGCTACGCATCTAATGTGGAAGAGATGATAGAGCGGCTCAAATTTGATATCCTTTACATTGAGAACATCTCTCTTGCCCTGGATCTAAAAATCATCCTTTACACGGTTATTGTGGTGATTGAAGGGCGTGGAAAATAAGCCTTACTTATTGGGATGATCCTGCCGATATAGTTTCTCTGAGTACCAATTCTCTAGCCTCAGCTGAAGGAGCTCTAACTTGGTACGGACCTGATAAGCCCAAACTGAAAGTAAAATGAAGCCCAACATCCCAGGATAAAGGACCATCCGGAATTCATTACTAATCTGACTCTTATCAAAGATAAAAGAGCCTTTGCCAGCGGTTGGGTGAAGCCCCTCATACATACGCGGAATCACGAAAAACAAAGGAATTAAGGCGGCAAAGGCAAAGATATTGTAGACCGCTGCGATCTTAGCCCGTTGTTCGGGCTCAGAAAAGGAACTCCTTAGCAAAAAATATGCAGCGTAAATTAGTAGCGCGATGAGGGCACATACCTGAATCGGATCCCAGGCCCACCAAGTTGAGAGTTCAGCTGCCGGACGGTCTTCTGCCCAAGCTACCCTGGACCAAACAATCCCAGTTAAAAGGCCTAAGATGTTGAATACAACTCCTAATCTGGCTGATTCCCTGGCACGTAAATCCCTGGTCAGTGGGTTTTCCTGGCTTTCATTATCAGGGTCCAAGAGTCTCAAGACCCTGACACTCTCTACCACAGAGATTGACATCAGGGTAATGACCGTGAACCACATAGGTACGTGGTAAAATATGTTTCTGGCGCTTTGCTGCAAATTGGGTAACTCAGGTACTTTAGCAGTCAAACCTACAATCAAGGCGAAAAGAACCAGAGTTACGGCTAATATTTTATATCCTACTTGGAGAACCTGATTTAACTTCATTTACGGTGTCTTATTTTTCAACCAACGGACTTGAAAATCATCGCATCGCACGATGGGATTTTAGCCAAAATGCTTTGCGAATTTAGGCTTTTTCTCCCATCTGAACCTCTTCTGGGTACTCAATTCGTCCGTGGTAAATGTTCATTAATTGCTTTTTCATCACTCGTCTAATACTCGCGATGTCCTTGAAGGTCAAGTTGGAATTTTCGAGCTGACCATCTTTGATCTTGTGGTCAATGATGCTGTCCACCAATTGTTTGAGTTTCTCAGCCGTGGGTTTTTTCATGGCTCTAGAAGCAGCCTCTACACTGTCTGAAATCATCAACACTGCCGTCTCCTTTGAAAATGGCAAAGGCCCTGGATAGCGAAAGAGGTTGTCAGCTTCCGACTCTAGGCAGTTTTGAGACTGAATATACATCCGGTAAAAATATTCCACCCGTGTGGTTCCATGGTGGGACTCTATGAAATTGATGATTTCCCTAGGTAGATGATATCGGTGAGCCAGCTCGACTCCATTTTTGACATGGCCAATGATAATTTCGGCGCTTTCCAAACAGTCAATGCTATCGTGGGGATTGCGCTGATGCTCCGATTCGGACATATTCTCAATGAAGTAATTCGAATGAGGCATTTTCCCCACATCGTGGTACAAGGCCCCTACGTGGACCAAAAGGGCATTGCCGCCAATCTCGTTGATGGTAAGCTCTGCTAGGTTTGCTACCTGAAGGCTATGCTGAAAGGTTCCTGGAGCTTTACGGGCTAATTCTTGCAGCAAGGGGTGGTTGGTATCTAACAGTTCGAGGTAAGTCAGGTCTGAGGTTTCTCCAAATACCCGCTCCAACAAGTAAATAAGATTATAAGCGATCATGGTAATGGCCACATTGATCGCGAAAAGCAAAAGGGTATGGTAGTTTATCTCGTTGAAACCACCCTTGCTTAGCAAATTGAAGACAATATAGGAGATTGAGTAGGTTAGGAAGATATACCCTAGGGTATAGAAAAAGCGCTCTCTTTTACGCAGGCGACGCAGGTTATAAACGGCCACCGTTCCAGCCATGGTTTGAACAAAGGCAAATTCTAATCCTTGCTGGACCAGTACTGCGCCATACAAGGCCACCAAGAGATTACAAAGGAAGCCCAATCGATGTTCGAAAAAACTACTGATAAAAATAGGAACGATACAGGCTGGGGCAAGATAAATATAGCTAAGGTTGACATTGGGCCCTAAGATATCCACCAACCGAACGGCTACTTCAGTAAGCTTAGTTGCAATCACCATCCCAGCTACTGCTAGTAGCAAGGTGAACAAGATTAAGCTTAGTTTGGGATTGGAGAAGAAAATTCTTGGCCGAGTAACACTTAGATTGGTTAGCAGGATCAGGGTAATGAAGGTCACGATAAGAAACTGCCCAAGGAAAATCAGAAGCCAATCCTGGCCGCCGTAGGTACGCCGTTTTTCCCGCTCCAAGGAGCTTAGCTTGGCATAGGTCTCTCTGCTTACGATTTCATCCTTACCGATGATCCGCTCTCCGCGGAGTACCTTTCCATAAATAGGAGAAACCAAGGACTTACGCCACTCAATGGCTTCCTCAGTCAATTTATCACTGTAGATATAATTGGGTTTGAGCTCCCGCCCAATGACCAGGGTCAGCAATTGCTTTTCTTCACTGGTAAGCTTTCCCAATTCCCCCTTTAGCCATTGAGTCACTTCTAATTGGCTATGGAATGTATTGCGAACCAAGACTTCTTTTTCCATGGCGGGCATGTACCTGAGCGTCACAAAAGCAGGTGTATCAGCCTGATTTACTTGGTTCAAATATCCCTGAGTGTAAATTCCCCTGGCTCTTTGCTCGCCTACCCTTTCCAGGTAATCCCATCTTGAAGAAGATATTCTTTGAAAAGGTGCTAACTCTAGGCCTGGATAGTTTGTCCGAAACTGGACCTCTAGCGATCTGCGTGCGGTAGAGTCTTCCCCTTCAGTTAGGTTTTGATAATTACTAACCAATGATTCTGCCTCACTAAGAGAGAGTTGAATGGCATTCAATGATTGGGTGACCCGCAGGGTATCTCGGCGGTATATGTCCCACACCTGAGCAGCTACTTTCTCCTTTTGAATCGCAATGCTATCTGCTGATTTGTAGATATAAAAATCAAAAGGCGCATTCAATTCCGCTCCATACCAGGGTTTACCCACCTCATATTGGACCCCTAGGCGGAATGATCGAGGGATGAGTAATGTCATCAAGAGCAAGTACCCCACGATGATCCCCATACGCCCCCAGTAGCGGCTACTTTTTAGCTTACGCTGAAACTGTGCACTGATCAGTTTACTCATACCGTACAAAGATAGAGAATAGAGAATAAATTCTCAGCACTCCTAGCTAGTAAGCCTAAGATCCCTTATGAAGGTTCATCTTGTGGAGCAGATCGAGGTTCCGGATTTCCACTTGATAGTCCCAGTAAAGCTCTCTCTAAGGCAGGCTCAACTACCTCCATGCTGAGGCGGTTCTCCCGGTTCTTAAAAAGTATGTCGGGTAAATCCTGCAATTGCTCGGGAAAGTAGTCGTCTACCCAACTCACTACATCCTCGTACCTAATAGGCTTCAGTTCACTCAAAATGGTTAGCTGATGGGCTAGGTCAAGGCTAAGTTTTTCCATACCCGCTTTTATTCCATCCTTGGTATTTGAGGAGGGTAAAATGCGGTTCCACCAACGGATTTTTTCTTCAGGGAATAAGAGATTGATGAAAATTAGAAATTGAGGGAACTCCCTTGCTGAATTTATGCGCCAAAAATCGCTCACATACCAACCCAATAGCTTCAGGGTAGTACTATCCCACTTTTCAGTCGTAATGGTATGCTGCAGGACGACCGTTCGCGCTCGAAGGCGTAGGGCCTCCACCACTTCATTGGCAGACCAATTTTGGGATACACCCCGGCCCTGGAAATTCAGGGCCTCTGCTAAGCGTCGCTTAAGCTCACGCTGGCGCTGCTCTAGTGATCCTGAATAAGGCCATGTACGAACCTGATGCTCATGGACCACCCCACGATTGGTTCCAAAAATTTGACTAGATAGCTCTTGGATATCCGTTTCTACGAAGCGAGTGATCAGGCTTTGAGGACGTTCTGGCCGTGTCCCTTGTATGATGAACGCATGCGGTTGATGATCAGGATCCCCCAAAATTGACTCTAAGGCATCCCGAAAGTCGATTACTTGTCGATCTCGATCCACCATCAAAGGCCAAAGAGAAGAGGACAAAATGGTTTTTTTCAGCCTGAATCGCCACTGCAAGTTTTGCCCATAAACTCCCCACGGAAATTGAGTAAAGGTTTGATCATCTGCTTCGGGCTTACCCCAATAAAGTTTTCGAAAGGACCCTCCGCTGACTAAAGCTGTCTGAACCCTTCGTTCAGCAATATCAAATGCTTCTCCAATGCTCCTTCGATCAGCCAGCTGTTCATAAAAATAGCTTGAAAATAAATAGGCGGCCCGATCAGAGATATCAGTCGCCGTGGCAATAACAGCAGGAACCTCGGCAGCAGCCATCTCGATGGCATGGGTTCTGGTGGTGCAAGCATTCAAGAAGACCAATTGGAGATTGGGCAGCGCCGCGATTTCGCGGGTAAAGCCTTCTCTTCCTGCTCGCGAGGATTGCCCTCTGCTCTGATCAAGCATCAGCTGCAGGTTATTGGCATGTCCAGCAAAGTGAAATACCCGGATGCGACTACCATAGCGATCAAATACATCAAAAAGGTCATCCAAGCTTGCGTTGTCTCGCACCACTACTTCATAAGCTCCACTGGCCTTTTCTAATAAGAGATCTCGAATGGCATGTACTTCCTCCACCACGTCCCGCAAATAACGGTCGCCGTCTAGGCGGTCATTGGCGTAAGCCAAAAATAACACGGGTTTCTGGTTTGAGTCAGACATGTGACAATCAGGGGGAGCAGAAGTTAGGTAATTTCGGAATAAGGAACCTTAAGTTCAATGGAAACAAAACAGCTGACACGGCGGATCGTTAATTCAAGCAGGAAGTAACATTATTTAATACAAAAAGACTGCCGAGTTACATACCCTTATTGTATTTTTGACCATATCTATTCACAAGCTAACCACATTCATTTATGAAATTTTTCATTGATACCGCGAATCTAGATGAAATTCAGGAAGCCAATGACATGGGCATCCTTGATGGAGTTACCACCAACCCTTCTCTCATGGCCAAAGAAGGAATCAGCGATGTCACGGGTCATTATCTTCGGATCTGTGAAATGGTAAACGGGGACGTCAGTGCTGAGGTTATCTCTACTGACTATGAAGGCATTGTTGCTGAAGGTAGAGAGCTCATCAAAATCCACGAAAACATCACGGTTAAGATCCCTATGATCCAAGAGGGAGTCAAGGCCATTCGCACCCTGGCTAACGAGGGCGTAAAAATCAATTGCACCCTGATATTCAGCCCTATCCAAGCATTGGTTGCAGCCAAGGCAGGGGCCAAGTATGTCAGCCCTTTTATCGGACGCCTAGACGACATTGGTCATGAAGGGATGCTGTTGATCCAAGAAATCCGCCAAATCTTCGATAACTACGGTCTACCCACCCAAATTCTGGCTGCATCTGTTCGTCACAATGAACACCTACGCTCCGCGGCCCTTGTAGGGGCAGATGTGGCAACTATGCCTTTCAGCGTAATTAGCAAGATGATCAAGCACCCGCTGACAGATAACGGATTAGAAAAGTTCCTAGCCGACCATAAAAAGGCCACTCAACAGGCCTAAAACAATCTGGATTTCAATTAATATTGTGGAGCACGGTTCACCTGTGCTCCTTTTTTTGTTTGAAAAAATAAGTATCGGGGTTATCCGTCACTTAATTCGAAAGGCAGGCTTTGCTTTACTTCACTACAACCTTTCCCTAAACCAAGACCTCTCTATCCAGGATAGGACAAAAGTCTAAATACGGTCCATCTTATTCTCTTCCCACCTCCAAGCATCCTTATGACCTCCATTCTACGCGTTGAAAACCTTACCAAGACCTATCAAAGTGGAGCCCGTGCTTTGACTGTATTAGATCAGGTCAGCTTTGATATTGAGCCAGGATCTACCGCTGCCATAGTAGGTCCTTCTGGAAGTGGCAAAACCACCTTGCTGGGGCTCTGTGCCGGTCTAGATCGGGCAACTTCTGGAAGTGTTTACCTAAATGATGTAGAGCTCTCGCCTCTCACCGAGGATCAGAGAGCTGCCCTGAGAAACGAGCATGTAGGCTTCATTTTTCAAAACTTTCAATTGCTAAGCACCCTCACCGCCCTAGAGAATGTGATGGTGCCGTTGGAACTTAAAGGAGATAGAGGAGCGCGATCCTATGCGAAAGAGCTGTTGGAAAGAGTAGGTCTAGGTGATCGCCACGACCACTATCCAACCCAACTATCAGGGGGAGAACAGCAGCGGGTATCATTGGCCAGGGCATTTGCAAATCGCCCGAGTCTGCTCTTTGCAGATGAGCCTACCGGGAACCTCGACGAAGAAACCGGCGCTAAAGTAGAGGGATTATTATTTGACCTAAATCAAGAAGCAGGTACCACGTTGGTGATTGTTACCCATGACCCAGCTTTAGCAGCCAAAACCCAACGGGTGATCCGCCTAAAGGGTGGTAAACTTATCGAAAACGCTTCTGCCTAAGTCCTTCCCTCCTCACCTGTTTCCACCTTTGAACTCCCTCTCACATGTATAAATTTCAGTGGTTGTTACGAATGGCTTGGCGAGACAGTCGCCGTAGTCGTGGTCGCCTCGCCTTATTTACCTTCGCCATTGTGTTAGGAGTTGCCGCTTTGGTAGCCATTGACTCCTTTGATTACAATTTACGTCGAGATATAGAAGCAGAAGCAAAAGCCTTATTGGGGGCAGATTTATCTATCAGAAGTAATCAAGCCTTTCCAGATAGTGTCATGGCCATTCTAGATAGTGTAGGAGGCTCACAATCCAACGAAGCTAGTTTTGGTACCATGGCTTACTTTCCTAAATCGGAGGATAACCGCTTTGTGCAAGTACGTGCGCTGGAAGGAGGTTTCCCCTTTTATGGAAACTTAGAAACCATACCGAGCGAAGCAGCAGAAAGCTTCCGAGAAGGGCGGCGAGCTCTACTTGACCAAAACTTGATGCTGCAGTTCCAGGTGTCAGTGGGCGACTCGGTCCGAATAGGAAAGATCAAATTTGAAGTCGTTGGCAAGCTCCTCAGTATACCTGGGCAGAATGGGTTTGCCTCTACTACCTCCACTCCTATTTTTATCCCGCTCAAAGATCTTGACTCCACGGGATTAATTCAGTTAGGCAGTCGAATCCAATACCAACGGTACTACCAGTTAGGTCAAGCAGCAGAGGAAATTGACTCCTGGGCAGAAACCAACCGCTCTAGGCTAGGCAATATGCGACTACGGGTTACGACCGTCAATAGTCGACAAGAAAACCTACAAGAAGCCTTCGGCAACATGACTGATTTCCTAAATCTAGTAGGCTTCATTGCCCTTCTTTTGGGCTGTGTAGGCGTGGCTAGTGCGGTAGAAGTATACATGAGAGATAAAGTCAATTCAGTAGCCGTTTTGCGCTGTCTGGGGGCCAAAGGGCAGGATGCCTTTCTGATATTTTTGATCCAAGTAGGTCTCATGGGCTTGGTTGGCTCCGTTTTAGGAGCATTGCTGGGCTCTGCCCTACAGCGCCTGCTGCCTTGGGTATTGTCTGGGCTCTTACCAGTGACCGCAAGTACTGCATTTGCTCCATTTGCGGTACTCAAAGGTATCTTGACGGGCACAACTATAGCCTTACTTTTTGCCATGCTTTCCTTGCTACGCGTACGTAGGGTATCTCCTCTTGCGGCCATTAGGGCAGCTTATGAGACTCAATTGGGTCGAGACCCTTGGCGATTAGTGGTCATGTTAGCTATTCTAGCCTTCGTGTGGGGATTTAGCTTTTTGCAAGTAGGAGAATGGCAAGGGGCAACGGCCTTTACGGTAGCCATGTTGGTTAGCTTTCTACTTCTGGTTGGGATGGGGCGCCTCGTGATGTGGCTGGTAAAGAAATTTTTCCCCCATAGGGCGGGCTACCTTTGGCGCCAATCACTGGCAAACTTATATCGCCCCAATAACCAAACCCTGATTCTCATTGTAAGCTTGGGATTGGGAACCGGGCTTATCGCTACTTTGGCCTTGATACAAAGTTTATTGTTAGGTCAGTTTAATTTGAGTGATAACCAAGATGCGCCCAATCTGCTGGTCATCGACGTTCAGCCGACCCAAGTAGACTCTCTCGTCAAGGAAGCTGGGCGAAGTCGCCTAGAAGTGATCGCTACCACACCAGTAGTCACCATGCGCGTCAGCAGCATGCGTGGGAAATCTCGTTCTGCATGGCTCGCCGACACAGCCAGGGATATGGATAGATGGGTACTAGACTATGAGTTTCGCGTTAGTTACCGGGACAGCTTGTTGCCTAGTGAAGAGGTTATCGAGGGAGAATGGACTCCCACTACAGAAGCAGATGGTATAACTGAGCCTATACCTATTTCCGTGTCAAAAGAATTTGCGGAGGATGATGGCAAAGTGAGCATTGGAGACGAAATGGTCTGGGATGTTCAAGGTCTAACCCTGCGTACAGTGGTGACCAGTATTCGCAAAATTGATTATCAGAGGTTGCAAGGCGCATTTGTCATTCTATTTCCTCAAGGAGTCTTGGAAGAGGCTCCGCAGTTTTATGTACTTAGCCTGCGAGCCAACGGCCCTACCCGATCCGCCGAATTCCAAAGGAAGGTGGCAAAACAGTATCCGACCCTATCCGTCTTAGATCTCAAAATGTTCCTCAATACTGCAGAAGAGATTCTAGATAAAATCTCCTTCATTATCCAGTTCATGGCCTTGTTTAGCATATTGACGGGTCTAATTGTATTGGCTGGATCTGTGGTAATCAGTCGCTATCAACGGATGCGAGAGGCTGTTTTATTACGTACCCTTGGAGCAAGTGGTCGTCAAATATTAACCATTAACGCCCTGGAATACCTCCTGTTGGGTATTCTGGCCACCGGCACGGGAGTCGGACTGGGGGTAATGGGAACTTTTCTCCTGGCGATATTTACTTTTAACGTAGGCTTTTCTGTAGATTACCTTGCCGTATTGGGGCTTCCACTGGGAATTACCCTCCTTACCGTGGCCATCGGTTTGATGAACAGCCGCGGGGTGCTATCCCAATCTCCACTTGAGGTGCTTCGCAAGGAAATAGAATAGTCGACATGGGTACCAGGGTACTTCGAATTACAGGAACACAGATCCCAAAGAAAGCTGAAAGCATCCGTGGCCAAGTCATTCAGCTAGTTACTTGGTCTGGGAAAAGCTATCATGCTAGATTAAACAAGGTTTCAGAAAACCATCTTTATCTGGTCGATGTCAATGCCTTTTGGTATAACCGGAAAAAGCACACCCATGTCATTCCAGTGGAAGAGACTAGGGAAATCATCGTAGACCAAAAGCGTGATTGGTAGCTTGTAATAAATCGCCCAAGATCGCAGCTGCAGTCTAGCTAAGCACGTTGATTATTAGCAGCCTAGCCCGTAAATTATAGGGTATAAGTTGGTCCATTCCTATTATATATGGAGGGAGGAACCAACCTATGACCATGGTTTCTTCGTATTCAAAATAGATGTGGTCGTCCCCTAACAGAGCGAGTTGCTGATTATGAAATCACTGAAATCGATTTTTCTGGCCTTGTTCTGCTTCGTCATTATCCCATCAGTGGCTGATGATGATGACCGTTTTCTATACCAGCAGCTTGCCTTCCGAAAAATCGAAGTAACACAATATCAGTTTGAGGAAACCAACTCTCAGGTAGTGCTAAACATGGGCTATGCCCAACACCAAGTACAAAATCCCGAAGCCTGGTTGAAGCTGGCGGATCAAGGAATCCCTTATGAAATTGATCTTGTTTTCACTCTCTACCCCAAAAAACTAGATTCCTGGAGGACTAATTACTTTTCTCTCCTCAACCAGCGAATGAAGGCTCTTTTTGCCATCGATGAACGACTAAATTCCAGACACATTCATTGGAATATGGTATTACAAACAGAGGCAAAAAATGAGTCTGAGGCCAAAGAGCTTTTCCATGGGTTTGTCATCAAATACCGCCCTAAGCACGCTCGAATAATCCAGGATATTGGGTCAATTGCTGAACTAAAAGAGGTAGTCACGGGAGATGCCATCATTGAAGACTCAACCATCTTTGCCGTTTTTGATCGACACCCTCAATGGGAAAATACCCTAGTTGTATTAGACTGGACAGCAAGCATGTATAAGCATGGAGCCCAACTCCTACAATGGTACCGGCTTCGGCGATTTGATCATCCAGATGCCATGAAACATTTGTTATTTTTTAATGATGGCAACCAAAAGAAAACATGGCATAAGAAATTGGGTAGGACTGGAGGAGTATATCGGGCGAGGTCTACGGATCTGGACGAAATTCTCCACACCATGGAATACGTAATGGAAAAGGGCAATGGTGGCGATGCCCCCGAAAATGATATTGAGGCTCTATTAACTGGCGTCCAATACCTCGAAGGTTTTGAGGACGTGATTCTCATTGCGGACAATAAGAGTGAAGTAAGAGACATCGAGCTTCTTGATAAGCTAGACATCCCTGTCCACATTATTCTTTGTGATTATAAAGATTACGTTCACCCTCACTACTTGAAAATCGCGCGTGAGACCGGAGGTAGCTTACACACCTTGGAGAAAGATCTTAATCTTCAAGGGAAAAACTGATCTTTTGGGAAGTTTATATGAGGAGTAGACCGATGCTGATTAAGATTCTTATAATCAATTAGTAGCTGTATTTAGATCTAATAGGAGTCCCTCGAAAGAGGCCGCTGAAAAACATCTTTTAACCCAAAATTCAATTCAATGATATCCGAGGTAGCTCATTGGTCGCCATGTCGTGAAACATTAATTCATGGGTAGAATGAGAGCAGTATTCGATAATGGGAAAGGTATCGAGAAACCCCTCTACCTCTTCGCTAGATTCAGCTACAAATATCACCCATAGTAAACTCCGGTCCATGGATAAGGAATAGCTCCTGATGCTACCATCCCCAAAAAGCTCATTGATCCGCGCTCGCTGAGCTGGGATTAGTTGGGCAAAATCTTGTGTAAACTCTCCAGGTAATATGATCTCTACCATGTATTGATTCATAGGTATTTGTTGTATGCTTCAATTTTCAGCCTGAATAAAACAAGCCCTCTGGTTCTATTCTTTGATAATGCCTTGAGGATCCAATCCGCAAGAAATAAAGCAGAATCATAAAGTAAGACGCAACATAGCACATTATTATTTCCGAAGATGAGGAACCTAAAAAGGGTGGTTACCCTAGGCAACCACCCCTACTATGAGAAATAGTTTCTTTTACTTCTACAAGTTATGTACACCGATGGCATTCAAATCCTCAAAAGCTTCGATAAGTCGCTTGGAAAAGCTTTTTTCAGCCTCACGCAACCACTTACGAGGATCATATACTTTCTTGTTAGGCTTATCATCCCCTTCAGGGTTTCCAATTTGCCCTTGTAGATAACCATGCTTGCTAGCTTCATAGGCACGAACTCCATCCCAAAACGCCCACTGAGTATCGGTATCAATGTTCATCTTTACCGCACCATACTCGATGGCTTCGCGTATTTCTTCACGGGAAGATCCTGAACCACCATGGAACACAAAGTTGATAGGGTTGGAGCCGGTATTGAATTTCTTCTGTACGTAATCCTGAGAGTTTTTCAGGATTATAGGAGTAAGCTGTACATTTCCAGGTTTATACACACCATGAACGTTTCCAAAGGCAGCTGCGACAGTAAAGTTTTCACTGATTGCCATTAGGCGCTCATAGGCATAGGAAACCTCTTCAGGTTGCGTATAAAGCCGGGCGCTGTCAATATCGGTATTATCTACCCCATCTTCCTCACCGCCAGTCACCCCTAGCTCGATCTCAATGGTCATTCCAAGCTCATTCATGCGCTTAAAAAGCTCTGAAGATAGATCTAGATTTTCCTCAATAGGTTCCTCTGAAAGATCGAGCATATGTGAGCTGTACAAAGGCTGCTTATGGGTCTCAAAATACTTCTCCCCGTGGTCCAGCATTCCCTCTACCCAAGGAATTAACTTCTTGGCCGCGTGATCGGTATGCAAAATCACAGTAACACCATACGCTTCTGCCATTTGGTGAACGTGGTGAGCCCCAGAAACTGCCCCTAAGATTGCCGCTTTTTGGCCTTCGTTGTCCAAGCCTTTGCCGGCAAAAAAACTAGCTCCTCCGTTGGAAAATTGAATAATAATAGGAGAATTAACTTCTTTGGCGGCTTCTAAGGCACCATTTACCGTATTGGTACCTACTACGTTTACAGCGGGTAGAGCAAAGTTTTTTTCATTGGCAAAGTCTAGTAGGTCCTTGACCTCTTGACCATGCAGCACACCGGGACGGAATTTACGATTGGTTGTAATCAAAACGATCCTTGTTTTGTGAGTGGTTAATTGCAGGTTAGCTGCTGATCAAAGTTAATTAAAAAATTGAGTTCCTGAGGTTCAGATGAATCACATGGAGGAATTTTAAGCCTTATTACCAAAGAATAAAGGGCCCAGTACGAAGGTACCGGGCCACTAACAATCCCAACAAACCACCACATTGAGATTTTTTGTATTTCGTTACTAGTCCTGAACCCTATGCTGACTTGCCAATGTTAGCTGCAGAAAAGGGCGACTGACTGTGTTCATCTACAAAGCTGATAAGGTCGGGAATTGTTTTAAAAACCCGAACTTCCTTGGGCATTTTATCCGATTGAGTTATCGCCTGATAGCCCGTAAAAAGCAACTCTTGATTGGGACACATCCTTTTCAATTCGTTGATATATGGCAACACATCTTCCTGACTTGGATAGCTGGTAATGATGGTGAAAATGTAATCAGGTTCATAAAGGTCAATGATCAAAGAAAGATCTTTCAAAGGAAGACTCTGACCAAGATAGATGGCTTTATTATGCCTAGACTTAATTACATAAGCGCCAAATAGTAAACTCAATTCATGCATCTCTCCTTCAGGCAGGAACAGTACATATTTTTTGGCAAATGGGTTTTGAGGGCTGAATTGGCCGTCAATGGCCACAATCAATTTCTGCCTGATCAGGTTGGTAATAAAGTGTTCATGGGCAGGATTGATGCTACCAGTCTGCCAAAGAATACCGATTTGCCCTAGAAAGGGATAAACAATATTTACCATGGTGTTCTCAAAACCAAACTGAAGCGTATTGGTAGAGATGATCTTCTCAAATCTTTCTTCATCCAGATTCACCATGGCGATAACCAAGGCATTGACTTGGTTGGGAAATTCAAGATTGGAGTCAGAAATACGCTTAACCGTCTCACGAATTTCTTCGTGACTCATTTTGGCGATCTTACTGATCTTATGCCCATTCCGATTGAGAAAAGATATATTAAGGATTAACCTTAAATCTGCATCATCGTAATAGCGAATGTTGGTAGGGGTTCGTTTTGGAGTAATGACTTCATGGCGCTGTTCCCATACCCGGAGAGTATGAGCTTTGATGCCTGAGAGCTGCTCCAAATCTTTTATTGTATATCTTCCCACGACGGTTTACGTTTATCCTTGATTGGTTTTCACTTTAACACAAGAAGCCTAAGTAGTCTGTCCTTCAGAATCCAATTTATAAAAATATCATATTCCATATAGATTATCTAAGAAGAAGCCATTCACATAGCCTTTTAGATATATCTGACTTCAAGAACCCTGCTTAGGTTAGATTTGTTTATAAAAATTCTCATTAATTTCCCCATTAACCTCAAGAAGCGCCCAACTCCCTAAATGATCTACTATATTTAGGAACACTCAAAAAATAAGTTATGCCTTTTTGCTTGGTCTTTTGCCCCATCTCTTTGTCACGGGCTCAGCAGTGGGCCCCTCAATCCCACTGCTTCGCACCTTAGCTCCGACAGGTCGGAATCTTCGACTCGCTAAGGTCCATTTTCCTTCCTTGATCTGGAACAAAATTCCTACGCAAAAGCGATATGCTATCTTTTTCGAGTTCCTTAGTTGTGATCACTTCTTCTTTTAGAGATTCAGACCTATATTCTCCCGTAACGCTAACGCTAATTCCCTACCAATCAATCCCTTAATCTATGTACCTGGTGACATCCAAAGCCCCAGTAGGTTTTAGCCTCAAGGTTATCAGTTTGATCATGCTATTATGGTGGGCTGGTTGTGGTTCAGATGGGCAAACAAATTCTTCGACCAGTCAGAAGGAAAATGCGGCCCCGGCCCAAGAACATGCATCTGAGGAAGAAGACCTCACGCAACAAGCCTTGTACCATCTGCAATCATACTATCGGGCTCTTGAAAATGAAGAGTTACAAGCAGATCGTCACTTTGCACCCCAGCTACAGAAATTTTTTAGTTCGGAAAACATAACTCGTGATCAGGCTGCCCAAAGTGTCCAAAGAGGTTTTCAAAAAGTTGACAATCGTATCATCAGCATTGAGCCGAGGACCCTAAAAGTGAGTCAGCAGGGAAATCAATTCGTCACTACTTTTTCAGGAACCAGTCGATTTACGGATTCAGAAACCGGGGAAGAAAAATCTTCTGTATTCCAAAATAAAGTTACTTTCAATCAAGATTGGAAGATCATTCGATATGAGGACGCCACCCAAAAAGGCAGATCGATTCCATCTGCTAAAGCCAGCCTCGACCAAGAAGCTTTATACAAAGTGGCAACCAGAACTTTAAAAGCCTTCAAGACGGGTGAATTAGCTTCCATAAAAGATTTGATTCACCCTGAACAAGGTGTGTTTCTCATCACAAAACCAGGAGCCATTCCAGCCGCCTACCGAGTGAATGAAGTTACCAGTATGGCTAAGTATGCCCCTTGGCTAGCTACTGGAGTTAAGGAGCTAGATTTGTCCCCCCTTACAAGAAAAGTTCCTGAATTCAGTTGTACTGATTTATTTGAACAAGAAGGGTGCTTCCTTGAGCTCATGGATGAACCCTATCGAGAGCTCAGTGAGCTGATGAATACCCTAAGTAGGCTAGACCTTAAAGAACAAACTCCTCCCGAACAAGAGGCTACCCAGAGGTCTGAAAAGTACATCAAAGCACAGCTAGTCGATACCGATGCGTTCATGGGGTTTTACTTTGCTTGGATTGAAGGAAACTGGTTTCTCATGGTAGTCGATCTTGCAACATTTGATTGCTCCGCCTAAGTCACTTTGTTCAAAGATCTTGGTGAAGAAGGTCCACTATAGCACCCATCACATTTGAATTTATAAGCAAAAGTTAGGATTATTGAGGGTATGCGTATCCTCATAGCCCTTGGGACGCTGCTGCTGCTATTCGCATGCCAGTCCCCTTCTCGCTCAAATCATCCCTTTGAAAACCTTCCTGTCCAACAGGGCAAAGAAGCTTACTTAGCGTCTCCTTATGTTACCGCAGGAGATCGTCTCTATGTTGTAGGCCATCAAGATGGCAGCTTCCCTGACTTGGGGTGGCATGTAACGGGAGAGATGGGAGGCATATGGGACCATCCCATCAAACTCATGGATGGTTTTAGTCTCGCCTTGGTTCAAGAAGCAGACAGCCAATGCATCGGCCCGGCAAAATCATTTGCTAATTATCCTGTTGGTAACCAGATAGAATATGGCGAGATCCTAGAAGGGGTGACCCTCACCCGTAGTCAGTGGATTCCAGATGGAAAAGAAGCCGTAGTTCTTACTTTTTCATTCAACAACGCAGGGGCTAAGGATCAGGAATTCACATTCATCTTCAATGGACTAACGGATTTAAGTCCCGTCTGGCTTGGCGAACGCACTCACATGAAGGATGGCCCAGATGAAGTATCTTTTCTTGATGAAGAAAGAATCTTAATTGCTAAAGATCGCCAATCAGATTGGTTTGTCGCTTGGAAGTCCGACCGTATGGACTCGGGATATCGCCTCGATGACTCCTTTTGTGCCTCCAAAAGAAAAGGAAGCGGTGCAAATGCCTCCATGAGTTACGACCTTAAGCTAGCTCCTAAACAGACTCAAACCCTTAACTTAGTCATTGCAGGTTCCTACCAATCAGAGGCCGCTGCATTAGAAACGCTCAGGGAAGTCCTTTCTAAGCGAGAGTCTCTTTTAAAGGAGAAGATTGCCCGCTATCGAAAAATCAAACAAACCGCAGATCTACAAGTCCCAGATTCCCAAATTCAAACTGCCTATGAGTGGGTCAAATACAACACCGACTGGTTGATCAGGGAAGTTCCTGAGCAGGGACGCGGTCTAGGTGCAGGCATTCCTGACTACCCTTGGTGGTTTGGCTGTGATAATGAGTATACGTTACAAGGCGTATTAGCCACGGGCCGTCAGGATATTGTGTTTGAGACCATAGAGTTGTTGCGAAAACTATCTGAAGCCCACAATGGTAATGGCCGAATTGTACACGAAGTATCTACCAATGGAGCAGTTTTCAATCCAGGCAACATCAATGAAACGCCCCAATTTGCCACATTGATTTGGAGTACCTTTAAGTGGACAGGTGACCGGGCGTTTTTAGCAGAATATTATCCTTTTGTCAAAAAAGGAATGCAGTGGCTCATGGAAGAGGGAGACGTAGATGGAAACCTGTTTCCCGACGGAGCGGGAATGATGGAAGTACGAGGCTTAGAAAGTGAAATGATCGATGTTGCGACCTACACCCAAAAAGCTTTTTCTGATGTGGCTGCCATGGCCAGGGTTTTAGACAACAGGTATGATGCCATTCAATTTCAGGCTTTGGCTGATAGCCTCGCAGCAAAGATTAACCGAGAGTTCTGGGTCGAAGAATTTAACTCTTACGCGGACTTTATCGGTAGCACAGAAGAAGCGCTTCACCTTATCGAGGATGCTATCGTGAGGGCAGATACCCTAGATAAGCCTTGGGCTGTAGCTGAACTTGAACAAACCAAAAGTCGCATCATGACTCTCCCTCCTGAGCATAAGCAGGGTTTTGTGCTTCACCACAACTGGGTGGTGAATACCCCTCTGGAAACAGGTATTGCCCCGAAAAATCAAGCCATGGCCGCTTTGGAAACGGGAAGCAAATTTGTCAATCCCTTTGGTGTCTTTGTTACTGGCATAGATCGAGATGAAAGTGCAGGGAAAGATCAGGGTTCCTTTGCAGAAGGGAAGAAGGTTTTCTCCTATACCGGAGCTGTCATGACTTTGCCCACAGGCGTACAAGCTATAGCTGAAAATAATTATGGCCGACCAGATTCTGCCTTGAATTATCTTCGACGTCTGGTGAATTCGTTTAGCTATGCCTTACCAGGTTCGATGTATGAAGTCTCACCGGACTTTGGCATGGTGGTTCAAGCTTGGAATACGTATGCATTAGCGGTGCCCTTGATCCAGCAATTTCTAGGGGTCAATCCCATGGCCCATGAACAACGGATCATCCTAAGCCCACAACTTCCAAAAGCCTGGCCAGAAGCCCGATTGAAGGGTCTTCCAGTCGGTGATAATACCCTGAACCTTCACATAGTCAGAACTGATGAGGGTGTGCGTATGGAGGCTGAGCAGTCTCAAAAAAATTGGAAAATCAACCTCAGATTCCCCTTAGGCCAATATTCCTCTTGGAAAATTAATGGCAAGGCCATTAGTCCTGAGATTAATGAGGGTTTTGAAGAGGTTGAATGGCAGGGTTCCAAACTGGTTCTTGAACTGGAATAATGATCCATACTTTAAGGTTTCGTAACTTTCAGCTCTTACTTTAGTATAAGTCGAATGAAGGATGGGCCTTTCCTATATGAAAAATAATCCATTCAACTTCACTCATAGCACCGCCCATCCATTTTATCAATAAATACGTTTGAATAATTTATATGCCAAAAAAGAAACGCGGCCCAATCAACAAGAAAAACAAAAAAAATAGCGGCCGGAAAAAGACGAATAAGAAGTTTCATACCTCAAAAAGCACAGAACGCGACCGCTCCCTTTCTCAACAGTTGGTCAGTTTTTTTAAAGCCAATCGAGGCAAAACTTTTACGACTAAACAAGTTGCTTCACAGACCGGTCTCTGGTCTAAAGTTGACACCCAAAAGATCCGTTCCATTCTAAAGCAATTGGCCGATCTTCATCGCATCGAAGATACGGGAAAAGGGAGATGGCGGTACTTAGGCGAAAGTCCTACTTTAAGTGGGGAGCTCCAAGTCACTCGCAGTGGAGTCGGATTTCTCCTTACCGAAAGTGACCAAGAAGATATTTTCATTGGACCGGGTAATATCGGTAAAGCCCTACATGGAGACGTGGTTGAGGTTCAACTTAAAGGGCGCTCGCGCCGTTCAGGGAGACCAGAAGGCATTGTAAGCAAAGTAATCCAGCGAAACACCACCCGGATTGTTGGCACCGTTGAAGAAGGAATGCCCAAAACATTCTTCCTTTTGCCAGACAATGATCGCATCAATGTGGACTTTTTTATCCCACCTTCGGCCCTAAAAGGGGCCAAAGATGGTGACAAGGTGATAGCAGAATTGACCAATTGGGAGCGGCGCTCTCCAGAAGTCAAGGTATTGGAAGTATTAGGAGCAGCAGGTGAACACAACACAGAAATGCACGCTATTTTACTCCAATATGGATTCCAGATAGCTTTTCCAAAATCAGTAGAAGCTGAAGCTGAAGCCATTCCGGAGACCATCAGCAAGGAAGAAATTGCCAAGCGCAGAGATATGCGCGATGTGCTCACCTTTACCATCGACCCAGAAGATGCCAAAGATTTTGACGATGCCTTATCGATCAGAACCCTTGAAAATGGCAAATATGAAGTGGGGGTGCACATTGCCGATGTCTCTCACTATGTGAAGCCAGATACACCGCTGGATCGCGAAGCTTTTCAGCGAGCTACTTCCGTCTACCTCGTTGACCGGACCATCCCCATGTTGCCAGAAAAGCTGTCAAACATGGTCTGTAGCCTCCGACCTCAAGAAGAGAAACTAACTTTTTCGGCCGTATTCGTGATGGATGCCCAGGCCAAGATTCATGACTATTGGATTGGAAGGACGGTTATTTTTTCAGATAAGCGTTTCCACTACCAAGAAGCACAAGATGTCATTGATGGGAAATTAGAAGGCCCCTATCAAGAAGAACTGGTGCTGCTCAACGATCTGGCAAAAAAGCTCCGTTCTCGACGTATGGCCACAGGTAGCATTGAGTTTGATAGCAATGAAGTCAAGTTCGTTCTTGACGATAACGACCACCCCATCAAGGTCATCAAAAAAGCTACACTTGAGACCAATCAACTGATCGAAGACTTTATGCTGCTGGCAAACCGAACTGTGGCGCGCTACGTCTTTGAATTATTTGATAAGCCTCCCCTACCCTTTATCTACCGGATTCACGATAAGCCTGATCCAGATAAACTACAGAGCTTACAAGAGTTTGCCGCTGCCTTTGGCCATCAAGTGAATTTGGAAAAGGAAGGCCGAATCGCCGGTTCTCTAAATCAACTCCTCAAAAAAGTGGGTGGCCGGGTAGAACAAAATGTCATCGAAACCATTGCCATTCGATCTATGGCCAAGGCAGTATACTCTGCGAAAAACATTGGCCACTTTGGATTGGGATTCGAATATTACAGCCACTTTACCAGCCCGATTCGACGTTACCCAGACTTGATGGTGCACAGAATGGTGGCAGCCTATCAAGCGAAGATTTATCGAGAGAATCCAGTAGTAATAGAAGAACAGGCCAAGCATTGTTCCAACAAGGAGCGCACGGCTACAGAAGCTGAACGTGCTTCCATCAAGTACAAACAAGTAGAGTTCTTGGCCGACCGGATTGGTAAGCCCTTCAATGGGGTAATCTCTGGGGTAATCGAAAATGGGATCTTTGTGGAGCTTGAAGAGAACATGTGTGAGGGCTTTGTTCCGGTCCACAGCTTAGATGACGATTATTATTCTTTTGATCAAGCCCAATATGCCCTGGTAGGCAAAGAAGGAGGAGAAATATTGAGACTTGGAGACCGGGTAAGGGTAGAAATTGCCGATACCAACTTGAAGACTCGGAAGGTAGATATGAAGCTCATTGCTAAGCTAAAACCTCACTTAGCGGAGAAGACTTCATCGTGAACTAGGCAGCTGGACACAAGAAAACCGGAAATCGGGGTAAGGAAGTACGGGGTATGTAGCTACAGGCCCTAATGTGGAATCCCAAATGAGATTCCCCTTGCTCCGGTCTACCTTGACCCTTAAAGTCTTTCCGGCCATAGGCCTAAATACTTTGCGTGATCCGCTGAATTACCTTGAATTGGCTGAAAAATTCTTTGGCGACGACCCGAGCAACGGTATAGGTGGGGATGGCCAGAACCATTCCACCGATGCCGAATAAGGAACCTGCAGCTAGAATCACCAGGAATATCTCTAATGGATGTGCTTTAACGCTGTTGGAGTAAATCAAGGGCTGAAAGATAAAATTGTCTATCAGCTGAACCACCACAAATACCACCAGCACCTTCAGTGCCAAGGGTACAATCCCTGTATAAAAGTCCATATCTAGTCCTCCGAGTACGGCAAGTGACACAGACATTGCCCCTCCTATCAGGGGGCCTAGGTAGGGAATCACATTGAAGAGGCCTGCAAAAAATCCGATGACTAGGGCATTTTTGACCCCTAGCAGCCCAAAACCAAGAGCGCAAAGGCTTCCCACCAATATAAGCTCGATCACCAAGCCAATAAAATAGCGTGAGAGCAAGCTTTTTACACTGCTAAGGACATTATTGGTTTTCCCAACCTGGCTGTCAGGAGTAAAAGCCAAGAACACATTGGGAATCAGCTCTTTTTCTTTGAGGAAAAAAAACGTGATGAATAAGATCGAAAAAAGCCCTATGAATAAATCTCCTGTAATACCCGCAATGGCAGAAAAGACATTGGAAAGGTTCAAAGAACTTGCAATCTCAATAACTCGCTCTTGAAAAGCTTCCTCAATGCTTTGCCCATGATCCAAGTCAGCCAATTCGTACTTAGTGACAAAGTCTTCTACATAAGCTATGGGCTCGGCTAGCCCCTCTTCAATCGCCTTAGGATCAAGGTTTTCCAGCTGTCGGGTCTGCTCGATTAATTTAGGGATAAAGAAGGCAAAAATCGAACTCAGCACCCCGAGTATGAGCAACATGGTCGTAACCGCCGCAACCGAAGGAGGAATCTTCATCTTACGAATTTTGACTGACTCCAGAAGGTCCATCAAAGGTCGCCCCATTAAGGCAATTAATCCTGCGATCAAAAGGTAAATAAACAAATCCCCTACGTACCAGATTAGGAGACCTAGCACCGCAAACGAGGCAATGACGATAATCCAGCGAGTTCTGCTCATATGATCCAAATTAGTAATTTTACCCCATGTCAGAAACTCTCTATGAGGCAAAAAGCTCTGGAAGCAGCCTTCTTAAAGACCGAGGGTCCAAATTTCATGGAGTGGTGCATCCATGCCTTGATTTGACCCAAGCTCAAGCTTATTTAGAAGGGATTAAGCAACAATTTCACGATGCTCGCCATCATTGCTATGCCTATCGGATAGGAAAGTCTGGAGAGACTACCTATGCCACTGATGACGGAGAACCCGCGCACAGCGCCGGTGATCCCATATTAGGTGCCATCAAATCTGCAAACCTAACCAACGTTTGGGTAGGTGTAATACGTTACTTTGGTGGTACTAAGCTGGGGGTAAGAGGATTGATAGAAGCTTATCGAGGTGCTGCAGAGGAAGCTTTGATCCACATCGATCGCCAGGAGATTATTCTTAAGGCTAAATTCGAATTGGTATATCCTTATGAAAGGACTTCAGAAATACGGCGAATCTTGCATCCCTACCCCTATGAAGAGCTAGAATCCGTATACACGGAACAGGTAAAGCAGGTACTGGAAATTCAAAGGGATCTCTATCCCGCATTGCAGGCTCAGCTTCACGCGGCAGCTTTTGATTACAAAACTATATCGATTGATTAGATGATTCGATTCACGATACTTCTATGGCTTTGGGGGATAACTTTTTCTGGAATCGAAGCACAGGTGTTGAGCCGTCATCAAGATTATGTCGGGTGGCCAGTTGACCTTCCTACTCTTGAAACTTGGCTAGATCTCAATTACCCGCTAGCCCAGGACGAAGGAGAACGAGTTCTCAAATACGATATTGCTAGTCCAGGAGGTAGGCATCTTACCTTCGAACAACAAGTTTTAGGCTTCCCAATAGCAGGAGCAGGTATCAAAGTAAATATAAGTAGGCAAGGGCAAATACGAACTGTAGCGGACTACCAGTTTTATTCCCCAAGTTCCATTAGGTCTGGTTTCACCTTTGACACCCTACGCATCCGCGCTCAGTACGGAGAATCGCTGGGGGCAACAAAAATCGTCATTCAACCCGCATGGTGGCTAATTCAAAATGGCCTCATCTCTGCATACCGATTGGAGACTCACCAACCTGGTATCGTTCCAAGTTATGAAATCTGGGTGGATGCCCATACCGGAAGGGAAATTCAGAGAGAGAACCGTGCCGCTTACTATCACCTAACGAGTAACGACAGCAGTGGCCGTGCTAGGGTATTTCATCCTGATCCTTGCACCACAGCCGAAGTGGAATATGGAGTTGATTTTACCGATCAGGGGGATACCCACACCTCTCTATTAGAGGCACTCATGGACACCGTTGTCCTCAAGGATATCCGCTATGCCAATGGTACCTTTTACCTAGAAGGACCTCATGTCAAAGTAGAAGATATCAGCTCTTTTGATGTCTCTCCTGCTACCTCCACAGACGGCAATTTCTTTTTTGGCCGAGATGAGGATGGTTTTGAAGACGTCATGGTATACTACCACGTCGATCGCTATCAGCGCTACATTCAATCTTTAGGCTTTACCAATCTACAAAATCAGCCACTCAGGGCAGATGCCCATGGCAGAGGAGATTTAGATCAGTCTTTGTACGTACCTGACAACCAGGGAGGCTACATGCTTTTTGGCGATGGAGGAGTGGATGATGCCGAAGATGCCGATGTCATTATTCATGAATATGGGCATGCTCTTTCAGAAGCAGCAGCACCTGGGACCAAGTCTGGCCGTGAACGAAGAGGACTAGATGAAGGGATCGGAGATTATGTCGCGGCAGCATATTCCCAAGATTTGAATCCATGGCGGTGGTATGAAATCTTTAACTGGGATGGCCACAATGAGTTTTGGCCGGGCCGGAACGCCCTGAGTCAACTTCTCTATCCTCCTAGCAATACCAGTATTTATACGTATGGAATTTTATGGGCTTCTACCCTGATGCAGATTCGGGAAGACTTGGGTCCACTGGTTACAGATCAACTGGTGCTGCAGGAAATGTATGGAAACTTCCCCAACATGACTCTCATAGATGCGGCTCAACTTATGCTAGAGGCCGATTCTCTTCTCTACAATGGCATCCACAGCGATGTGTTAGCGGACTATTTTTGCCAACGAAAGCTACTTCCAGGCAGCACCTGTGCCACTGTGGACATCCCCTCTCTTTCCACTGGCTTTACCTACCAATTGATCCGCACAAATCATCAAGAACTAAAACTAAGTTACCAAGGAGAGCAGGACGCAAAACTCACTTTGTGGGACATATCGGGTCGCCAGATTAAAGCTTGGGATAATTATCAGTCCAATACCGCGCTGCCGCTAAGAGGTCTTTCCGATGGCGTATACCTGCTTATGATTCAGATAAATGGCACTTATTTCAAGGAGAAAATCATCCTAAACCAGTAAGGATTTCGTATTTCTTCCCCCAATTTGACTATAGGTGAATGTAAGTTTTGGTCTCAAAAATCAAGAAAAATCAGCCAATAGGGCAAAAATTGGTCCTTTTTTTACAAAAAGCGAAGAAAAAACATCCCTGGCCAATTATTCCCATTTGTAACACCTTACCTTGAATCGTAAAAAGTTCGGAGACCAAAATCCTTAGGTTTGCATATAACCTTGTGATCCAGTAATCCCGTTAAGGTCAGGCAATGATTCATACCCATGTCCTACAGCCCGTCCCACCTAAGCAAGCCATTCGCCCCATCGCCCTTTGTATCTTTCACAGGAATCACGAGATCCTGGTAAGAGAAGGGTACGATCCTCTTAAAAAGCAGAAATTTTACCGCCCTGTAGGCGGCGAAGTAGCTTTTGGGGAATATAGCTGGGATGCCATTCGCCGAAAAATCCGAGAGGAGTTGGGCGAGGATATTCAAAACCTAACCTTCATTGGCCCCACTGAAAACGTCTTTGAATACAAAGGAGAATTATCCCATGAGATAATTTTCATGTTTGAGGCAGAGTTCGCCAATCGCGAACCTTATCAATTAGAGGCTTTACCCATTAAAGAAGGCCCTGACTCTACGTCTATTTCAGCTGTTTGGAAGCCTATTGCAGATTTCAGACGAAAGAAAGACCGTCTTTACCCTGAAGGGCTGACTGAAATGCTACTTGGATAGCTCTGTTGGAGGCTACTCATCCTCGCCTATTTCGTCAATTTTACCATCCCAACTATTCTGCCCACCTATAAAAACGTATCTGTAGGCAGCATACGTGATGGTATAAATCAAGGGAAATACCAAGATCATCCCAATCAAGGTCAAGAGCCAACCGACCACCACCAGCAAGACTGTTAAGGCCAAAGTAAGGGCCAGTATCCCTGGGATACTTTTAGCAAATACCCTGGCGCTTATTCCCATTGCTGAAATAAAGCTCAGTTTGCCTAACAAGATCAAAGGAGTAGCAAAAAGGAATATCGCTGTGACCAATATTTGAGGAAACAAGGCTACTAGAGATATAGGCCTGGTTTGCTCCGCGATTTGCTGTACTTCCTCTAAAGAATTAAGGCTTTCCCAATCAATGCTGTTAATCAGTTCTGCTAAGTCACTGGAAAGCACATAGGCCATTACGGGGATGCCAATAATGATTGCTTGAATCAGCTTATTGGCTCCGATGGGAATAAGCTTGCGCAGTCCCTGAAAAAATTCAGAGAATTCTACGGCTTCCTGTCTCTGTATTTTGTCACAGACAAGATATATTCCTCCTGCGAGAGAAAAAACAAAGCCAAAAATCACCAAATACCCTCCAATCAACGCAAACAGACCAAGGATCGGTATCTGGACCAGCATCCCCATCAACATGGCTATAAGCAGGAGAGCAAATATGTTGATGATCACCGTTAAAATACTGAACCCAAGAAAGCTGGGCAGTTTGCTGACATATATGCTCCAACCTTCTCGAATGATTTTGCCGAGAGGAAACTCAAAATTGCCTTCTATAGCTGACTGGAATGGGGAAGTATCTGGGCTTTGTTCATTCATAAACCATGCGAATAAGTGAAGGCAAGATACTGAATCTGCTCTTTTCTTCAAGCAGTATGGGGCCTAGAAGCCCCTCGCACGCAAGACCTTCCACATGAGATCCGGCCGATCGGTGATCAGCCCATCTGCTCCCAGGTCCAGTAAGCGATGCATTTCTTCAGGGTCATCGATGGTCCAATAATGTACAGCCATCCTGCGACGGTGAGCTGATTGAATCAAACGCCGGGTGTCTAGCCTTATTCCAGCGCTGCTGCGAGGTATTTGAAGCATAGCTGCCTCAGGCCGATATAAAAATTCCATGGCAGAGAGGCCACTAAAGACAAAATCTTTGACTTCTTCTTCTGCTGCTGATACGAGAATTTTGCCCTTGGTGATCTCAACAAAGTAGTCTAAGACTTCACTGCTAAAGCTTACAACAACTACCCGATCCTCAACTTGGGTTCGTTCAATTATGTTCTTCATAACTTCAGCAGCCCTTTTGCCATTTTCACCTCGGTTTTTGATCTCTGCAACAAACGATTGATTAGGATAGCGCAAAAACACCTCTTCTAGAGTAGGAATCGCCACCGCTTCATCACGGTAGGGTTGCTGCCCCAAGGTATCGGTAAAGTCGTAGCCAAAATTATATTCTAAGAGTTGGGATAGGGTGAACTCAATCAGTGGTCCACTGCCATCTGAAGTAGCATCAATGGTTAAATCATGGTGGCAAACTAGGATTTCATCTTTTGTCATACACACATCCATCTCTAAAACATCCGCAGCTAAATCTCTGGATCCGTCAAACGCTACCAAGGTGTTTTCGGGAAATAGATCCTTAGCTCCTCCATGCGCAATGACTAATGGCCGCTGGCCATCGTTTAGCAAGTAGGGATTGGGAATGACCACCTCCTGTTTGGTCTGACATCCCAAGACCGCAAAGACAAAGCTTAGAGTCAGTGTAATGGAAAACTTGCAAGGCATGATTTAATCTTGAATAAAGGCTGTCTTTTCTTAGCTGGACTTTGGCCAAAATATTGATCTTAACCAACAGTG
>CAZFPQ010000047.1:0-34535 GCA_964521065.1 uncultured Bacteroidia bacterium | reverse complement strand
CATATTGGTTTGATGCCATGCTAGTTGATTGAATGTATTATGTGTGTTCCAAAAAAAGTAGGATAGCCAGAAAAGACTACCCACAAAGAGACAAATTAGATTTGAATCATCCAACCTTGCGTTTATCCAGGTTTTCTGGGTCCATTAGCAAGCACCATGGATATCCAGACATGGATTCCTGCAGGTATCAAAAATCATACGGATTTGACCTTGCTTTGTGTCTAAATGCGGCAGTAATTTACCCCTCAAATTATCCTGCATGAGCAAAAAACTCCTCATCGTTACCGGAGGCGGGGACTGTCCCGGCCTCAATGCTGTGATCCGCGCCATTGTCAAACGAGCCTCTACGGAAGGTGGCTGGGAAGTGTACGGAAGCATCGAAGCTTACAATGGTGTCTTGCTTGACCCACAAGAAATCGTCCGACTAGATCAAGGCCTAGCTTCAGGGATTCACGTCCGGGGAGGAACCATCATCGGCACCACCAATAAAGGAGGCCCCTTTAACTGGCCCATGGAGCAAGCCGATGGCAGCTGGAAGTCTGTAGACCGATCCGACGACATGCTGGACCGGCTGAAGGAGTTGGGAATTGACGCCGTAATCAGCATCGGAGGAGATGGGAGTCAAGCCATTTCACAAAAACTCTTTGAAAAAGGCCTCAATATCGTGGGGGTTCCCAAAACCATTGACAACGACCTTTCGGCTACCGATTATACCTTTGGTTTTCAAACCGCCGTCCAGATCGCTACGGAAGGAGTAGACAAACTGGTGACCACAGCCGAGAGCCATAGCCGGGTGATGATCATGGAAGTAATGGGCCGTGAGGCCGGCTGGATTGCCCTGCATGCCGCCGTAGCTGGGGGAGCTGAGGTCTGCCTCATCCCTGAGATCCCTTATGACATTGACAAAGTTGTGGAACGCATCCAGTATCGCTATCAAGAGCGCCGTGGTTTTGCCAACATCGTCATTGCCGAAGGAGCGAAACCCAAGGACGGTTCGGTTCTGGCCCGCGAGTCTGACGAAGCAGGTTATCAAAACGTCCGTCTAGGCGGAATTGGATATCAATTGAAAGAGGAAATCAAAGCCGCAGGCTGCGATGCTTCCTGCCGGGTCACCGTGCTAGGTCACTTACAACGAGGAGGAACGCCCATTGCCTTTGACCGCGTATTAGCCACCCAATATGGTGTCAAAGCTTTTGAGATGGTGTTAGAAGGAAAGTTTGGCCACATGGCTGCCTATCGGGGGCATCAGATCACCGATGTACCGCTTCTGGAAGCCATTTCAGAGTATAACTATGTGGATCCCGAGAGCTTTTTGGTAAAGACAGCGAGGGGGATTGGGATAAGTTTTGGGGATTAGGAGAGACAACTACGCATATAAAAAGCCTAATGCGTAATTTTGTTGACCGCAAGCCGACTGATGACTCAAAATCAAGGAGTCAGTTATGTCTAATAAATCCAGCCTAGTTCAGAGAATTAGGTGTACATTCAAAAGCGAAGTCACCTTAGACCAATATTACCAGAGCCTTTCCGAAGAACTGCTCAAGCAAAAGCAGCAAACACTTTGGCAGGTATTTGCCACTCCTATCCTTGCCTGGATAGTGTCCTTTGCCCTCATTTTCTGGGCGACGAATCCTGACTTACCTATACTCATTGCCTTGCTGGTTTCCTTCGGAGGAACCATCGTCGCGCTAGTTTCCGATTTCCAGCGTAGAAAAAAAGTAATTGACCAAGAGCTAAAAAAACGGAGGCCATAACAAAAGGCTTTAGCCCATCAGAAAAATATTACTTCTACTCCAAGAGCGCCACCTGAAGCTATTTCACGAAACCGAACTACTCGATAAATAACGGCACATAAAGGCCTGGGTGATCAGTGTAAGAGGGAAAAGTGGCTCACTTTTCCCTCTTGTCTATTCGCATGAAACGCTTATCTAGGGTCAAGCGCCTTCAATCTCCAAGGCTATTAAAACAGCTCTCCAATCTGGTAGAAAATCATGCAGCCTTACGTTCAAGCTTCTTGCTTAGCTCTTGCATCCGGGCCGCTTTTGTAGCAGATACCTTTCCAGTTTCGGTGTAAACCTTCGCGTCATTGAGGACGGTTTCCAAGGTCTCAAACATTTTCTTCTCCATCGTGCTGCGCATGAGCAACCCCATGAGGCCCTTTACCTCGAATTTCCCCTTCATCACCAGCTTAGAACGATTGGCGCCTAAGGGAATAACGGTCCAGTTGTTTTCAGCGTGGGAAACAAAACCGGGCATGCCCTGCTGAACGGTATAAGCCAAGTTCATCTTGGAGGCGTCATACGCGGTGAGTTTCTCGCTGATTTTGCTGAAGCCTTTCACATTGACATCACAGAAGCGCTCATCGCATACCGCCCCCTCAAAGGAAGAAATACCTTGACCTTCCGCATGATCTACACTAGAGGACCACTTGTAAACTTCTACAAAGCCGGGACCAACCATTTCCCATAGCTCATCAGCTGATACATTGATGGTCATTTCTCTTTCTACGTGAATACTTTTCTGTGCCATGATACCTGAATTAAGGGTGAATAAAATAAAGCAGAGGCCTAATGTCCTTGCCATGATAGGTGTGGGTTAGTTGATAAACATTAACCCAAAATTCAGGGAATCAACGGAGAGTTACTTTCTAGAAAGGTTCAACAAATCGCCTTTATGGTTCATTCGATACTGAGATGGAGATTGTTGAAAGGCGGCTTGGAAATTAGCAGAAAACGTACTCACCTCTACAAAACCCAGGGAAAACGCAATTTCAGTAATGCTATCCTCCGTAGTGACCAGTCGTCTCTGAGCCGCCTTCAGGCGCCTTTGTTTGATGTAACGAGCCGGTGTCTCTGCAAAAGTCTTTTTAAATTCTCGCTTAAAGGTCGACAGGCTCATGTGACAAATAAAGGCCAACTGCTCTAGGCTCAGAGGATTGAACAAATTGTTTTCGACCACCTCTTTTAACTCTACATTGACTGGAGAGAAAATTTCAGATAAAAGCTGACGAACATTCAAGTGATTTTCTGACTTCAAGAGGATCAGAATCAGCTCCTTGAGTTTCAGAATACCCAGCTCTTCATCAAATGCTTCGGGAGCCTCAAAGTAAATGGAGAGGTTGTTCATGTATTGTTCCACCAGCTGGCTACCGATGAGTTTTTTTGGCTGGATTGGACCCTTTATCTTCAAAAAGGAAGGAACTTCCTCTCGGTAAATCTCTTTAAGCAGTTTGGGGTAAAGGTATACAGCAATCGCCTCACAGACCTTCGCGTCTTGATGAGAAGTGAAGGACTGAACGTAGCGTCCACAGTTTTTCAGGATTGCGTTGTGCCGCAGGGTTCGATGGACTCCTCGGGAGTCATAACTGGTCATCGTTCCCTGGGTCACATAAAAGAAGCAGGCCATTTCTTCGAGTTCCCCTTCCATGGTAAATGGGGATTCAAACCTTGCCCGTTGAAACAGCGGCATGTCCTTAAAAAAGATGACCTTTGACTCATTCATAGCACAAATTTACCTTTTGAGAAGGCCAATTGCTTTCTGAAAAAGGTCAAATGAGGGGCTATTTACTTAGTCGCATAGACAGGGGATAGGGTTCCTCTAACTTGGTAGGCAAATTAGAGGTATAGGTCTCTTACCTTACTCCACCTCTAAAAACGCCACCGGAACCTCCGCCCTAGGGCTCGATTTTCCAACATTCGCCACCAACCGTACGCTGACTACGGAGGGCCCTCCTTGACGATCCAGCCAGATGCGCGCTCGCCCATTGGCCAAGCCTATGCGTCTGGAACCAAGCGAGGTTCCCTGCTTGTCAATCAACCTGCCCTTGCCGGTGATGCCAAACTCCACGAAATCACTCGCATCAAGGCAAGAAACCTGATTGGCATCTAGCAAGCGAGTTTCGACTAAAACGGAATCGGCCCGACGCTCTATTTCCTCACATACAAGCTGTGCAGGCTTTCCCCAGGAGGTGGTTTGATAAACAAAATCCAGCGTGTCTGCTACCGTCTGACCATCTTTCTTTGCCAAGGCAATGATTTGGTTTTCGCCGCTTTGTAGACTCACTTTCCAACGCAAACCCGCCGCTGGAAAATCTTGGCTATTGCGAGCTTTGCTTCCCATGGATTCGCCATTTACCCATAGCTCTACCTCTTCCGCATTGGAGTATACCTTGATCAACTTCTTTTCTTCCTCTTCACCCCAACGAACGGGCCAAGTACTTCCGTAAATATGCACCATGGGCCGCTCCGTCCAATAAGATTGGAACACGTAGTAGCTTTCTTTCTTGGTAAAATCTCTTTCCAATACCCCTTTTTGGTTTACATAAGGAATGGGGTTTTCAGGACGCAAAGGAGTGGAAAAATCTTTGAAGGGCCAGTAGGCTGTCCCCGTAAGCCAGGGCATGTTCTCCTGCTCTTTGAGGTGCCAATCGATCAAATTACATGCGTAGGTAGTGGACCAGTCGCCGTCTTTGGACACCCGTGGATCCCCCCCTGTGAGCAGAAAATCTCCTTCTCTTTCGTCGGCAGATCCCACTTTCCCAATAGCTTCAATGCCTTGGTCGGGATTCTCTGAATGCCGAAATCCGTGGTGCGAGGCGCCCCATTCTACGTGTAAGAAGTGATCTACTTCCTCCATTTCTTGCCGACTGACTTTTTGGTACTCTGTGAACATGCCTCGGTACCATCCCGCCCAAATGGAAGGAGAATAGACATCAATAAGGTCTTTGGCAAAGTTACAGCGCCGGATCGCCGTTTTTCGGCTAGGGTCTAGCCAGTGGGCTAAGTCATTGAGCCGAGTCATTTGGCTGCGGATGGCCATGGTATCTAGATATTCGCGCTCTCCTCGCCAGTCATGCTCATTGCCCAGGCCCCAAATGATGATGGAAGGATGGTTGTAATGTTGGCTGATCAGGCTTTTCAAGGTAGCTTCACTTTGTTGCTTTTGCTCTGGAGAGTCAGCACCGGCTCGGCACCAGGGAATCTCTTCCCATACCAGGATGCCCAGGGAATCACAGAGGTCCAGCACCAGCTTTGCTTGCTGGTAATGGCCCAAGCGGATAAAGTTGACCCCCATTTCTTTCATGAGACGAAACTCTTCCCGGATTTGATCATCCGACATGGCTTGCCCCACCCCTGCATGATCCTCATGTCGGTGGGTTCCTCGCAGCAGCAATCGTTTTCCGTTCAAGTAAAAGGGTCCCTGCTTTTCAAAGCTAAAACTTCGGATGCCGAAGGGCTCCACGATTTGCTGAGCTCCATGAGGGCTTTCTAAGGAGAGTTCACAGGTGTAAAGCACCGGCCTATCCGGCGACCACGGCTCAGCTTGGTCTATGATTAGTTCAAAGGGCTTGGCGGAGGCCAAGGCAGAATGTTGAGTAGCCTCTGCGACCACCTTGCCTTGAGGATCAAGAAGACGCAGTCTGAGGTCGATTTCCTCGACCAGGTGCATCGGATTATACAGCGTCGGTTTCACCAAGACACGAGCTTGCTCCGCCCCTGCTTCCCATTCGCTGGCCACATGCACCTGCGATAAGGAGATGGCAGGTACGTACTTCAGATGGACCTTGCGGTACAGTCCGCCATATAAGTTGAAGTCACTTAGGTCAGAAGGGATGCTATGTAGGTCCCGAGTATTGTCGGCACAAAGGGCCAAGGGAATTTTTTCTCCGTATTGAATGCGGCTAAAAGCAGTCTCATTCCGCTGGTAGCGGGCTACTGCTTCGGTAATGTCTAGGGTAAATTCGTCGTAGCCCCCTTGGTGCCTCCCTACTTCTTCTTGATACACAAACACCCTTGCCTTCTGCCCTACCCCTTCGAAATGCAGCAAAGTCCGACCAGATGGGTATGGATTCTGGACTTCTAATCCCGTTCGGTACCAGCCCTCCCCTTGGTAGTAGGAAAGATGCGGATCGACAGCGTCTTCAGCATTGAAGCAATGAGGAACCTTGACGTCGGCCCAGACGGCTCCTTCGTAGGAGATGTTTCGCCAGACCTCCCACATCCCTCCAAATTCGCGTTGGGCAAATTGCCAGTTTGTGATAGGTTGTGCCTGGCCCAGCAACCCGACAATCAAACATAATAGACAGAGAAACAGACTTCTATTGGTCATATCTTTTGCGATAGTTGGTCAGTTTTTGAGAAAGAGAATTAACCAGACTGGGCTCAACCAGCTCCGCTACATTGTGGTTTTCTTGAGGGTCGGCCTGATGTTCATAAAGCATTCGAGCATAGACCTCGCCTGAATCATTTACATATTCAGTAAAGGCAAGGCTTCCCTGAATGAGGGTTTCGCCATCTTGGAAGCGGCAGTAAACTTCTTTAGACTCTGACCCGAGGGTAGCATCTTCCAAATAGGGCAAAAAACTATTCGCTTGTAAATGAGCCGGTGCTTCAAGTCCTACAATTTCTACAAGACTTGGATATAACTCGACCAGTTCCACGGGTAAGTCACTATGCCCCCGATGGGTATTTTGGGGGAATTTGATCATGAGAGCAGTGCGAAGTGCAGCGCGGTAATTGGCATGCTTACACCAAAGGGTATGCTCACCGAGAAACCAACCATGATCCCCTACGACTACAATGGTGCTACTCTCGTATAGGTCCCTGTCTTTTAAGCTTTGAATGAATTTCCCCACCTGAGCATCGGTATAGCTCACGCAAGCGTAATAACCATGAATCAGCTTCTGGACAGTGACCGAGTCCAAAGGGGCATCACCATCGGGTATGTCCGTATAGGAGCGCAACTCCCCATAGTTTGTCATGGAGGAAGCGGGGGCTGCCTTGGGCACATAATAATTGTGCGGGAAGGGCAAAGTGGTGGGATCGTAAAGATCCCAGTAACGCTTGGGGGCTGTAAAGGGAAGATGAGGCTTGTAGAAGCCTACAGCCATAAACAGCGACGTATCTTGGGAATAAGCCGAATCCAGCTGACTGATGGCATATTGGGCCAATTTCCCATCTAGATATGCTTCATCGGTAGTATCTGCGATTTCAAAAGCTCCAGCTCGCCGGCGTGGGTTATGGTTGTCTATATCAATATTTACCTGCAAGGCGTAGTCCTTATTGCATTGCTTAGGGCCACGATAAGGGGGATGGGACCAGGAGGTATCACAGTCATTCTTATGGTGGAATACTTTCCCCATCGAAAGGGTAACATACCCCTTTTGCTTGAGGTAAGCAGGAAGGGAAATGGCCCCAGGGGCATCTTCTTCTACTCTGGTACTAGCCTCCAAAAATCGCTGTCGACTGGGACGCATACCCGAGAGCATGCTGGCACGCGAGGCTCCACACACGGGCACATTGGCGTAGGCACGGTTAAAAACCAAGGCATCCTTGGCCAATCGATCTAGATGAGGAGATTCCACCCATGGATTGCCATAGCACCCCAACTCCGGGCGCAAGTCATCCACGTAAATTAGAAAGACACGAGAGGGTTTATTTATCTCATTTTTAGCTGGCTGGCACGCCCACATACCCATCATCAGCATGAGCATGATAGATCCTCTGTGCAGCGATAGTGAAGCTAAAAGTTCCATATGGGGACGATTCAAATTTGGTATTCACGGACCTGACAAGCCTACAGGATCAGTCCCTACCTGAGTCCCATTTGGGTAAAGCTCATAGCACTAGACACGAATAAACCACTATTTGCTAGCTACCCTTTCTGTAGGAAACATTTCCTCCAGAGCAACACGACGCATGAGCGCTTCTACATAGTAGTAGTCTGCATAGATTATAGGCACATCCACCTCCGAGTCATCAGGGATGTTACCGACACTATGGTCGAGGAGGAATGGCGGCTTGTCCGAGGCAAAATTTTGCTGGCTCAAGGCACTGAGGGTATTGTCAACCCAAGGTAATACCTTGGGCAAGCAGTCTGGATCTACTTCGCAAAGAATCAGGAGCCCACAGGTAGCTACCGCCGCCGCTGAGGCATCGAGTGGTTCGTTAGGAATATTTTCTGCGTCAAAGTCCCAGTAGGGAACGCCATTGCTGGGCATGTTGGGGTGCTCGTAGAAATAATCGGCTACCGCCTTGGCGTGTTCCAGGAATTGGGCATCTCCTGTCTCGCGGTAGGCCATGGCAAAACCATAAAGGTTCCATGCCTGTCCACGCGACCAAGCCGATTCGTGATGGAGTCCTTGATGGGTATGGCGATTGCGAACGGCTCCGGTCAAGGTATCATAGTCGATGACATGGTAGGTACTGTGATCCGGTCGCATGTGGTTCTGGAGGGTGTTCAGAGCATGCTTATAAGCGATGTCATAATAGGTCGAATCTCCACTCAGCCGAGTAGCTTCGAAAAGCATTTCAAGGTTCATCATGTTGTCGATGATGACTGGGAATTGCCATACTTCTTGATTGAAGTCCCAGGAACGAATGCAGCCCACCGTGGGGTTGTATCGCTTAATAAGGGTCTCGGAAGCTTTGATAATGACCGACTTATATTTTTCCTCCTGGGTGATTTTATATCCCTGCCCAAAGCTGCAGTACACCTTAAATCCAAGGTCATGGGTGTGGGTATCATATTTTTCTTTCTCTACAAACTCAGTCCAACGTGTAGCGGCATCCTTCAGGCGATCATCACCACTGAACTCATAGAGCATCCACAATTCACCCGGATAAAATCCGCTGGTCCATGAGCGGGAAGGGGTACCGTGCAGATGGCCATCTCGTCGAACTGAACGTGGAATGACCATAGAGTCTATTGCCACCAAAGGGAGATAGGACAACGCTTTCTCAGTCTGGACTTCTAATTGGTCCTCAAAGTAAATAGCTGCAGCCTTTTTTTCGCTTGTACGCGTGGATGTACAGGCAAAGGCTCCTACCAAGAGCAAGAGTGCCACGAAGATACTTATCTTGTTCATTGTCTATAATTAGAAAAAAGGCTTATCAGGCAGGAGGGAAATGAGCTGTTTGAAACCGTCAAGATTAATTTATGATGAAAGGGGAAGGCCGGAGAGGCCGGGATCGCCCCGGCAAAAAATCTCTCCAGCCTTACCAATAATCCACTTATGCTAGTCAAGGATAAATTTCAGTGTTTGTACTTCTCCAGCGCTCTGAAGCCGTGCTAGGTACAAGCCAGAAGCCATCCCAGCAGGCACATTCCACTCTAGACGCTGAGGACCAGCTGGAAGGAACTCTTGCTGAACCATTGACATCAAACGGCCATTGAGGTCATAGATGGCTAACTGAGTCTCCCCAGACTGAGGCAACTCAAAGTCAAAGGCAGCGGATAAACCTGAAACGGGGTTGGGACTCACCTTGAACTCAAATTGTCCTATTTGAGGTGACGCAATATTGGTGAAGTTTTCACAACCTAATACCGCTCCGATCGGTCCTCCATCTGTGCTTGCGGTAGCCGATTGGCTGCTGGCCGGATAGCATACATCAAAATCGTCGAAGTCATACAAATTACCAGAGTCCGTAGGCCCTCCCTGCACTACACTATCCTCCACAATAATGTCAAACATATCTGTTGCCGCATTGTCATTGTAGATGTCCATTACGTATGGGAGAATGCTCTGGGGGACATCATTCAGGGTGATCACCTCCGAGAAGTAGGCATTAGCCGTATCAGGGCCCATGACATCTTTGACCAACTTAGATAGAACTTCCGGCTGGTTAACCGAGTCTTTGGTGGCCCAAAAGTCGATGACATCCTGAGTCCAGAAGATGTTGTTATTAGAAATGGTAAGGTCTGTCGCTGCATAAACCGTATCCAAAGTAATGACCTTGTGAGACATGCTGTCTGGCTGGTTTTGCTCATCTGTCCAAGCCGGGGTAGTACCCGCCATGATGGGGTTGATGAATAGGTTATTGGTGATGATGGCCTTATTGACCCGGGCCAACTGGATGAAACCATGGCGGCCTGAAGTGTTGAAGGAGGTACAGTGGTCAATCTTGATGTAATTGTGCGGTACTCCTACACCCTGGCTACGAATGAAGCGGTCAACGATGTTGTGAACCACGGTGTTGGTCATGATCATGGTGTCCACGGTGAATTGACGGAAGTCAATTCCGCGACCATTACCTTGGAACACACGGCGGTTACCCCCATTGCGCAGGATACAGTTGTCCATATAGATCTTGACGCTGTCAGCTCTTACCTGGATCATTCCTCCACGGTTTTTCTCCATGATACAATCCTCAATGATGACCCGGGTATGGGGACCCAAAATACGGATGCTGGAGAACTTGTGGTTGGCTAATGGCCCATTTTCACCTACGATTACCCATAGGTTTTTGAAAGTTAGGTCACCCTCTACCCAAGCAAAATTGGGATAGTCACCATTAGAATTGGGCTGGGCCACAATCACCGGCTTGGTATCTGTGTTGTTTAGGTCCTGAGCCTGGATTTGTAGGGGCCATTCGGCGGTGTTTCGGATGGTACCGGTGAAGACATAGGTCCCTCCATTTTCCAGCCGATAGATGGTGTTCACATCATTACGCTCACCGGTCGCGGTGGTATCTCCACGAATGATGTTAAGCAGATTGGGAAGGTTGGTGGGATCCGTACTTGCGGCGACATCCACAAAACGCTGTCCAAAGGCGGAACTGCCAAGGATTAGGCACAAAACAAGTGCCCAGGAACGGTAAAAATCTTTCATAATAAAACGGTTTTGGAAAGTAGTAGAAAATTAAGCTAGTATGAGTTTGAGGATGATGGGTGAGTACTGAACAGTCCCTGATTAGAAGGGGACCCACTCAGCATCCTTTACTGAATCTTGTATTGCAATCCCAAGGTGCCAGTAGCGCCATAAGTTTGGATGGTACCGAGGAAGGCCTCTGTACGGGTAAAGGAAATATCCTGTTGATTGGTCAGGTTATTTAAATTCAAGAAGACACTCCAGTTATCGCCTATTCGCTGCTTGAGCGAGGCGTCTACACGCCAGAACTCCCGGTCAAATCGGTCCCTACTTTGGTCGTTGCTGTATCCGCTGATTTTAGAACTCTGATAAATGACCGATACCCGAGCCGAAAAACCCTTGAAGTCATATCCTAGCGAACTGCGTAAGACATGGGGTGTCTGGCTAATCATGGGAACCTCTCGGCTCTGGTTGTCGACAATGGTTTCAAATACGGGTGGAAAGGGAATAATCAAACGCTGCTCTGCAGTAAAGAAGAAGAACTCCGTTGCTGAAAATAGGCGGGCATAGTTGATGTTGAATACCAACCCGTTCAGTGGTTTGGGGAGGAAGCTGAGGGTAGTTTGTAGGTCAAACTCCATCCCATACAACCTGGCAGTATTTGAATTGCGGAAAGTATTGATTTCAAATCCACGGTAATCAGGATAATTGACTTCCTGGGCGAGGGAGTCAGTGACCAAGAGTGTGCTCCAAGGGTAAAAGATGTTTTCAATGTCTTTGGCAAAAAACGAAGCACTGATTAACCCATATCCCCCCTTATATGCAGTAAGCACTAGGTCGTAATTGGTAGATACCATGTGGCGCAGATTGGGGTTTCCTGCGCTGATCACTAGGCTATTTTCATTGATCTGGATCCGAGGAGTAATGTAATCAAAGTCTGGACGGGCAAGGGTCTTGGAGTAAGATGCCCGGATGTCAAACCACTTGAATGGTTTAACTTTCATGTGAAGATGTGGCAGAAATTCTCCATACTGTTGGGTGGTAGTCGTATCTCTAAAGACACCATTGACACCGTATCGTCCATTGACGGTTGAAAAACCAGAGCTGTACTCATTGTCAGAGTACTCGTACCGGAATCCAGGAATCACGGTGAGCCAGTCCTGAACTTGAAACTTCAACATCATATAGCCTGCCGTCACGGTTTCGCTCACTTGGTAGTTGTTTACCAGTCCTGCTCGATCAAGATTCAAGATCTCATCCTGACTACGGTACCAGTGGTCAATCTGCTCGGGATCAAGGCTTGCACTGATAGGAATCTCTTCCCCGTCCAATCCCTGAAATTCTAAGTCGTTCTCTCTCAAAAAGCTCTCAACATTGGGAATCAAGGAATTCTGCGGAAGGGAAGTAGGCTCGTTGGCTCCAGGTACTGAATCTCGGTAGGCACTATATCTAGTGAAAGCGCGATTTGCCTCCGCAGATCCCAGGTAGTAAAAATTCTCTGCCCTTCTTTCCAAGGCACGCTCGCGGTCAATCCCTTTGTATTTGCCCCCAAACCGAAGGGTACCAAAAATCTTATCTCCCAATTTGTAGGGCAACTCAAAGTTTAGGGTCGCCGTTCGAGTCACCTCTAAGGTGCTGCTTTCAGTAGCTGTAATACCTCTGAAGACCGCTTGCTCAGGATCTGGATCCGCAAATCCCAGGTAGGTTATGGGATCTGCATTGGGTTCTCCACCGGTAAACGGCGAGCTTTGATCCCTAAAATTCGCGGCGATGTTGTAAGGTGTTTGTCCATTAGAGCGAGAGTTGGATAGGGTCCAATCTATCTTCAGGGGCCCAAAATCATGGTTGGCCATCAAAGAAAGGGAGAGTAAATCAAGGGTATTGAATATGCTCTGACCTGTGTACTGGATTCGCTGGTCACTCCGGTCGTAGCGCTCTTGCATGATAAAGCGATCTCGTGAGGTCCGGCTGTATAGCCCAAACATGGAGAATTCGCTACGCCCCAATTGGTAGTCAAGCCCTAGGCTGGTGTTGTATCGCCGACGGATTTCCTGACGGTCTTCTACCCGAAGACTTCTTCCAACTATCTCGGTGAGAACCGTACTATCATTGCTACTTTCTCCCACCCAAGTTCGTGCGAGGATGTCTCCGCCCCGATTGAAGCGCTCATAACCGGCCTGAACCACTACCCCTAGCTTATCTTCAAACACCCGATTACTCATTTGAAATACGCCCTTATGGTCGCGCCAGTCGCTGTTAAGATCATTGTATCCCCACAGTCCTTTGGCGAGCATTCTGAAGTTTTTTGGGGCCCGGCGAAGCTTTAAGTTGACAGTTCCTCCTACGGACTCAGCATCCATATCAGGCAGAGGGGATTTAAATACCTCAATGCCATCCAACAATTCTGGCGCGATCAATGAAAGATCCACCGAGCGGTCACCTCCATCATTAGCAGGAAGGCTCACCCCATTGACTGTGATTTGGGCAAACTTTGGTTCTAGTCCTCGGATGACCACCTTTTGTCCCTCTCCTCCACTTCGGTTGAGGGCGACACCGGGTAGTCGAGCAATGGCCTCTGCCGCATTCACATCCGGGAGTTCCTGGATCTTATCTGCAGATACCATATTAGCAATCGCGTCTGAGTTGAGCTGTTCGTTGATGGCCTGGGTTTGCCCCAGCGCCTGAGCAGAAATGACCACCTCTTCTCCCATCAGGGTAATGGGCGTCATGTTTACCTCCAGCTCTTTTATCTCTTTGGCAGTGATGGTAAAATCCATCTCCCAATCCTCATAAGTCAAGTAGGTAACTGTCAAGCGGTGGGTACCAGGAGGTATATTCCCCAAAAGAAAGGAACCATTCACATCGGTAATACCTCCTAAACGAAGAGAATTGATCATTACCCGAGCACCCGATAAGGGGCTCTCAGAATCCCCATCAGTCACAATGCCTTTAATGGCACCACTCTGTGCCCATACATTGGACGAAAGCAACAACAAGCCCAAAAGGGAAAGGATGGGGATAGGTGTCTTGCTCCACCTAGTTAGCGTTTGTAGTAGTTTCATGTTCGTCCGTTTTGTTCAAACGTTTGAAATGAAACTAGGAAAAAGAAGGGGAATAAAAGTCTAATTTCAAGTGGAAAATCGTCTTAAACACTCAAAACCAATAACTTACACCGCTTCCAGGCTCCGGTATTCACTGGGAGTTTTCCCAAATTCCTTCTGAAAACACTTGCTAAAATAGCGCGCATCTCGAAAGCCTACCTGATAAGCAATTTCCGCTACCCCTAAGTTTGACTGGGTCAGCAACTGTGCACTGCGCTTTAGACGCAGCGACTTAATAAAGTTGTTAGGGGTCTGACTCGTAATGGCTTTGATCTTGGTGAAAAGAAGGGGGCGGCTCACCGCGAGTTCATGTGCGAAGACCTCTACGCTAAAGTCTGCATGATCCATGTACTGCTCCACAATCTCAATGGCCTTGGTCAAAAAGATTTCATCAGCCGAGGTAACGGTGATTTCCTTTGGTTCCAGTTTAAGGACGGTATGAAAACGCTCTCGAATTCGGTGGCGTGCTTCCAAGAGGTTGTGAACCTTTAGCTGCAATTCATAGGGGCTAAAGGGTTTGGTCAAGTAAGCATCTGCCCCCGTCTCCAGCCCTTCCACTCGAAAAATCTGCCCTGTCCGCGCGGTGAGGAGAATGACAGGAATATGGCTGGTTTTCACGTGGCTTTTTAGCTGGCTACATAGTTCAATCCCATCCATCTCAGGCATCATGATATCACTAATGATGAGATCTGGCAAATGCTTCCGGGCTTCCTGTAATCCAATTGCCCCATTTTCCGCCAGCAGTAATTCAAAATGTGCCTCAAAAATATCCTGAACATACCCCCGCACCTCTGGGTTGTCTTCCACCACCAAAAGTTTCTGCTTGTGTGCAGGGTCAGCCTCTTTCAGTGGCAAGGGTTTGGCCGCCGAGCTTACCTGGGTCTTATCCAAGTATGCCTGGAAGTTTTCACTGTTCTTAAAATTGGTCAATATCTCCCGAGGTCCATAGTGGTCCTTACCCTTGGGCAACATCACACGAAAACAAGCTCCTTCATGATGAGCATTGCATACTTCGATCTTGCCCCCATGCATTTCGACCAGTTGCTTGGCGAGAGCCAGTCCAATGCCGCTACCAACTGCACTCACCTCTACATGCGATTCCTGGTGGACGAATCGATCAAATACTTTGGGGCGCAAGGCTTCTGGGATACCTGGGCCAGAGTCGCACACTTCGATGCCAATCTCCGTGGATTTCTCATATAGCTTCAAGGAAATGGCCCCATCTTTTGGGGTGAATTTAAAGGCGTTTGAGAGCAGGTTGTAAAACACTTTTTCTAGCTTGTCACGGTCATACCACAAAGAAATGTCTTCCCGGGATGTCTCAAAGGTATAGCGGATTCCTTCTATGCGGGCCTGCTCACGAAAAGAGAGGAATACTTCCTGAATGAATTTCACAAAATTGCCCTCAGCTACCCGCAGTTCATTGTGGTCATGCTCTAGGTTGCGAAAATTCAAGAGTTGGTTGACCAACCGCAACAATCGTTCGGCATTCTGCTGAATAGCTTTTAATTGTCGCTCTCCTCCGAAAGGAACTCCTTTTCGGAGGAGGTCTTCCACTGGGCCCAGGATAAGGGTAAGCGGTGTGCGGAATTCGTGGGTAACGTTGGTGTAAAAACGCATCTTAGCCTGGTGCAGTTCTTCCTGCTGAGCAGCAGTGAGTTGCTCCAGCTGAAGAGTATGCCGCATTTGAATAAAGCGATAACTCCCCACGAGGAGCACCAGAGCCAGGATCGCATAGATGCAATAGGCCGCAGGACTTCTCCAGGGCGGAGGAAGTACCGTAATGGTTAATTGGCGCTCTCGCTGATTCCATACCCCATCGTTGTTCCCTCCCTTCAGGCGGAAGGTGTAGGTACCCGAACGCTGCAGCGTATAACTTACTTCGGCTTGCCCCTGTACATACTTCCAGTCCTGGTCTAAGCCTTCCAGGCGATAAGCATAGTGGTTATTGGCGGGATTAAGGAAATCCATCGCCGCAAACCCTATTGTGATATTGGCGTCATTGTATGGGAAAGTCAAATGAGTGGTTTCGTTGAGAGAGGTTTTCAGTAGCTTGGTTTCATCCCCCGGTTTGATCTCCTTATTAGAAGATAACAAATGAGTAAATACGACAGGAGGAACAAAGGTATTGGTGCGTACAGCGGAGGGGAAAAAAGAGGTAAATCCTTGCGTACCCCCAAAAAACATCTCTCCTGATCGTGCTTTGTAATAGGAGCTGAAGTTGTACTCAAGGTTATCCAAGCCATCTGAATAGTTATAGCTCATGATGCTCTCATATCGGCGGTCAATCTTGGCGAGTCCGCGCTCAGTACTGACCCAGATGTATCCATTGGCATCTTCTAAGACGCCAAAGGCTGTACGCCCTGGCAGGCCGTCTTCTCGGGTGAAGCGCTTGACCATTTTTCCATCTTTTCCCAACACAAATACTCCCTGGTGATAGGTACCAATCCAAATGGAGCTATCATTCGCAGCTAAAAGGGAACTAATGATCTGATTTTTGAGGTGATGATGAAACCGTATGCTGCCATCTGCTTTCTGCTCTATCCGATCCAGCCCGTCGTGGGTACCTACCCACACCTGCCCTTTTAGGTCCTTCATCAGGATCCGTCCCATACGTGAACAGATGCTGCCTGAATCCTGCTCATGAGGCCTATACACATCTATCTTTCCTGTTTTCAAATCCATGACATCCAAGCCTCCCCCATAGGTGGCTATCCAGAGCCTACCTTCATCGAGCAATAATCCATATACATTGTTGTTAGAGAGTCCATTTTCGCCCATCTGAAAGTTTTTCCAAGTCCTCAGGCTGGGACGGTATAAGTATAGCCCTGTCGCGAAGGTCCCAATCCAGATGGAGTCTCCCTGCCCAATAATGGTTTTCACGTTGTTGCCGCTAAGCCCATCACGCTGACCAGGTACGTATTGAAAATGCTGATAGGTATTCGCGTCTCGATCCCAATAATTGATGCCTCCGCCTTCGGTACCAATCCAGACATTGTCCTTTTCATCCTCCCAGAAAGAACTGACGACCGCATGGCTTAGTTCCCCCTGCCCTGCACGGGGTTGGTGGTGGGTAAACCGGTAGGCTTCAGGGCTGTAATAGCTTACTCCGCCATAATAAGTCCCCACCCAGGCACTGCCTCGGGTATCAAAATAAATAGCCCGCACCGATCCCCCACTTAGGCTGCGGGGATTGCCTAGCTCCTGTTGGTAGCGGTAAAAGCGCTGGGTGCTTTCATCAAATATGTTAAGCCCCAGAAAGGTCCCCACCCAAATTCGCCCTTTGTCGTCCACGGCCAGGACTCGTATGTCATTGTCGCTTAGGGTATGAGCATCATGTGGATCATGGAGGTGATGAACCGGCGTTTCCCCTGGTCGCCAACTGTATAGTCCGTTTTTGCCGGTACCGATCCAATAGCGTCCGGTTCCATCTTGGGTAAGGAACTGGATATAGGTATCAAACATCGGTCGTGTAGCTTTGTCCACAGGCCTGGGGAGGAAATCTGGCCTACCCGCCTCGTCGGCTTGCATAGAGAAAAGCCCAGTGGTACTTCCTATCCATATGACACCATCTCTATCTTCATATAAAGTACGGACGTCAAATCGCTTGCCGCTCGTTTCAAGCTCCCTAGGCAAGGCCGCATTCTGGAATTGTTGCTTTTCTTCATTATAGCGATAAAGTCCTTCAAAGGTACCCGCCCACAAATTGCCTTTCCCATCTCGGAGCAGGCAACGCACAAACAACTCCGTCGGGCTATCTCGCTCTTCAGAAAAGAATACCTTGGTCTGAAAGGCATCTATGGTAGGATCGTACACATTCAGTCCTTCGGTGGTACAGATCCAAAGCTTGTTAATCGCTTGGTCATAATATAATCCTCGAATATCATTGCTCATCAATCCCCCATTGGAGTCCGGTGTATGCTCATAGGTCTGCATTCGATAGCCATCGTAGCGATTGAGGCCGGTACGGGTACCAAACCACATGAAACCTTCCCCATCTTGCGCAATGGTGAATACAGAATTTTGAGAAAGTCCCTGGCGGCTGTCGATATGCCTAAATGAAAGCGTTTCCTGGGACCATAGACTATTGATGCAGCATAGACAAAGCAGAACTAAGTGTGTAATATAATAAGTGGCAGTAGTCGTCTTCATCATATGAAAAGATACATATAGTACGGTAGAGCTCAAAGGCCAATGAGTCTGCAAACGAGATGGGCAAAACTCACCTATTAGCTAGATTGAGAGGGGAGAGCGAGGACTTCAGGTTCATGGTTGATGGATTGGTTACCCGATCTACTTCAGCCATGCCCACCCTACTCTGTCTATTTTCTGAAAAGCAGCAGGTTAAGTACCTGGACAGAAGAAATCGGACTATGGCGGTATGGGCTATGGATGTAAGGAGGGATCCATACAGCAACATACCCCGTACTCCCCTACCCCGACAACCGTTTTCCTTTTGGCCGTTTACTTAATTATTGGGCTCTCTTTTCATGGTAGGCCAAGGGCTTGCTAAGAGGCTATTCCTTTAAAAACCTGTTTGCCAGAACCCAAAAAACCAGCTTTGAGGCTCGAAATAACAAAACCCAAACGGCCTCTAAAGATGGTAAGTTCTCTAAAGATGTCGCTATGCATGCGCGGTACAGAAATCCAAGATTAGGGGGACAATCGTCTATCTCCCTCCAGATCAGGCGTTCCGGCTTTGATTTGCCCATGAAAGAAGAGAGCTTAATAGAACCTACTGTTACTTGCCCATGCATATCCGAGAACCCTTTTACACGCCCTGTTGGTCCCTTCTATTGGGTCTACTCTTGCTGGCGGCAGCATGTACCTCTGCCCCTACTACACTGACAAGCACCTCTTATCCGCAAAAGGTAAGGGAACTGTTGCGAGACTCTACCCTACTATACGCCAATCGCTACCTGGCAAAAGAGCCCATTACCCTGACGGCGCACAGTTGCGAAAGGAGCAGCGGTGGCCGGCATGACTTTTATTCAGAAGGGGATTACTGGTGGCCAGATACGGCCCATCCCGATGGGCCGTACATCCGTCGGGATGGCATGACCAACCCAGAGAACTTTACCGCCCACCGCGAGGTACTGATTCGCTTTAGCGAGATGGTGGGCAATCTCACCTCGGCTTATCTACTCACAGAAGACCCGCGCTACGCCAAAGCAGCCTTGGCCCATTGTGAAGCCTGGTTTCTCCATGATAGCACCCGCATGAATCCTCATTTGCTGTATGCACAAGCCATCAAGGGACGGCATAGCGGACGAGGTATTGGCATCATCGATGCCATTCACTTCATGGAGGTGGTGCAGTCGTTGCAGGTATTAGAAAGCAGAGGGCAAATTGATGAAGCAGACATGCCAGGTTATCGGCAGTGGGTATCAGACTTTTTGACCTGGCTTACCACCCACCCTTACGGCCTCGACGAAATGGTGCATCCCAACAACCACGGGAGTTGGTGGAATGCCCAGGTAGGGCTATATGCCCGATTTGTAGGACAGGACAGCATCATGGCGGCCTGTCGGGAACGATTCACAGCAGACATCCTACCCCGTCAAATGGCAGCTGATGGCAGTTTCCCCCTTGAGCTGGAGCGAACCAAGCCTTACGCCTATGCCCTGTTTAACCTAGATGCCTACGCCATGATGGGACACATTCTCTCCGATCAAACCCATAATCTCTGGCAATATCAGACCAAAGATGGCAAGTCCATTCAACTTGCGCTAGACTACATGGCACCCTACCTCGCAGACAAAAGCACTTGGCCATTCCCAGCAGACGTGATGTATGCCAATGACTGGCCCGTCGCCCAGCCCTCTTTCTTGCTGGGTGCGGTGGTATTCGAGCGTGCCGACTACTATGAGGTCTGGGCTCCTTTTTCCCACTTTCCAGAGGTTTTTGAGGTAAAGCGGGCCCAGCCAATTAAAAATGCCCTCATCTGGTTAGAGGATCTCAGTTGACCATCATAAAACGACTACTACATGCACCGTTTCACCCTTTACTTGGTCAGCCTCATCCTGGGCAACATCATTTTCATCTACCCACGTGGATTCGCCCAGGAGTTGTCTTTTACCATGCGTCCAGTAGGAGTCGCCTTTTTCCTGGATGTACCATGAGAGATGTTGTATGGCCAGGAGGATTATCTCTGGGTTACGGAAAGAGTAGCTGGGGCGGTCCTAAGGGTGAATCCAATTACAGGCGTACGCGATGGAAAAACCCCTTCTCCATCCTCACGGGTGAAAGAGGCTGCAGCTCGGATTTTTCGGGGTTAAACATCGTCAATACCAGCAATCTACAGAACCCCAGTAACATCTTGGAATTTCGCCTGCAAGAGTCCAGCACTGCCAATCGAAAGGTACTGGCTGCTGATCTCCCCACCACAGTGGGGCAAAAGTAGATGTTCAAGACAGCCTGGTCCTGCTGCAGGGAAAAACGGTATGATGGCCCTTATTCCACTTTGCCGAGAAGCATGGTCGTTTCGCATGGGAAAACATGCCTATCAACCCATACATGGAATCAAACCCTTCCAATGGCTGCCCTACCTCGACATCGAAGTGCAGGTACAAGGGCCATCGGCCGAGGTATGCACGGTTATTTTGCCCGTGGAAAGTCTGGAAGAAGTCTAGGCAGTGGCTCGCTCCATTCGCTGGGATGAGGAGAATGAAAGGCTGAGCATAGAGCTTGTCAATGGGCTGAATTAGGGTTTTAGGGTTCAGATATCACCCACTTCCTGTCCTCATCTTCAGATGGATTTTCCTTGCTTTACCCAGCTAGCGCATTACCTGTAGCCTCTGAACCATCCGACCATGGGGCGTATTTAGCACCACTAGATATACACCGCTGGGCAAGGTAAGGGGGTCACTTTCCCATGTCAGCGCATGCTCACCCCGGGGGAAGTGGCCATCCGCCAATACAGCCAATGAACGGCCTTGTAGGTCCCTAATGGTAAGGGAAACCGTCTCTGAATCTAAAAGATTGAACCTTACTTGAATCGATTCATTTGCTGGATTGGGGTAAACAATCAAATTGGGCTGCTGGCCAGTCCCAGCAGTAGGTACCCCTTCCTTCCTAGAGGTGATCAAAGATTCTGAAGAAATGACGGTCAGCATCATACGAGGGCGAAGGGTCGAATCAGACACCTCGCGAGAATGATAATCGATTGCATGGCCTGAAGTGGCCGCCTGTAGGTTGAGGCTAAGCAGGTGATCCGTCCCTAGCTCCGCTTGCACCTGCTCGGTGATGTCCAACTCGAGCCAGTTGCCAGTAGCGGGAGCCAGTCCAGTCGCGATGCTGTCATCAATGGCAGGCTGGGTATTCCAGGTCAGGGTGGATTCTGACCAGGTATCGTCAGAGACGTAGTACAAGTTTTGTCGGGGGTTGCGGGCATTGGCTGATACATACAGCTGCAACACCGCGCGAATCACTTCTCCTTCCACCTCATTGAGGTCAAACTTGACAAAAGCCCTGCGTTGCTGATCGACCACATCCGTCGACTCAGTGGTAAGGATGGGGGCCATGCCATAATTTTCGGCAGCAAAAGATCCCGCCTGCACATAGGTATCTTCTATCGGTTCAATGGTCCATGTCTCAAACAAAGGAGTAAAAGCAATTTCGGGCCGAAAGGTTGAATCTGGATGTTCGCTAGAGGCATAGGCCACCGGTTCGTTATTCCCTAAAGAGCGCACACGCATACTCAAGATGCCGCCGCTGGTACTTTCTATGTCGACCTGTTCTCTGACATCAATTTCTAGCCATTGTCCGCTAAGTGGCGCCAGACCTTCACCTAGGCTGATGCTGCTATTGGGTTTGTTGCTCCATGTAAGGGTCGTTTCTGACCAGTCGTCATTCGACACATATAGGACTTCGTTTGCAGGGAATCCAGTTCTTCCTTTGCTGTATAGTCGAAGCAAGGCTTTTCCATAAGCCGCGGGTAGGCGTGACACATCAAATTTCAGATAGGTCTCCGCGATGGTACTCGGGATGCTGGAGGCATTGACCAGTAGCGTGGTATCAGATCCATAGTTTTCATTTGGGGTAATAGCCAAAACGCCTGCATCTTCGATGGCAGTGAGTCGCATGGTGAAGAGAGGAGAGGATTTTCCGAATTGGCCTTCTCCAGCCCACTGGGCGAGTGCGTCATAGATGTTACCGGTACGCTGTGCCGCAGTGGTGACCTGGGCAACCGCCTCAGGACCGAGTCGATCCGCCAGTTGTTGCAGGTAAAGGCTACGTGGCAATACAGGTGCCCCCCAATTGTCCCAGTACCCTGCGCCATTTTGCACATCCCCCACACATCCGATGCCCCAGTTGCGTCCGCCAATCGGGCTTTCCACTTTGACTTCTGTTGCATCTACGTTCCAAAACATGGTCTGCGCCCCGGCCCAACCATGACCTGTGCCCGAAGAACCTCGATTTTGTACGCGAATTTCTTTGCCCTTTATGTTATCAAACAGCAAACCTGTCGCCCAACGGTGATGTGGACCTATGTCGGTGTAGGCATGGAGTGCATAGCAATCCAAAAACACATTTGGCCCCGTAACCCGGGAACTGGTTACGTAATCATGTCGTCCTTCTTCGGTGTAACAGCGCTGGAATAAATTCCCCAAGCCGTCGGCGATGTTAAACGAGTAACGTCTTCCTCCAGCAATACGAGACTTGGGGCTCAACATCGCACATTCCTCAACGGTGTTGAAATTAGACTCTGCTTCGATGCTTACACAAGCGAAACCGCAGTACTCCGCCGTTACCCCTTTTACCCAGGAATTGACCGCGCGTCTGAAAACAATGGCTTTCCAGACGTGTTCCTCATCTACTTCGGATGCAAAGTAGGAGCGAATGCGCAGGTTTTCTACTCCACACTGATTGATCCGGCCATTCACCCTAGCTTGAGAAACGGTGCCCCCACCAAATTGGGTTTCCATCACATCTACGATGGGTACATCTACCGTCAGGGTATCTCCCTCTATCGCCTTGATCACCCGCTCATGGCGGATGGCATAGCTACCTACCGTCCAACCATATTGACCCATGTCTAGGGTATCTATCCAAGCCTGATTGGGGCTGCGCCTCACTGATACAACATCTCCCGCCTCAAAGTCTGCGGCATTAGCCACTGTGAAACGAGTCGCGCCTACGGGTACGTAGGGAGAGGTGATAGCAGTGGTGGTGGCGGGGTCTTCGTATATCCCTGTTCCCATCCCTTGCACCAATAGGAAGTCATGTCTTTGAGCCAAAGAAGCATATAAAATAGTGCCATCTTGCCCCTGCCCTTCCCCTCTAAGGATCACCCCACTCGCGTCAATGGATAGCGAACCATTTACTTCGTAGGTTCCTCTTCGTAACAAAACGGCCCCACGGATGCCATTGGAATCGGGCGTCATCGCGGCTACCTGATCAATGGCTGCCTGAATCGCCGCCCGATTATCCCCTTCAATCGGAGATAGCGTCACCTGTACCGGCACATCTGGTATGGCAACCCCACCCCGCTTATATCCTGCATGAGAAAAATCGGGAATGACATTGACGGCGTTGCTCTGGCCCTCCATGGCAAAGGGCTGGTAGCTCAACCGCCCCCCATCCATGTATACCAATGGACTGGTCGCCTGTCCCCAGAGTGTGTGGGCTGGAAAAAGGATGCACAACAGAAAAAAGAGTCGAGTTGGCTGGAAAAAAAGTCTTCTGTGGTCAACCATGGTTAGAGTAGTAATAAATATTAGTCCTGAGTTGGAAGGATGATGCTCACTCATGCTTCAAGATAAAGTTACCTATCCTCCGATGAACAAACATCCGAAATCATGGGTACAATCGTCTGGATAGAGCGGTTTGAGAGCAAACAATGAGTGAGGCCATTTGCGAATCTACCTAGCCCCCTTGGCTTGCTTACCCATTTCCTTATGAGCGAGACATCCCTAGAAAACTTTGCCCGTCGATCTGCTATGGTCTGGAGTTTTTCTAGACATGAGACAAACGTCTACGAATGGGGGAACAATCGTTTTTCTCCTTGACTACCAGTCGATTTCATCCGAATTTCTTTGAAGCAGACCTAATGCTACTACCTTCAAAAAATCGACTATGAGACGATCTATCATGTTGGGGCTTCTCTTGCTTTTCCTGATGGGAAAGAGTGAATTCCATGCAGAGACGCCAGTACCGCCTGCTCCCCCCAAGAATGTCCTCTTCATTGCCATGGATGACCTACGCATTCAGCTGGGTTATATGGGGCAAACCTACATGAAGACGCCCCATATCGACCGCCTTGCCGCAGAAGGCGTGGCTTTTAGGCATGCCTATTGCCAACAGGCCATCTGCATGGCCTCACGAGCCAGCATCATGAGTGGATTACGGCCCGAGCATCGCAAGATCTACAATTGCAGCGCACTAGAAGACCTAGCCCCAGAGGTGTTGACCCTTAATGAGCATTTTGCGAATCATGGCTATCTCACTACGGCCATAGGGAAAGTCTATCACCACAAAAAGGACCATGTAGAACAGTTTGGGGAAGCTTGGCACGATCCAACCGACCAATGGGCGGGGCGCGGTTACATCAGCGACGAAGCCTTGGCAGAGATGGCCGCAAATGGCCGATTTATTGAGGGCAAAAAGCCCAAAGGCCCGGCCTACGAAATGGCCGATGTACCCGATAATTACTACATCGATGGAGCCAATACCGAGTATGCCATTGAGACACTTCAGGGATTTCAGGAACAGGGCACACCTTTCTTTATGGCCTTGGGTTTTCACAAACCGCACCTTCCCTGGTGCGCCCCCAAAAAGTACTGGGATTTGTATCCCCCCGAAGACATTGAGCTTAGCGCAGCCCCAGAGTTCCCAAGCAACCTGACGCCTTACTCCCTCACGAACTGGGGCGAGCTACGTGGCTATTTTGGAATTCCTCAGGGCAAAGATGAGATTTCTCCCGAGCTTGCCCTCCACCTACGTCGGGCTTACTACGCCAGTATCAGCTACGCCGATGCTCAACTCGGCAAGGTCCTGGACGCCTTGGATGAATTGGGTTTGCGAGAAAACACCATCATCGTGCTATGGGGCGACCACGGATGGAAACTGGGAGATCATCGCGCGTGGAGTAAGCATAGCAATTTTGAAATTGATGTGCAGGTGCCGCTCATCATCAGTGCGCCCCAGGTAGGAACCCCAGGCCAGTCTACGGAGTCCTTCGCCGAATTGGTAGACCTATACCCCACCATTTGCGAGTTGGCTGGAATTGAATCTCCTGATCACGTAGAGGGCATCAGCCTCGCGCCGATTTTAGTAAAACCACGTACGGAGCTACATGATGCGGCATATAGCATCTTTCCCCGTGACCGTCAAGAGGATGAAAAGACCGTTACGGGATTCACCATCCGAACAAAAGATTTTCGCTATGTGGAGTGGATTCATTTGGCTTCAGGGGAAACCAAAGCCGCTGAGCTATATGACCACCGGGAAAATTCATGGGAAAATCACAATGTGGTAGGTGAAGCTAAGCTTGTTTCCATCCGGGACGACTTATCCCAAAAACTCCATCGCAAATTTGATTCTTCCATTCCAGGGTTGAACCCAAGCGCATGGCTGTATGATGTCAAAAAGTTAGCCGAAGGAAAAAAAAGATACGATGCACAACAAGAGCCTTTCAAAACACTCGTGCATGATCTCAAGCAAGAGGCAGATCAGCTTCTTGGCATTCCTCCTTATTCTGTCCTGCAAAAAAAGCACATCCCCCCTAGTGGCGATATGCACGATTACTACAGCATGGGGGTTTATTGGTGGCCTAATCCTCATACGGAAAATGGACTGCCCTACATCCGAAAAGACGGGCTTAGGAATCCAGAATACGATGAGTATGATGGCCCTGTATTGAAACGCATGGCGCAGTCCGTCTTTACCCTCGCGCTGGCATACACCTATACCCAACAAGCAGTCTACGCACAAAAAGCCCACGACTTAATTGTCGCCTGGTTTCTGGACCCGGCTACGCGGGTAACTCCTCACCTTGAGTACGGTCAAGCCATTCCAGGCATCGTAGAGGGGAGAGGAATTGGCATCATCGAAACGGGGCAGCTAGTAAAGGTAGTCAATGCCGCAGGCCTCTTAAAGGGAGCTCCGGGTTTTTCTCCTACGACTTATCAGGGGCTGAAAAGCTGGATCAAGTCTTATTGCCTCTGGATGGTGACCAGTGAGAAAGGCTGGGATGAGCGCCGTTGGCACAACAACCATGGCTCCTCTTATGACAGCCAAGTAGCTTCTTTTGCCCTGTTTACAGGAGAAGATTCCCTCGCTAAGTTGATCCTGGATTCGGTCATCGTCAAACGCATCGATCGACAGATCATGCCAGATGGAAGTCAGCCATGGGAGCTGGAACGCACCAAGTCCATGAGTTACAGCCTCAAAAACCTTGACCACCTGATGGAAAATGCGATACTGGCTCAGCATTATGGCAGAGACCTATGGCATTATGAATCGGAGGATGGCCGTTCGATCAAGCAGGCCATTCGCTTCCTGATTCCCTATATGCTGGGTGAAGAAGAGTGGCCTTACGAGCAGTATGGAGGTATTGAAAGTAAAATGGAGCACTTCAGGGAAGTGATCTGGATAGCACAGCAATACCTAGATGATCCCCTGATCCAGCAGGCCTTTGAGGCCGTGTGTACACATACGGAAACGCCGCTGGCCATCGAACTGCGCTATCCGCTTGTGGATTGATTTAGCTTAGTTTGTCTTTCCTTAGCTATCCATTTTCCTAGAGAGACATGGAAACTGAATCCTTTAAGCTTGGAGATTCATCGAGATTTAGGCCCTAAATCACCTTAGCTGGACTTTGGCCAAAATCTCACCCTTAGCCATTAGCAGGGTCGCCTGCCCCGCACCGCTTTGCGGCATCCTGGACAAGCGGGATTTCGCAAGCTCAACCGGCCTTACTTTTTTTGTAGGATCGCCAAAAGCGTTTTAATACGGGTTTCTTTACCAAGCATAGTGTCGCCTGCCGCGGGCCTTACTTTTTTCAAAAAAAGTAAGCAAAAAACTTCGGCATTCCAGACGTGCGCACCAGGCCGCCCCAGTCCACCGAATGCCGACCAACGCCGCCTCAAGCTTACCTAAGGCTACCCCAACCACAGCCTTGAATTCATCAACATCAGCCTAAACCTATGGAGTTGAACAATTAAAGACAAGCGTTTCAAGGCCCTTAGGAGAGATTTTTATTCATCTCAAAATGGCCAAAGTCCAGCATAGAAACAGTCGATTAATGTCCTATTCCCATCAACCATTCACTCAGTTCCGCCGGCCATTGACCAAAGGAGCTACTGTCCGCCTCACACATGCTCATGCCATGTTCCCCATCAGGGTAGAGGTATAGGCTCACTGGAACACCCGCTTTTTCCAGGGCCGCGGCATATATTTCCGAATTGCCAGAGGGAACGCTCTTATCGGTTTTTGCGTGAAACACGAAAGCCGCAGGCGTTTCTGCGTCCACATGTAACTCAGGAGAGAAGATATCCCTAAGCGTATCTGAAAAAGGCTCACCCAAGAGGTTCTTCCTGCTCCCTTTGTGGGCCAAGCTATCTTGAAAGGAAATCACCGGATACATCAAAATCGTAAAGGCTGGCCTTGCGCTGAGCGCATCAAGCGTATCCACCCGGTCATAAACCGGCCAGTCATGATGAACAGAAAGCGTAGCGGCCAGGTGGCCTCCTGCAGAAGCCCCCATGATGCCAATCTTGTGGGGATCCAATTGATAGTTCTCTGCATGAGCTTTAAGATAGCGCATGGCGCGCTGGGCATCCTGCAAGGGGACCAGGTGTCGATCACGGTGACCATCCAACGGTAAGCGATACTTGAGCACAAAAGCGGTGATGCCTTGCCCGTTGAACCATCGAGCGAGGGTATACCCCTCCTTGTCATAAGCCATGCGTCGATATCCTCCCCCTGGGCAAAGAATCACGGCTTGACCATTGGGGTTTTCGGGGAGAAAGGCTTTCAAGCTGGGGCGGGTTACCTTCTCCACAATGCGGTTGAAATAGCAAGGCCCTTCAGAGGAATCTCGCGCAAAGACATTTTCCACGATGTCCACGAACTCGGAGCCCGGGGCAGTTCCTGGCCAAAGAAAAATTTCATCTCCCAGTGTTTCTGGGGAGCTTTGAGGTTTTTTTTCCATGCACCCAATACCTAGTAATAAGCACAGCAAGCAGAATAGCTTTTCCATAATTAAGATTCTTCCAGCTAAGCTGGACTTTGGCCAACATGCTGGTCATAACTCATAGCAGTGTCGCCTTTCCGATAAACCGGAATCTTCGAGCAGCGGGACCTAGCTTTTTTTCCAAGTCCGCCCAGCGTTTTAACAATTGGTTTTCTACCAGTGGAGTGTCGCCTTTCCGATAAACCGGAATCTTCGAGCAGCGGGCTTTACTTTTTTTGAAAAAAAGTAGCAAAAACGCTCGAAATCCCAGGTCTAACACAGGCCGCCCAGCGCCTCCTCAAGCTTACCTTATACTGCGCAAACCCCAGTCTTGAATTAATCAACATCAGCCTAAACCTATCGAGTTGAATAATTAACAATAAGCCTTTCCAGGTCTTCAAGAGAGGTTTTTATCCATTTCAAAATGGCCAAAGTCCTGCTAAGAAGCTGTTTGGAAAATTACCTTTACCCGCCAAATTCATCTTTTGGCCAAGCAAACATCAAATCCCCAAAAGCCTCAAACATACAAAACTACTCCATCAGCAATTGGACATCCCGTATCAGGCAAGCTGCCGGAAATCCTCCTGTTCCCCTTAGTCGAATGGAGATGTGTCCACCGGTCAGGGGGTGTTTCTCCGTCTGCTGAAGGACCGTTTTTCCATCTACACTTAACCAAAGCTTCCCCTTGACCTTGCCGACCTCGACGTCATAATACTGTCCGGCATGCATGACGTTTTTCTCAGCCATGGCCAAATAACTATTTGCATCGGGGTTTCTACGCAGAAAAGGAGTACGACCATGCGGGGCATTTTTATAGGCAAAAAAGTAATTTTCCTTTTCGCTCGTCCACAAGCTTAGGCTGCCGTCGTAGCTCTCTGGCAAGTTGAGTGCCGTGGTCTCACCTTTATCTGAAGCAGCTAGTACCGTCACGATGACCGTGGCGGGGGTGAGGGCCTGTACCCGATATCGTAGGACTACGTCACCAGGATAGGATTCTGGACTGACCAGCATTACCCCCAGCGAGGATTCCCCTTCTCTGAGTAAAACTTGGCCGCCCTGCTTATTGGCTTCTCCCTGGCCCCACAAATCCCATTTGAGTAAATCTTCCCCAGAAAGGGCCTTTTCTTTCAACCCATAACCCCACCTGACCCGTACGCTTTCATGGGACCAATCATCGGTTCTGAAAGGAGAGGCAGGGAGTCCGGCTAGGTTGAACAAGTTCATTTTATCCGTATCCGAAAAACCATAACGTACGGCTATGGGCTTAGCGACTTTGGAGCTTGAAACAAGTAATCTATCTCCTTCGATCTTCGCATGAGCGGGGTAAAAAATCTGATCTTCACCCGCCACATACACTTCTTCCACCTGATCCCCCTTGACCATCAACCCATCTTGGGCATGTTCAAAGGAAACAAGCGCTTGGTTGCCCTCTACAGTCAAGCTTTTATACAAGGGTCCGGAGTAGGCAACATCCTTGAATCCATAATCCTTGGCCAGGGCCCAAAAAGCCAAACGGTCTCCCACAGGGCGCTTGCGCTTGGGATGAATGTTGGTAAAATCTCCTACGTCTGCGGTGACCACCATGCCCGTCTGCGGCACAGAAAGAGTTTCTAGTTGAGCTTCTCGGATATAGGGTCCACCCGTGCTCTGGCGAGAGCCGTAGTCATAGGGAGCCAATTGGACAAAATAGAAGGGAAAATCGTAGCCCCACTTAGCCCGCCAGCTTTCGATCAAGCGTACCATCAAGGGCTGATAGGTGTAGGGGCGCGCACGATTGCTTTCCCCTTGATACCATATAGCCCCCTTGATGCGGAAGTGCTCCAGTGGATGAATCATGCCGTTGTAGAGGATGCCAGGAGAACGCGGGGAACGTTGGTTGATTTCAAGTCCTTCCGCGGCTTGGGCTACGATGGGATCTCTGGCTAGCTCCTCAGCCGGCGTCCATGCATCGGCTTGGGTACCGCCCCAGCTACTTTGAATGCAACCCATTGGCACCTGTAAGCGCTCATGCAGGGTTTGGGTAAAAAAATAGCCCACGGCCGAGAATCGTGCTGCCTCTTCAGGGGTGCAAACTACCCATTTACCGATGAGGTCATCCTGAGGAGTACGGGCCGTACGGCGCTCAGCCTTGAATAGCCGAATGTCGGGATAGCTTGCTTTGGCAATTTCTGCTTCACCATTTTCTACCCGATCCAGGCTCCACTCCATATTTGACTGCCCTGAGGCAAGCCATACTTCACCGATCAATACATCTTTGACGATGACCTCTTCTCCCTTTCGCCGGCCCATGAACTTCACCTCGTAAGGACCGCCCGCTATGGGCGTGGTCAAAGTCGCATTCCAGTATCCGCCGTTCACAGGCACGGTGACCGTGTCTTTGCTCCAACTTGCCCAGATACGGATGTCTTCATTAGATTGAGTAGACCATCCCCAGAGCCTTACCTCTTCCTTTTGCTGTAAGACCATGTGATCCGAGATAATGCTAGGTAAGATGATACGCGCCTGGGAAAACTGCCACGCGCCTAGGATCAGGGCCAGAAGAAGCGAAATACGATGGTACATATAACCAGGGTTTGAGGGAAAATAGAAGCACAATTAGAACAAAACTATTTGTCTGAAGATAGCTGAGAGATGCGAAAGTCGCTATACCTCGCTCCTCGTGTGTACATGTGCCGCAAGCCAATGCGCCCCTGAGTAATGGGAGGAAAGCCTTTGAGCTTCCAGTGGCAGAGCAGCTCCTTTTGCTCATTGCGGACGAACATAAACAAGTCCCCCTCCTTCTTAATGACGGTGATGTGGTAAGGGACGTTTGTATCAAACAGACCGGTATCAACGTAATCCTTGGGGAGGGCTGTTCCTGCAAGACCCTTTTCCCGTTCGGGTAAATAGCGCCGTGCCCGGACATAATCGGACTCAATGGAGCCCCCGTGGGCAGCATAGCTGATGTGAAGGGTGTTCATGTGGCGGAAATACTTGCTCATGGTAGGCACCCTCCGTTTATCAGCCCATTGAGCGATATCAGAGTCATATCCCTTGGCTCCGCTGCCTGTGGCTTGCACATAAAGGATATTTACCCCTTTCCATGATTCGTCAAGTTTGGTGTAGGTGTAGTCGATGCGTAGGTCTCCTTTGAAACTTTGCTTGGTCCAGAGCACCGCATGGTGGGCGTCGTCTTTCCACTTGCTGCCAGCATGGTAGTCCATGCCTTCCGAGGAATGGCTGATCGTGGCTTTTTTCCCATCTAGGGTCCATTGATTTTGCCAGTCGGAGTCAAAGGAATCAAAGAACACTGTTTTCCAAGGCTGGTTTCGCACCTGAAAGAAGCGTCCCTGAGAGCCGTAGTATTCACTAAGAGAATGTCCCCCTTGCCCCTGGAGCAAGCGAAGCATTTCATATCCCGCACACAAAAAAGCTCCCGTTCCGTACACTTCTGTCCGATTGGGCCACGCCATTCCTGGACCTGCCCCCGTGGGCTGGACATAGCCCAGCATTCCCTCCTCATTCACATGGGAGACCAAGCTTTGCCAGCCCTTAAGCGTCGCCCCTACATAGGCAGCAGAGTCAAGAATGCCTTCGTTGATCCCCCAAGCAAGTCCATAGGTAAAAAAACCGGTCCCGCTGGTTTCGGGAGTTGGGTATTCCTCCTGAGCTAAGAGACTCATGGCCCAATGCCCCTCAGGCGTCTGTAGCTTGATCAAGCTGGCCGCCATTTGCTCAAAAAGCTCCCGAAAATATTGATAAGGCTCAGAATCTGGCCCTAAGGCATTCATTACGTTGACCAAGCCAGCGAATACCCAGCCATTGCCCCGGGACCAAAAAATCTTTTTCCCGTGGGCACGTCTATTGATATATCCCCCATCTCGGAAATACAGCTTTTCCTCTGGATCAAAAAGAAAATCAGTAGTAGCCTGGAATTCTTGCATCAGGAAATCGAGGTAGGATTGGTCCCCGGTAAACTGGTACAGTTTGGCCAAAACAGGGGGAGCCATAAAAAGGGCATCACACCAGTTCCAACGGTCCCGATGAAAAGGCGTATTCCACTCCAAAGAGGTTTGGGCTGGGTGATGTAAGATATAATCAAATCGCTCCCGCGTAGGCTTGAGCATTTTTTCATCGCCATGCCGCTCGTACATCGCAAGATACATTTGGCCCACCGCGTGATCGTCAGCGTGGTACATCCGCTCGTGAAGCTTCCATTCGTGGTCATCGCCTATGCGTCTTAGCCAGCGCTCCACACGCTCATCGCCGGAAACACGCGCCCATTTTTCCATGCCGACATATAGAGCCGCATTGGTCCAATGCAGAGGATGATGAGGCGCAGGACGACTGCTATACACATCTCGAAAATGCTCTATTTGCCATTCGGCAACACGCCCCATGATGGCCTTGACTTCGGAGGCGGAAGGCTGTGCATACAGACAGGCAAAGCCTGGGAGCAAGAGGATGCAAAGTAGCAGGGTTCGTTTCATTTTGGAGGAATTTCGAAGACCTTTTAATGGAGGTACCGGGTAGGCTATTCAATCTGGTGATGCTTTCATCCTTCTCTTTTTGCCCCTTTAAGGCTTGGGGCGACTCTTGCTTTGCAGTCTTTTACAATGGCAGAGTCGCCTTTTCGAAAAACCGGAATCCCCGGGCCGCGAGAATGGGTTTGGGATAAGGGGTAGGAAAGAAATGCTTACCTACTCCGTCCCCCATTTGCCCTTTCTTGCACTTAAACCTTCCAAACTCTCTCCACTATTGCTTGATCCAGCGAACGTATTTAGAGGTCTCATTTTGCCGAAGCTCAATCAGGTAAAAACCAGGGGTAAGCTCAGAAAAGTCATAGGTTTCTGCTCCCCTACCCTGACGTGTTTGTAGAACTCGCCCCTGGAAATCTCGGAGAGTTGCGGTAAAAGGTTCAGAAGATCCCGTTTCCAAGTGAAGGCGACCATGGGAAGGATTGGGATAGATTCGCCAAGGGTCGATGCTGGTATTTCCGTCAATATGGGTGGTTTGGATATCCACTACCACTTCTTCCAGTCCCGCCAATCTGGCGGATAGCTGAGCCTCGTAGAGCGAGCTTGGCGTCACATTGGCCTCACCACTTGCCTCAATGTAGGCTGGCTGACCAGGGAAACGATGAGTGGTGCCCACCTGACCTCGGCAGGCTACCGCATAATTTTGAGCGGTAGGGGGCTTTTGCACCACGAGTTCTGCCCCTCCCATGTCACAATTCCATGCGACAGAATGGGCAGAAGACCAGCCATGGGCGGTTCCATAATCACCGCGATTGTATAGTCCCAATAAAATTCGGTCGGTATCCCGCACATTGGTCTCTGCGAGCTTGTCAAACAATAAACCCATGCTCCAACGGCGGTGGCCTTCACTGGCCGCGTAGGCCGCATCGGAAATGCAATTCAGAAATACGCAGCCTGATACAGAGGAGGTACCATTGGAGACGTAGTGATGCCGACCATTGCGGGCAAAACAGTTTTTCATCAGTACCTGGGAAGAAGCCGAGATCAGGTCAAAGTTGTACATCCTAGCTCCGGTAATCTGGGCCACTGGGTCAAGGGCATCACAGCTGTCGACGGTGACACGCACCGCAGAGTGGGTAATGACACCTGCCAATCCAAAGTGTAGGAAGGTACAATTGCTGACCCAAGCGTCTTCGACGCGCTGCAACTTCAAGGCATTCCAGGCATGGTTTTCATCATCTCCACCGGCCGTCTCAATATCAATGCGCAGGTTTTCTACGCCAACCTCTGTCACCAAGCCTGTGCGATCGTGTAGGTATACAAAACTAGGGGACAGTGCTTTGTCCAAGGTATTATAAAGCGGAACATCTACCGTGAGCAGGCTGTCATCGATGGCGACGATGCGTCGGCTAAAAATCAAGGGCTGACTGCCCACGGCCCAAGGACCCTCGCTAACGCCGCCCCCTCCTCCAATGGCATCAAGCCATTCCTGGGTACAAGGATGATTGATGATGATGTTGTCTCCTACCGTAAAGCTTTCAGGCCGTTCCACCTTGAAGGAATACTCCCCTACCAATACCCGGTCGGTGGTGATAAAGGTGGCCGTACCGGGCACTCGTCCGGTCCAGGTATTGGGATTGTTTCCACCTACTACCACCAAATCTCGCTGATTGGGGGTATTCCCTACCCCGATCAGGACCGTATTGCTTGCCGTATCGGCTCTTTTTCCAACACCTCTTAGGACCACGCCACTGGTAGAGACCCGCAGCACACCATGAATTTCGTAACGCCCGGCGTTGAGCTGCAATGCACCCCGATAGCCATTGCTGTCTGGTGCCATGGCGCTCACCGCATCAATGGCTGCCTGTACATGGGCCGTGTTGTCGCCAGGAATGGCATCTAGGGTCATGACCGTGGGGACACTTGGGAGCTCGATGCCTCCTCCTTTGTACCCAGCGTGGCTAAAGTCAGGTATCCGGTTTCCTTCTGCATCACGCTCGTAGTTCATGCGGCCATCCGCGTCTACAAAAGCAATGCTAGGCTGATACTGAGCCGCCAGTAAGAGGGGAAGGGTAAGCCATATCCACCCACTAAATCTTAACCAAAGTTGTGATGTAAACATATGCGATGAAGTTCATGGAATTGAAGAGTCCAAGTTTAAGGTAAAAAAGGCAGGAAGTCTGCTACCGACTTCCTGCCACTACTACTACAAT
>CAZFPQ010000046.1:0-34577 GCA_964521065.1 uncultured Bacteroidia bacterium | reverse complement strand
ACCACCCACCCCAACCAGGCGACAAGCCGATAGGTATCCATCGGGGGCCAGGCCCAAGTCGACACAATGATCCACTTGAACAGCCGCAGGCTGACCGCGGATAGGGTCAGGGCATAACTACGCAACATGAAGCGTTGATGCCCTCGCCAGTCTTGCTGCCTGGCCCGCTGCAAGGCGATCCAGGTAAAGACGAACCACAGGATGGCCTGCAGGGAGAAAGAGACCTGGGAACTGAGCCCTCCGTTGGCGTACCAGGCCATCACTAGCCCCGAGGGACTGGCGACAAAGAGGATGAGCAGCACATAACCCTTACCCAGTCCCCGATGTAACCCAGGCAGCCGACGTCTCAAGCCTCCGGAAAACTGAGCCATGCCCAGCATCAACACAAAAATACTGGTGTAGACATGGCTAAAAAAGGCGACCTGATAGTGTAGCTGACTGATGGCATCTTCCTTGAGCAAAAGAAAGGCTACATCCAATCGGATAGGAATGTACTGCAGGGTGATCAGGCACATCAACCAGACAAAGTAGCCCAAACCAAGGTAGTAGCTTAGGCTGATAATATGTGAAAGACGAAATTTCACGAGGCATGATGGATGCTACCCGCGGCCAAAGTAGTCGTAGTACTCCGCTGCGTTTTTCTCATATTTCAGCAGGAGTTGGATGTTTTCTTTTTCAATCTCGGTGAAGTCAGCTCTGATGTCGGCATGGACCGGGATGTACCAGCTCTGTGCGTCGAAGAAGACCCGCAGGGGTCGGTTTTTGAATGAATAGCCATGACGAGCATAAATGGTATTGCGGATGATCAAAAGGTCCCCTCGCTTCAAATTCTCAACTTCAAACTCTCTTAGCAGTTCTTTAGAGGCATTGAGCTTATAAATGAGCTGGGTAGAAGACGCGAAGCGCTCGGTGACCCACTCTTCAAATTCGTTGTCATCGATTTCATATACCTCTGTTTCTGAGATGGAGCGGCTCCAGTCTACGTAGGACTGGTTTTTCTCCAACATAACCTTGGGGTCATAGCGGAAGTCGCGTTTTTCCAGTGTGTAAGCTCGGTGCTTGATGTCAAGATCTTGATAGGCTGTCCATCGCCCTTTTAACTGACCGCTATCGGCAGAGGGAGCAGAGATGGTGAAAGTGAATTCGCCGTCATAGCGATCGTCTCCAGGTTCTTTTACGTTTACCTCGTAGGTCTGACTATCGAGTGATCGGATGCTTCCTTTGAAAGGGCGGTCATTGCCGGCAACCACGCTGTGGCCGATGACCTGGCTGTCGACCACCTGATCGATAGAAATATTGATCTTGTTGGCGCGATTCCAGTAAAATCCTTCATCCACGTATACATCTTTCTCATAATCATCATCGGCCTTTTCAAAGTACCCCACCCAATACCCGAGGAGGTTGCGATATGCTGGATCACTTTCAGATGCGTCAATGGAGCTATTGGGCGCTGACGAGTCCGCCGAGTTAACAGATGCTTTTTCTGAACTCAAGGTATCCGTTCCAGCTTCCACATCTACCTGGGCATCGCGGTCTTTGATGTCCGTACCGCAGCTCAGCGTGAATAGGAGCAAAATAGGCCAAATTACGTTTCTCATGGGACAAGGGGTATGGTGTGAGAAGGTATTAGCAAATACCCATCAGGAAAGAGAGGGAGTAAAGCCAATAGGCCGAAATATGTACCTGGGTTCTCCAATGACTAATCTCGATCCTGTGTAGGGAGAAGCATAAGTTCTGATTTTTATGCCAAGGGATCAAGGCCCCTTTAGCATGTAGCCCTCAATTCCAACCTGCCCTCAAAAACTTTTCTACTCATAAACTTGTATGTTATTTATGGATTTTCCATCTACTTGAACGATCATCTATGCACAACCTCTTGCAAGTCCGACGGATTGGAATCTTATTCTGGCTGTCTGTAGGCCTGATGTACTCTTTAGCGGCTCAGGTAGATACCCTGATGATTCGTGAGACGGTTAAGGCCCTCGACCTAAGTCCTTACTTCGAGTCGACGGCCGATAGCCTAGGGCAATGGACGTTTGAGACGGTAGATCAAGCGACTTTTCTGCCACTAGATAGCATAGAGATGCCTTTGCCACTTTCCCATCGTCTGTGGTCTAGGATTAGGGTCTACAATCAGACTGATTCGCCTCAGGTAGTGGTCTTGGGAGTAGGAAGTACAGATTCAACCGTGGTGTATTGGGAAGATGCTGAGGCTCAACCGCAAAAGGCCTCTATAGGGGGCTATACTTCAGTAGCTGATCGAAACCTACCCTATGGCTGGAATGGAGGAGCAAGAGTTAGCTTTGCTCCGGGCAAAGTCACCACGCTTTACCTACTCACCAAAGAGTTTGAAGTGCGTGGCCCCAACCTGAATCCGAATTGGCAACCCTATGCGGAAGGGGTGCTCATGTTCCACTCGGAGGTAATCGGTCCCATTATCATCATCTGTTTGTTTCTAGGAGGGATTTTGTTCACACTGCTTTATAACCTGATTGTGGCCGCCAATGTGCGTTCCCTGGCATACTTGTACTACAGCTTATATCTGCTCTCGATTGGAGTCACCTTTTACTTTGTTGCGGCTAGTGAATTGCTGCCAGCTTTTGGTTCAGGGCAAGCCCGAAGTGACGATTGGGCTGAATCTAGCTTTTTTAGCTTGGCGTCCTTGTTCTACATGCTCTTTGGGCGGAGCTTCCTCAACACCGCCAAGCTCACCCCTCGCTGGGACTATGTATTACGGATTCTGATTGGGATACGCCTGTTGATCTCGTTGGCTGCCTTTGCCAACTATTTCTTGTCCGATACGATCCGAGAGTACATTGGTGCGGTTGTCATTTTTTGGTTTGCAGTAGAAGCCTTGGTGATCCTGATCTACATCGTGCCCCTAGCGCGTATGCGGTACCGAGTGGCCTGGTTTTTCATCGTAGGGTCAGTTCTGGTATTTCTGGGAGGCTTTATGCCGGTATGGCTGACCAGTTTATTTGGTGTATTGGTAAACAATGCCTTTTTCGTGCTGGTATCAGTCTCGCTAGAAGTCCTGGTCTTTTCTCTAGGGTTAGGCTACAAAATGCGGCAACAACAGCAGGACAAATTGGTAGCTGAGCAGGCCCTGAACCACGAGCTACAAAAAGTCAACACCGCCTTTGGCCGCTTCGTACCCCATGCGTTTTTGGAATCCCTGGGCCATCAATCGGTATTGGAGATCAGGTAGAAAAAGAAGTCACCGTGCTCTTTTCCGACATCCGCCGCTACACCACCTTGGCCGAGGGCATGACCCCCCAAGAAAACTTCAATTTCCTGAATGCTTACTTAGGTCGCATGGGCCCCATTATCCAGAATCATGAGGGCTTTGTGAACCAATACTATGGGGATGGCATCATGGCCCTCTTCATGCATGAGCCCGCTGATGCGCTACAAGCAGCCACGGAAATGCAGCAATCCCTGGCTGATTACAACGAGGTTCGAATCGCCAAAGGGCGACTCCCCCTCCAGATCGGCATCGGCGTGCACACCGGCCCCCTGATGATGGGCATCATCGGCGATACCCTGCGCTTAGAAGCCGGGGTGGTATCTGACACCGTGAACACCGCCAGCCGCATGGAAGGGCTGACCAAGCATTTTGGCGTCAACCTGCTGCTCAGCGACGCTACTTTCCAGCGCCTGCCCGAGTCCGCCCGAGACCAACTCCGCCGCCTGGGTCGAGTCATCGTCAAGGGCCGCAAGCAGCCCATGCCTGTGTACCAAGCGTATGGAGGTGAACCCGAGGCCACCCAAGCCCAACTCGCGGCCCTGCAAGCTCCCTTTGAGGCCGCCATGCAAACCTATTTGCAGGCGGACTTTGCGGAGGCTAGCTCCCAATGGGAAGCCATCTTGGCCCAGGCCCCTGAAGATGGGCCGACTCAGCATTACCTGCGGCTGAGCCAGGAGCATCTGCGGGAGGGAGTACCGGAGAATTGGAGCGGGGTAGAGGTGATGTTGGTGAAGTGAGGGGGCGGCTGCTTTGGTAGCAGTAAGATTAATACATAAAAGCGATGATCTTGTATAATGCATCTTGGCGAGAGATAGCGTCAAAAGTCTCAATTGTGTTGAACCAGCCCTCATTCATATACTCTTTTTTACACCACCCCCTGCACCCAACACTTCAACCTCGGTACCCGCGTCAAGGCTATACCTGCCTGTACCAGCCAAGGCTGGTCGGTGATCAACTGCTGCAACCTGGCTTTGCGCTTGAGTTCGGGGCCAATTTGACGCCATAGCTCTTGGTCATACTGGGACAGGAAAGCGGCATCGAAACGGTCCGCTTCAAAAGCACGCAAGATTTGCTGCGCAGCCAAGCAGCCACTGAAGACCCCATAGCCAATGCCATCTCCACTGAAAGGGTCCACCAGCGAAGCGGCGTCCCCCGCCAGCAACAAACGCTGCCCGCTCAGGGACAAACGCTGAGAACCGAAAGGTAAGCCGTAGCCTTTGACCGTTTCTAAGGGAAAAGCTTTGGCAAAACGCTGCCGCAGTTCTGGCGAGGCCTGGATGAAGGCAGAAAGCCATTGCTTGAGGTTGACCTTGCGGCGGGCGATCTCGTCGGAGCGCATGCCCAGGCCTACGTTGGCGCGGCCATTGGGTAGGGGAAAGACCCAAAAGTAGCCGGGCAAAAAGTCTTTTTGCACAAAAATCTCAGTGCGATCAGGTTCTAAGTCTTTCACTCCTTGAAAATACTGGCGCACGGCTCCGCCGTGATGGCGCCGATCAATGGGACCCGTCCGCAGTTGCCGAGCCACCAAGGAGCGACTGCCGTCGCAGCCGATCAAGAGCCGAGTATGCACTTGCTTACCTTGACTGTGCAGCCAATAGCCTTGCTCATCGGCTTCGATTTGCTGAATAGGAGTGGCTTGATAAACCAGGGTGTCGCTATGGGCTAGCACCAAGTTGAGCATAGCCTGATCAAAATCTCGCCTAGGACAGGTATAGGCTGGCAAGACCCAATTTACCTCAATGGCGGGCTGCTCATTCCAGGAAAACCGGGTGCGCCGGGTGCGAAGGTGCACGTCCAGTTGATCGAATTCCTCGGCTAGGGTAGGGGATAGGCGGCGCAGGGTTTTGATGGCCAAGCCTGGAATGGCATCCCCGCAGACTTTGTCACAAGGAAAGCTGGCTGCGTCTAGCAGAGCTACTTTCAGTCCACTTTCGGCTAAGCCCAAAGCAACGGTACAGCCGGTAGGGCCAGCTCCTACAATGGCTACGTCAACGGAAGAAGGTAAATCGACAGACAAGGAAGATGGGTTCAGGCTGGTGATTTTTGACTCGATGAGGTTCCCTTTGTGCTTGTACTTCAGGGGGCTTCTTACTTTCTTGGTGAAGATACACATATTCACCCAGCTACGCCCATCCCATGTCCACCTCCGCTCTTGCTTCTGAATTTCTGCGCGAAGCCATCGTACGAATGGAAGACAATACCCCTCGCATCCTGACTTGTCTGGATCTACTAAGTGAAGCTCAGGTATGGCAGCGACCTAACGCAGCCAGCAACAGTGTGGGGAATCAAATTCTACATCTTCGGGGCAACATAGGGCAGTATATCCTTTCATCTCTGGCTGAGCAACCCGATGCGCGTGAGCGGGACGTAGAGTTTGCTACGGAAGGTGGCTATAGCAAGGCCGAACTAGGTAAAATCCTACAAGACACCGTGGACCAAGCGGTGGCCATCCTTCGCAGCGTCTCGGAACCTCAATTGCTCAAGTCGCGGCGGGTACAAGCTTATGAGATGTCAGGCTTGGGCGCGGCTTTGCATGCGGTAGAGCATTATTCTTATCATACCGGACAGATCATTTTTTGGACCAAATACCTACTCAATCAAGATTTGGGCTTCTATGCAGGCGTAGACCTGAATCAAACCCCTGATCCCTGATCATTTTTCCTATGAGACCCATTTATTTCCTGTTGTTGTTATTGCCCTTGGTTTGGGCCTGTGAATCGGATGAGTTGGACGTAGAGCCGAGTGCACCTCCCTTGCCGGATCGCCCCAACATCATCTTTATCATGACTGATGACCACGCCTATCAGGCCATTTCAGCCTATGGGTCAGGTTTGATCCAAACCCCTAATATCGACCGACTCGCCAATTCGGGCATGCGCTTCGAACAAGCTTTTGTGAGTAACTCGATTTGTGCCCCCAGCCGGGCCGTAATCCTCACCGGAACCCATAGCCATGTAAACGGGGTCTTGGACAACATTCTTCCCTTCGATAGCAGCAAGGTCATCTATCCCCAGATCATGCAAGACTCTGGATATCAAACTGCGATGATCGGCAAATGGCACCTCAAGTCTGAGCCCCGTGGTTTTGATTATTGGAAAATCTTGCCTGGTCAAGGTAGTTACTATAATCCTGACTGGCGTACGCCAGAAGGAATTGTGCGGGATACCGGCTATGTGACGGATATAATCACCGATGAAGCGATTAATTGGCTGGAGACCGGCCGTGATAGCACCGAGCCCTTTTTGCTGATTTACCAGCACAAGGCCCCTCACCGAGAATGGATGCCGGGGCCCAATCATTTGGGTAAGCTAGTAGGCAGTAATTTTGCGCAGCCCACGACTTTGTTCGATGACTATGAGGGCCGTGGACAGGCAGCGAAGGAACAAGAAATGGGCATTTTGGCCGACATGACCTTTACCCATGACCACAAGATTCCTCCCAGTGTTTTGGCTGAATTAGGGATTGAGGAAGAAGGCTGGCACCCACAGAAATACCTCAAGGAGCAGGAGCGCATGACCCCAGAGCAGAAAGCCGCTTGGGACTCGGTTTACCAGCCCATCATTGCGGATTTTCAGGCCCGTTGGCCCATGGATGATTCGACTTTATTGGAATGGGAGTATCAGCGCTACATGGAAGATTACTTAGGCTGTATCCAGTCGGTGGATGAGAACATCGGGCGTTTACTAGACTATCTTGATGAGACAGGATTACGAGACAGTACCCTGATCATTTACACCTCTGATCAAGGATTCTACCTGGGGGAGCATGGCTGGTTTGATAAGCGATTCATGTACGAGGAATCTTTCCGGACTCCCTTGATTGCCTCCTGGCCCGGGGTGATTGAGCCCGGCTCGGAGAACCGCGATTTGGTGCAAAATCTGGATTATGCCCAGACCATTCTCGAAGCGGCTGGGATGACACCCCCGGAGAATATGCAGGGCCAAAGTTTGATTCCCCTATTTCAGGCCCAACCTATAGAATGGCGAGATGCGCTGTATTATCACTACTACGAATACCCAGGCGTACACGCCGTAAAACGCCATTATGGCGTGCGTACGGATCGCTACAAGCTCATTCATTTTTACGACGATATAGACGAGTGGGAGCTATATGACTTGGAGGCAGATCCAGAAGAGTTGAGCAATGTATACGCCGATTCTGCTTATTCAGAGATTCGCACCCAACTTCATGCGCGTTTGTTAGAGCTGCAAGTTCAGTACGATGATCCCATCCGAGAGCAATTTATGATAGGGGACAGTAGCTCGGCAAAGCTAGATAGCATGGGAATGATGGTGACACAAGATAGCTTGGAACTAGATTCTACAGAAGAATGAGCATGGCTGTGATGCCACCTGACTGGTTTGACCCTAGCTACCTGCTCGCTGGTAATGTCCAACAGCAAGATGCGTATGAGGAGTTGCGGTCAGCTCAGGTATTTACTCGGTTGGCGGCCTATGATGGGGTATTGGTGGGCACCATTCCCATTGACCTCGCTACCAAAAGCAGTGACCTAGACCTAATCTGTGAGGTAGAAAATCTGTCGGAGTTCAGTCAGCTAGCTCAAGCTTGGTTTGGCCATTTTGAGGCTTTTTCTTTTCACTATCGAGAAAGCCGGGGAGTAACCTCACTGGTGGTTCGGTTTCGGGTAATAAATTGGCCCATTGAGATATTTGCTCAGCCTGTTCCTGTGCGTAATCAATACGCTTTTCGGCACATGGTCAAGGAATACGAACTGCTTCAGCAGCATGGCGAAAAACTGAGAAGCGCAGTACTTGTGTTGAAAAAAGAAGGAGTGAAAACGGAGCCAGCCTTCGCACAGGTTTTGGGGCTGCAAGGTGATCCGTATGAGGCCCTCTTGCGGGAGTAGTTTCCGCATTTTTCCCATTGAGATTTACAACTTTTGAGAGAGATGAGAGATCATTAATTCAATCAACAACCAAGAGAAGAATAAAACCTCAGCTCCCACTTCTCGCCTCTAATCACCTCAATCTCATGCCTCGTAAAGCAAAAAAATCGCCCCTTTCTTTGGCCCAGCAAAAGGTAGCTTTGCGCACTCAGTTCATGAATTATTTATTTGTGATCGGGGCCTTATGGGGCATCTATGCCAGCAGTATGTCCGGTGTGCATCCTTGGCCAATTTACCTGACCTTAAGTTGGGGCATTTCTCTTATTGGTAAATATCGCAAACTCAGAGCTCAGGCTAAGCCGGTCCAAGCGTATGATGAAACTGAACCCCAAGAGTATTTGGAGTGGTGGGATCAACAAGTTGTAAATGTCCATGAGCGCCCTCAGGTCGATTAAAGAGCTTTGCTGTAGAACTCTTGTACAACTTGGTATACAGATACTCTCCTAAGTAGTCAGTACTAAGCTCCTAGATCCCTTCGATCTAGGGGCTTGGTAATATATTCATAACAAGAATATGGCTATTGATTGATATTTCTGATTTGGTAATTCGCTGAGGGGAGGCAAAACCCTGAAAAGATAAGCAGCCTCTTAACCAGCTATAGAATTGAGGCTTAGGCTGTTGTTTTGGTTGTTTTTCGCAAAGGGTAAAATGCTGACTAAGGAAGTATTTTCCTTATTCGAGAATTAAGTTTTTGGCAAAAAATCTGGTTTTAAATTTTTCCATTCATCTTTTCTATTTGGCAGGTCATACATTTCTGATGGCCGTTGGGTAAAGCATATAAGCGGTTCATGTCAAGGCCACTTTATGCGGTCTAAGGTTTGTGGGATTTTTATACGAATGGTGAAGTATTCACTTTTGGTTAAGAAAGAAAAAAACAATCAGCACAAAAAGGCAAAACTGCGCTACTAGGTACTTGCCTCCATTTCTTTAGGAAAAACCCGCTTAGAAACACGACTACCTTTTGATTTTGACTACACCACTAAATGGGGCAGAGCACCCATACAGGGATTGGTAATGTTTGAAAACAAAACTACTCACATGCCACTAACACTATCATTAAGTATTTCTCAACTATGTCGACCATCCCACAGTCAACCAATCAAATCGATGATGTTTTGCATCGCCTTGAAGCTAGCGAGCAATCTAAGCGCCGCCGCCAAAGCGTACGCCTACTGATTATTCTCCTTCTCATAACAGGAATGGGTGTAGGGGCTTTTGTCTTTTTGAGGCAGACGCCGGGCTCGTTGGAAGTGTATGGTTTAGGCACATTGGACTCCACCAGCTTAGCCACCGCTCTTCAAAGCGACGCAGCAGCGATCCTTGTCAATCATCCTGACCTAGGTACAGAGACGATCCGGTCTATGGAAGATTATGCGGCCCTCATCCGCATTACCGAAGCCCTTAGCCTTATTGAAAGTGAAGAGGACAGTCCAATAGCGGATACGTTAGAGTGGCTACCCGTTTTCTCACTTGATATTTCCGGTAAGCGTGAGGCCAAAGAATTACTGGTATTTACCATTGAGAAATATGATCCCGCTATCAGTTATTTGCTTGATTTTGGAAATGGAGTTAAACGAATAGTTAATAGACAAACGGTCTACCGCTATCCCCGTCCTGGTAACTTTGAAGTCAAGTTGTTAGCTACGAAAGATTCGGCCAGGAGCATCTACAAGAAAGCTTTTTCCATTTTCCCCGCTCAAGAACAAGCTCCAGTAGCTGATCAGGCTCCACCTGATCGTATTGCCGAGGGAGCCGACCAAGAGCCTTCTGAAGTTAGGCCAATCCAAGAGGCTGATCCCAGTTTATTTTCTGCTAACGAACCCGAGGCCTCACTTCCAGTTGAGCTACCTGCCGAAAACTTATGGGCCAGCAATGAGCCGGGCATCTCACCTATCATAAGGGATATAGAACCTAGGGGGACTAGGCTCAGGAATGTGGATCCCCAAGAACCTGCTCCCCTATCGTCTTCAGTCGTCAATCGGGTATATGCCGTAGAAGAGTTGGACGAGGTCCCCCAATTCGCAGGTGGGGAGGCCCAGCTCAAATCCTATTTGAGTAAGGTGGAATACCCGAGACAGATCCGGGACGCCATGATTCAAGGCCGAGTTGTGGCGAGCTTCGTGATCCTTCCAAATGGGAAGGTCACTCAGATCAAGATTCGTCGAAGTTTGGAGGCCTCCTGTGATCAAGCTGTGCGCGAGGCGATCCAAGCCATGCCTCTTTGGAGACCAGGGGTTATATCGGATGTCGCTGTAGCTACCTTTTATAGTGTTGCGGTAGACTTTGACCTTGAGAAGTGATGGCAGGTGATGGGGCTTAACCATCTAATCCGCCTTATGTACCATTCATCCTGCCCAACCAGTACTTGGGCAGGGCAAATGGACCATTAGGGCCTTCTTATGCATTATCGGTCCGTGGTTTGCGATTCCCAGGTATGTGTGGATGATGAGGCAATGGCAAACGCTGCGGATGGCCTTTAGATTCCATGCATTGTTCTTTGGTGAAAGGATGATTTTGAAGCACTACTACCTGCCCTCGGTCTTCCGATGACCTGAAGAATAAATTGATTTGGTTTTGGGAATCAACTCAGGAAAAGAAGACAGAGAACTCGCTTAAAAAATCCACTATCGATTAAGTGTTTCTCAACTATGTCAAACATCCAAAATTCACCCAACCAAATCGATGATGTTCTCTCTCGAATCCAAGCCAAGGAAACATCGAAGAGGCGTCGTCGGCAAGGCTTATTACTGATAGCGGGGCTGCTGTTGATGGGAGCAGGTGCCGGAGCCTTTGCCTTTTTTAGACCGCAACCCCAGGCCTGGGAAGTATATAACTTTGCCTCCTTAGATTCGACTGCATTAGAGGCCGCCTTACAGAATGATTTCTCGGCCATTTTGGTCAATCATCCTGATTTGGGTACAGAAACTCTCCGTTCTCTAGGGGATTACGCCAATATGCTGCGAATATCCCAAGCTATCGAGATGATGAAGGCCGCCGAAAGCCGCCCTGTGACCGATACGGTCAGCGCCCTACAGGTATATCCTTTAGATATTGCAGGGGATAGAATAGCCAAGGAGCTCTTGGTGTTCACCATTGAAGATTACGATGCCGAGGTAGAATATTTACTAGACTTTGGCAATGGAGTAAGGCGATTGGTACAAGAACGTACCCGCTACCGCTATCCTCTGCCCGGAAATTTTGAGGTACGCCTCTTGGCTTCAAGAGATTCTTCGAGTAGCTTATACGAAAAGCGATTTTCTATTGCTCCAGCCCCAGTGGAATCAGTCAATGTAATAGCAGAGGAAGCGTCAGATCCCATCCAAGAGAATCCAGTGACACCCTCAGAGACACTTCCTGGGACTACCTTTGAAGAGCAAGAGCCTGATCCTAGCTTATTTGTTGCCCGAGACGCTAGTCCCATTGAACCAACTGTGCGATCCGGCAATGAAGAACAACAACCTGAGGCAGCTCCTGAGACGATAGACCCCGAAATTCCCCCGACTGCTGAGCCTGAACAAAATACTCCAGTAAGAGATCCTAACCAGGCTTATCTCACTTCCGATGTCCCTCCAAGTTTCCCCGGCGGAAAGAATGCCATGGCGCGCTACATCCAGAGAAAATTTCGTTACACCCCTGAAGCCATTCGCGCGAAGGTAGATGGCGTCATCATCATGCGATTCATCGTGAATGTTGATGGCTCTCTATCTGAAATCAAGGTATTGAGGGGATTGGAATATGGCTTGGATGAAGCTGCAGTTGCCTTGGTAAGCGCAATGCCCCGTTGGAATCCAGGAAGATTAGATGGGCAAAACGTACGGGTGTATCATACCATTCCCATTACCATTCGTCTGTTGAATTTGGACTAGGGGTGAAATCCCTACACCTTAAAAAATCATGGGTGCTGAATCTGTTTCCCGCGATTCAGCACCCATGCTTCTGCAATAGTTTCTTTTTTAGAGTTGCTCGGCAAAAGCTTCTTGTGGCAGCCTGGCTTTGCGAACTCTGCTATTTGCTTTGGCTTGGCCTTGCTCTCCCAAATACCCTACTGCCAGCACTACTCGGGGTTCCAGGTCTATATCGAGGTTGAATTCCTCGCGGGCAGCTTGACGATCAAAACCTCCCATTTGATGGGTGTAAAGTCCCATACTGGTGGCCTGTAAGCTCAAAGCAAGATTGGCGGCCCCTATATCGTAGACTGCTGCTCCATTTTTGCCAGGGCGGCCGTCTAGGCTATGCTTGGCCATGCTCAAAATGAGTAGACTAGCATCCTTGGCCCAGACCTGATTACCGGGCATTAGGAGCTTAAAGATGCGGTCAAAAGCCTGATCCCCTTGGTGGGCGTAAAGGTAGCGCCAGGGTTGAGCATTGTAGCTGGATGGAGCCCAGCGGACAGCTTCAAAAAGCTGCTTGACTTGCTGGTCCGGAATTTGGCGATTAGACTCAAAATCGTAAGGACTCCAACGCTTTGCTTGACTTGCTTCGATAGAGTGGGCCAACTCGGCATTAGGTGATTGTATAGTAGATGATAGCATATTTGATGTTTAAACATTGTTTGGGTTGGTGTTACGTAAATGCATTAGCAAGGTTTTTTCCTTCGGGGCCTAGGACGTAGATTGGAAGAGGCAGATATTGAACCTTAGGGAGCGATGACTCCAAGAGGCTATTTGGGTGTTGAGTTTAGGGCCTAAACCCCAAAGCTCAAGTAGCTTCTAATCTCCTGTCATAGTGACCAACTTCTACCTCTGCCAACATTATTATCCTTAGTTGTATTTGATGATGCTCTCCTATGACTCGCTCCGAAGCCCTCAAACTCATTTCACTTGGTGCCGCTCAGGCTGCCTTACCTTTAACCATTTCACCCCTTATGGCAAACTCTGCATCTACTGATTCCACTCCTCAACTTAAACAGGCGGTCAGCCGCTGGTGCTATAATTTCCTTTCCCTAGAAGAATTGTGTGAAGCTTGCCAAGAGTTTGGTATTGTAGGCATCGACTTGACCTCTGAAGAGGACTGGCCTACCCTGAAACGATACGGCATCACTCCTACTTGCGGCATGGATGGGAGCTTCCAAAAGCTGACGCATGGCTTCAACGATCCTGCCTATGCTGCTGCAAATACAGATAAGCACTTGCGATTTATCGAAGCTGCTGCAGATAATGGTGTTCCCAATGTGATCGTCTTCAACGGCAACCGAGAAGGTCGCGATGATCAAGAGAGTTTGGATGTGATTGCCAAAGGGCTGGAACCTTTGGTCAAGAAAGCCGAAGAAGTGGGAGTTATGCTGGTTACAGAGACCCTGAACAGCAAAGTAAACCATCCCGATTATCAGGGTGATACCACTGATTACTTGATTCAACTCTGTGATAAGATTGGCTCTGCCAACTTCAAAATTTTGTACGACATCTATCACATGCAGATCATGGAAGGAGACATCATCCGTACCATCCAAGATAAGCATGAGTACCTAGTTCACTATCATACGGCAGGAGTACCGGGTCGGCATGAGATTGACGAAAGCCAGGAGTTATTCTACCCTGCTATCGTCAAGGCCATTCGCGCTACAGGGTTTGATGGATATCTAGCCCATGAGTTTATCCCTACCGGGGAGACCAAGGAAGAAAAGATTGCCGCCTTAGGTGAGGCCGTGAAGATCTGTAGTTAAGAAAAGGCAAATACCAGGATACAGAAGCATTCGGGGTAAGGAAGTATGGGAAAGGGGGATTAATAGGCCCTATTCCATATCCCTTACCCTAGGCTGTGCAATTTGGTGATATCTTCATCCTTCACTTTTGGGTCTTTAAAGTTGTTGGTGCTTTTTGTTTTGCAGTCTTTTCCAATTGGAGTGTCGCCTGCGGCGGGCCCTACTTTTTGAGCGCAAAAAGTAGGCAAAAACGCTCGAAATCCCAGGCCAAACACAGGCCGCCCCAACCGCCGGATTTCGACCCAACCCGCCTGAGTGGTTAAGCACCCGTGCAAGATTAACTGATTAAAAATCGTCGGGCAGTTTCCTGCCAAACGGAACGGCCTACCTATCCCCCTTTTGGGTCCAAGTTCTCATCCTCAAGCCTCAAAAGTCCTATCTCCCACTTCTTACCTCCCACCTCCCAAATGACCAAAGTCATCATCATTCCTCCCTTAAAAGCGCTAAGCCTCTGACCAAACTCATTCGAGGCTTGGAATTATCCTAGTTATTTCACCTTCGAAAAACCAATGCAATGGACATCACCCATATTGAACACATCGGTATCGCAGTCAAAGACCTAGAAACAGCCGTAGCATATTACGAAAAGACCCTAGGTTTGAGCTGTTATCGAATTGAAGAAGTAGCCGATCAAAAAGTCAAAACCGCTTTTTTTCAAGTAGGCCAGACCAAGATCGAACTGCTAGAGTCCACCGCCGAAGATGGTCCCATCGCCAAATTTATTGACAAGCGTGGGGAAGGCCTTCACCACCTGGCTTTCCACGTCGCAGGCATGGAGCAGGCACTGGATGAAGCCAAATCTCAGGGAGTCCGCCTGATTGACGAAAAGCCTCGTCCTGGAGCGGAAGGCTTGAACATCGCCTTTCTCCATCCCAAATCCACCTTTGGTACCCTGACCGAGTTTTGTGAACGCCCCTCACCCGAGCAAACAGATTAGGTCACTTCTTACCTCACGCTAGGTTTATTATCCCATATCCATGGCAGACCATCAATTGAAAATCAGAGAGCTGGTAGAAAAACGCCAGCAAGCCCGCCTGGGCGGCGGAGAAAGACGCATCGAAGCCCAGCATGCCAAAGGCAAGTATACCGCGCGGGAGCGCATTGCCATGCTGCTGGACGAAGGGTCTTTTGAAGAATACGACATGTTCGTCACCCACCATACCACCAACTTTGGTATGGAGAAGCAAAAGTACCTCTCTGACGGGGTAATTACTGGACATGGTACGATTGACGGGCGACCCGTTTTCGTCTTCTTTCAAGACTTTACGGTGTTTGGCGGATCGCTTTCGAAGTCTTACGCCAACAAGATCGTGAAGATCATGGATCAGGCGATGAAGGTAGGGGCTCCCATCATTGCGATCAACGACAGTGGGGGTGCGCGCATCCAAGAAGGGGTTAGATCTCTAGCTGGTTATGCCGACATCTTCCAGCGAAACATCGACGCTTCTGGTGTGGTGCCACAGATATCTGCGATTTTTGGCCCTTGTGCAGGGGGGGCGGTTTATTCACCGGCCTTGACGGATTTTATTCTCATGACGGAGGATACCAGTTACATGTTTGTGACGGGACCAAAAGTGGTCAAGACTGTCACGGGAGAAGAGATCAGCGCAGCAGATTTAGGAGGGGCAAGGGTCCATGCCAGCAAGTCGGGAGTAGCGCATTTTGTGGCTCCCAATGAGGAAGATGGACTGGCCATGATTAGAAAGCTCTTGAGTTTCCTCCCTCAGAACAACCTGGAAGATCCTCCCGTTCAGCCTTGTAACGATCCCATCGATCGGGTAGAAGATAGCCTAAATGAAATCATACCCGATTCACCTAACATGCCCTATGACGTCAAAGAAGTCATCTATCGCATCGTTGATGAGGCCGAATTTTTAGAGGTTCAGCGACAGTATGCCCGTAATGTCGTCACTGGGTTTGCTCGCTTCAATGGTATGCCTGTAGGCATCGTGGCCAACCAACCTAATTACCTGGCGGGGGTATTGGATATCAACAGCAGCCGGAAAGCCGCTCGCTTTGTTCGCTTCTGTGACGCCTTTAACCTGCCAATCATCACCTTGGTAGATGTGCCGGGCTTTTTGCCGGGTTCCGTTCAGGAATATGAAGGCATCATCACCCATGGTGCGAAACTGCTTTTTGCCTACGGAGAAGCCACTGTACCCAAGGTGACGGTCATCTTACGCAAAGCCTATGGAGGTGCTTATGACGTGATGAGCAGCAAGCACTTACGGGGGGATGTGAACTATGCCTGGCCAAGCGCGGAGATAGCGGTAATGGGGCCCAGAGGGGCGATTGAGGTGCTGCATGTCAAAGAGCTTCGAAACATCGAAGAGCCCCAGGAGAAAGATCGTTTCATCGCAGAAAAGGAGGCCGAATACCGGAACAAGTTTGCCAGTCCTTACGAGGCAGCTGAATACGGCTACATCGACGATGTGATTGAGCCCCGCAACACTCGTTTTCGCATCATTCGAGCATTGAGCGTGTTAGCCACCAAAAAGCTGGTAAATCCTCCTAAAAAACACGGCAATGTACCCTTGTGAGATATTGAGATGCTGAGATTTTAGGACTTGGAGAGCCGTTGATTGCACCTTTTTCGGGAGGAAATTGTGAAAACCTCCGAAACACAAATTAACCATCAAATCATGAATCCATACCTTTTAGCTGCCTTCGGATACGCTGTGGTCTTCCTGGTTCTTTTGAGCTTGTACCTGATTTTTCAGAATCTACCGAAACTATTGGGGAGTATTACCCGAGTGGAGCAAGAGGCCAAAAAGATGGTCTTAGCGGCTCAGGAAAACTTTGGCAATGGCCATTCTCCTCCTCCCCCAGAAAAAACCTCCCAAGCAGTCTTGACCGGAGAAGTGAATGCAGCAATTGCCACAGCTCTGTACTTGTACTTGAACGAGGCCCATGACGAAGAGGATCTCCGATTGACCATTCAACAGATATCCCGGCGCTATTCGCCTTGGAGCAGCAAAATTTACGGTGTTAGCAACCAGCCGATCGGCAAACTATCCCTCAAGCGATGAAAGATTATAGCTTCAAAATCAATGGGAACCTCTACCAAGTCAACGTTCACAAAGTAGAACAGCAATTGGCTGAGGTCGAAGTGAACGGAACACGCTATCAAATAGAATTGGTAGAACAAGCCCCAGCCCCCAAAACTCCCAAGCTGGTACGTGGCAAAACTCCTGCTCCTTCCAAACAAGCTCAGCGCTTGAGCTCTCGTAAAGTCGCCAATGTATTGGCTCCTTTACCAGGTACCATTACTGAGCTGAAGGTGAAGGAAGGCGACTCGATCAAGAGGGATCAAGTCTTACTGTTGATGGAAGCCATGAAAATGGAAAACCAAGTGTTGGCAGAATCTGAGGGGGAAGTCAAATCCATCAAAGTCACGGAGGGGGAAAATGTCCTGCAAGGACAAGTCCTCATCGAATTGGCGTAGGGATAGAAGAGAGTCAGCCCCAACCATTCCAAGATCCTGCCATGGTACCCTCACGCCTTCAATACGCAAAGCCAAATTCAGCGAGTCATCTTCTTGGACTCCTCACCACTAACCCAATCTCATGGACGGCCTATTAACTTTCTGGCAATATACGGGCTTCGCCAATGCCACGCCTGGGCATTTCATCATGCTGGGCGTAGGCCTGATGTTCATCTTTTTAGCAATTCGCTATGAGTATGAACCCCTGTTACTGGTGCCAATTGGCTTCGGCATCCTGATCGGCAACATTCCCTTCATGGAAAATGTAGGCCTTCAATTGGGGATTTACGAGGAGGGATCGGTACTGAATTACCTGTACCAGGGAGTTGCCAAGGGGATATATCCTCCGTTGATCTTTCTGGGTATTGGGGCCATGACAGACTTCTCTACCTTGATCTCAAGTCCGAGGCTGATGCTATTGGGAGCAGCGGCTCAGGTAGGCATCTTTTTGACTTTTCTAGGAGCCATCTTTTTGGGCTTTCTCCCGGCTGAGGCGGGGGCTATTGGGATCATTGGCGGAGCGGATGGCCCTACGGCGATTTTCCTTTCTTCTAAATTGGCCAATGGTCTCAATGGAACCCAGAATCTGATTGGCCCGATCGCGATCGCGGCTTATAGTTACATGGCCCTGGTCCCTGTGATCCAGCCGCCCATCATGCGCCTACTCACCAGTGAAAAAGAGCGCCGTATCCGCATGAAGCCACCTAGAGCGGTAACCCAGCAAGAGAAAATCATTTTTCCGATCCTCGGCCTTTTGCTCACGGCCTTTTTGGCCCCAAGTGCCCTGCCACTGCTAGGCATGCTCTTCTTTGGCAACCTACTCAAGGAGTCTACCGTGACCCATCGCTTGGCAGATACGGCTCGTAAATCTTTGATCGACATTGTGACCATCTTACTGGGGGTCACGGTGGGGGCCTCTACCCAGGCTTCCGTTTTCTTGACGGAGCAATCCATCTTGATCTTCGTACTGGGTGCAGCTTCCTTCATCATCGCCACGGCAGGGGGTATCACCTTTGCCAAGGTCATGAACCTGTTTTTGGCCAAAGACGACAAAATAAACCCCTTGATTGGTGCAGCGGGTGTTTCCGCTGTGCCGGATAGCGCGAGGGTAGTGCAGCACGAAGGCCTGCGTTATGACCACAGCAACCACTTACTGATGCACGCCATGGCTCCCAATGTGTCAGGTGTAATTGGCTCGGCCATTGCCGCGGGTATTTTGCTGAGCTTCCTAGGCTAAGTTTTCTATTTGATCATAACAATTAGCATATAAAAACATGAAATACGTCCTCGAAAAAACCACCTTTCTCTCTGCGGAAGCGGCCGCTAAGTTGATCAAGTCTGGTGACCGGGTATTCATCCAAAGTGTATCCATGACGCCTCACCGCTTGGTAGATGCCCTTTGTGAGCGCTATCAAGAGCTGGAAAACGTAGAATTGATCCATATTCACACCGAAGGATCCGCTCCCTACACTGAGCCCAAGTATGCGGAGGCTTTTCTCCACAAGGCCATGTTCGTGGGATCCAATGTGCGTAAGGCCGTTCAGGAGGGTTATGCCGATTACATCCCGGTATTTTTGAGCGAAATGCCCAATCTATTCCGGCGCAAAGTCTTGCCGCTGGATGTAGCCTTGATTCAGGTATCCCCACCTGATAAGCATGGTTATTGCTCTTTGGGTTCTTCGGTGGACGTGACTTTGGGTGCTTTGGAAGCAGCTCCCTTGGTGATCGCTGAGATCAACCCGCGCGTGCCGCGTACGCATGGCGACGGCATGATTCACATGCTGGAAATTGACTATGCCGTAGAAGTAGACTACCCCATCCATGAGGTGCTTCCTCGCCCCATTTCAGAGATAGAGACCAAAATCGGAACCTATATCGCAGACATGGTGGAAGACGGCGCGACCCTACAAATGGGAATTGGCGGGATTCCTGATGCGGTGTTAAAACAGCTGGGCAATCGGCGTCATTTGGGGGTGCATACGGAGATGTTCTCCGATGGACTGATTGACCTGGTGGACCGGGGCATCGTAACTGGAGAGCAAAAAGCGGTATTGCCGGGCAAGGTAACCGCTACCTTTGTGATGGGCAGCCAACGGGTATATGACTTCATCGACGACAACCCCATGGTGGTCATGAAAGATGCGGCCTACACCAATGATACCCACATCATTCGCCAAAACCCCAAGGTTACCGCTATCAACAGCGCCATTGAAATTGACTTGACGGGGCAAATATGTGCGGACTCTATTGGGCCTCGCCAGTTCTCTGGAGTAGGGGGACAAATGGACTTCATCCGGGGAGCGGCACTTTCTCCAGGGGGCAAACCCATCTTTGCCCTTGGCTCTACCACACGGCGCGGTGAGTCTAAGATTGTTCCTTTCTTAAAGGAAGGTGCCAGTGTGACCACGACCCGGGCCCATGTGCACTATGTAGTAACTGAGTACGGGGTGGCCAACCTCTATGGCAAAAGCCTCAAAGAGCGCGCCAGGGCCCTGATTGAGATTGCACACCCCGATCATCGGGAAGCCCTGAATCAAGCGGCTTTTGAGCGGTTTAAGCGGTGGTAGGTGGCGGTCAAATAGCTTTAAAAGTTCTTGAAGGAAGTGATTGCATCAGTCCTGATCGGTAACGGTCAGGACTCTTTATTTAAGAGAAACAACTTCCGGCATCTTTTTGGCTTATGATGCAAAGAAATAGCCTAAGGAACACTCAAAAAATAAGTTATGCCTTTTTGCTTGGCCTTTTGTCCCATGTCTTCGTCACTGGTTCAGCAGTGGGGCCCTTAATCCCACTGTTTCGCACCTTAGCTCCGAGAGGTCGGAATCTTCGACTCGCTAAGGCCAGTTTTCCTTCTTTGATCTGGAACAAAATTCCTAAGTAAAAGCGACATGTTATTTTTTCGTATTCCTAAGGGCTTGGAACTATATGTGAACATTTATGCGCGTTAGCTTTACCATCTTGATTTTATGGGCCGTGATGCCCCTCCTAGGGCAATCTCCTTCGGAGCGCCTCGAATTGCTAGATGTATTTGAACTCAAGTATGCATCTAATCCCCAGATCAATCCAGAGGGGACAAAGATTGTTTACCAGCAGAATTTCAAGGACATCATGACGGACCGAAATCTCAGCAACCTGTGGATGGTTGATTATTCGGGCCAAAATCATCGTCCTATTAGCACAGGAAAGCACCGAGACTGGTCCGTGACTTGGTCTCCCGATGGATCCCGATTGGCTTTTCTTTCGGACCGAGACGGAAGTACCCAGATCTATGTGTATTGGATCGAAGGGGGCGCCCTGCAGCGCCTGAGCAACTTAACCGGTACGCCTCAGGGAGTGCGCTGGTCGCCAGACGGCCGCCAATTGGCCTTTGCGATGAAAGTAACCGAAAAACCGGCTCAATTGGTTGACCTGCCTCCAAAACCTGCTGGAGCCCAATGGGCAGCAGAACCTATCTACATCAACTCCCTTAAATATCGGAGTGATGGGAAAGGATATCTGACCGCTGGTTACACACAATTGTTCCTGACCGATCTTGCTAGCGGACATGTACGCCAGATCACCCGAGGACCTTATGAGCACAGCATGGATTTTTGTTGGATGCCTAGCAGCAAGGCCCTGGTATTTTCCGCTAATCGGCATCAAGACCGGACCCTGGATCCCAATAATACCGAGATATACCTGCTACGCTTGGCGTCAGGAGAGGTAACTCCCCTGACCGACCGGCAAGGACCCGATCGCAAGCCGGTGGTATCACCAGATGGGCGATACCTGGCATACCTAGGGTACGATGAAAAATATCGTGGCTATCAGCAGGATCAGCCCTATCTCATGGATCTTAATACTCGAGATAGTCGACTGATTCCCAATCGCTTAGACCGGAATTTCGATGACCTTAAATGGCATCATGGCAGCCGTGGGTTGTATTTCCAATACAATTCATTCGGCGATACCCATTTAGGACACCTTAGCACAGAAGGCAAGGTCACTGATCTGGTCTCACGAGTAGGAGGACTTTCTTTGGGGCGTCCTTACAGCGGAGGGGAGTTTTCTGTTTCTCAAAATGGCCGCTTGGCCTATACCTTGGTGGGGACTCAGCACCCTGCAGAGGTTGGCGTGGCCACCTATCCCAGCGGAAACAATGGCCGCTTGACCTATTTGAACAAAGGTTTATTTGCTCATAAAAAGCTAGGGGCGGTAGAAGAAATGTGGTACCAATCATCATTTGATGGCCGCCGCATTCAAGGATGGTTGGTCAAGCCACCGAATTTTGACCCTTCCAAAAAATACCCCCTAATCTTGGAAATTCACGGCGGTCCTTTCGCCAATTACGGGGCTCGTTTTTCTGCCGAAATGCAGCTTTATGCTGCCGCAGGCTATGTGGTCTTCTACGCCAATCCAAGAGGGAGTACCAGCTATGGGTATGAGTTTGGCAACCTGATCCACCACAACTACCCTTCTGAAGATTTTTATGACCTTATGGCCGGTGTTACATCCGTGATCCAACAAGGTTACATCGATGAAGATGAACTCTTCATCACAGGAGGCAGTGGGGGAGGGGTCCTAACCGCTTGGACCATTGGCAAGACCGATCGCTTCAAAGCTGCAGTAGTCGCTAAGCCGGTGATCAATTGGTACAGCTTTGTACTCTACGCAGACAATCCCGCCTTTTTTTACAAGTATTGGTTCCCTGGTTTGCCATGGGATCCCGCACATACCCAACAGTACCTAGACCGGTCTCCTCTTTCTTTGGTTGGCGATGTGAATACTCCTACCATGTTGTTAACTGGAGAAGAAGATTACCGCACCCCCATTGCTGAAAGCGAGCAATACTACGCTGCCCTCAAGTTGCGCGGCGTCGATGCCGCTATGGTACGCATTCCTGGGGCTAGCCATGGAATAGCAGCTAAACCAAGTCAGTTGATCGCCAAAGTTGCTTATATACTGGGCTGGTTTGAGCGTTATGGTGGATAAGCTATCGGGGTTTATCAAGGTTGGAGGGAGGATCGATTGTGACTCGATCCTCCCTCCAATGTATTTAAGTACTTGGACAGAAAACTCGGGGTATGGCGGTACGGGCTATGGATTTAAGGGTGAATACAGCTACATACCCCGTACTTCGATTGCCGCTTTTCTTATGTCCGTTTACTTAGAGGCTGTTTGGATGTTGAGTTTACGGCCAAAACTTGTCTTTTTTGAACCTGACCGCGCCGATTTTTCTCGAAATAGCTCGCTATTCCTCAAAAAATCTGCTTGTCAGAACCAAAAAATCCAGCGTTTGGGCTCGAAACCCCAAAACCTAAACAGCCTCTTAGGTAGCTAAGTTTTCCCTTTAGTTAATCACATTCTTGTAGGTGAGTAAATACGTGGGCGGGAAAATCTTTCCAGTCCACCTTTTTGAATTTTGCTTCTAAAGCAGGACAGTCTCCAAAGATGTTTTGGAACTCATCTTTGTAATCGCCTTTCTTGATTTTGATGGCCTTGCCGTCTTGGATGAAGTAATAGGATTTTAGAAAGCCTCCTGTCATTTGCACTCCTCCTACACCTAAGCCCCCCGTTTCTTGGGCATAAGGATCATCAAATACCTTGATTTTGCCCTCGAAGCCTGGATTGACGAGCTGGAGGAGCACGAAGGTGTTCTTCTTGTCTGAAAGTTGCGCGGTCTCGAAATAGACGTAATCTCGCTTGAGGGCAAACATGGCATCGTCGCGCTTGGCGCTTTCCGCTAAAGAGCTATTGGACTCAGAGGCAGCTGCTATTTTTCCCCAGGCACTGGGGACCAAACGCATGGCCGCAACATTTTCTGCCATGATGGTTTGCTGTTCACCAGTGGTAGTGTCTTCTAGCACAATTTCCTTCATCAGGCCTTTCTTGTATTTAGCCTTGCGAAAATTTCCTTCTAGTTCTGTTCCATCATTGAGGGTAATGTAGGACAGTTTTTTCTTAGAAAAATTCAGGATGCGTGGGGCAAAACTTTGGGCTTGAAGGCTTATGGCAAAGCCGAAGCAGAGTAGGGTAGTGAGGAATGATCTCATTTGAGGGTTATAGATTTTAGGTTGAATCTTACCTACTCAATATAGCCGAATATTCGATTGATGCAGCTGCGTAAATAGCTCAAACATCGAAATGTGACCTGAATTGTCATTCTCGATGTTATACCCATCACAATTCCTGTCCCGCTTCTCGTATCCCGTCTCTCGCCTCCCTAAGGCAGGGTATCTCCCGGGGCAGAGAAGTCGATGGCTTTCAGCTCGCCAATTTTTGGTATGATCTGGATCAGGAATCGTTGGTTCTTAGATTCATCTAAAGGGTTACGGCCTACCCCGCCTTCGCCAGACCCAGAGATCATGACTTCAACCCTACCTGGGTCAAATTGAAGCCCCTTTTCTTCCCATAGCCGGAAAAGCGACAGAGCTCGCTCGTAGCTCAACTCATAATTTCGGCTATAACTATCACGGGAGGCCATGCCTTCGATGACTAAGAGGTACTTTACGTTGTCGTTGGGTTCCAGCTTTTGTACCAGTCCTTCCAAGGCACGGCCCGCTTCGATGAGGGTCTGCTCATAGGTATTGGGAATGTTGCTTTGCCCCTTAGGAAATTGAACCTGAGCCCTTAATACATGTCGCTTGTAGGCAGGCTGATATACAAAATAGCGGGGGTCGAGGGACTCGATGGCTTTCTGAATCTCTTGCAGCTTTTTGTACTCTTCTTCCATGACAATCAAGCGCGCTTTTTCTTCGTTTAGCTCTTGGATCAAGCTGCTGGCGTACATTTCTTCCTCACTCAATCGCCGTTTCAGCTCTTCCAGGGCTTGACTTTGCTGGTTCAGTTCCAGGCTACGTACCCGAAGCTCCTCTTCCGTGGTTTCCAAGGTCTCAGCACGCATCTTGAACATCTTGTAACTCAATACAAACAGGGCAAGGGCCACGATGAACAGAGCGGTCATCAGGTCGGCGTAACTTACCCAGAATAGGCGGCTGCTATCTTTTTTCATTGTTTTCTAAAATTGTATATCCCCTTACTTGTCTGAAGGACGAACAACATCGGAGGCGAGTAATATTGGGCAATCTGTCTCAAACTCCCACTCTCACAATATCTCAAGCTCTCAATACCTCCGCTTACATTACTCCAAAAGACTGCATGATGAACATGGCTCCCCCGAATATGCCTAGGATAAAAGCTCCGATTCCGGTGTAAATGAAAACTTGCCCGGCAGGAGTAGCCATGAATCCCCTGCCTTCTTTATCGAGTTGGGTGAGTCGCTGATTAAGCTGGTTGACGGTGGCACTCAGCACTTTGCGGCTTTGTTCGTCTTGGCTGACTCGGTCCAAAAGTTGGGCATTGATGTAAACGCTTTTTTCCTGTAAGGTCTGGACCTCGTCTTTGATTTTGGCTAAATCTTGGGTCAAGGCTTTGGCCATGCTTTCGCGGTCGCTTCCTTCTAAGGTAGCCAAGTATTGGTCCATCTTGAGGTAGGCAGTCTGGGTACTGCTTTCTAGGGCTTGGATGTTCTGATCTACCAGGGTCTCCACCTGTTGATCCACTTTCTTGAAATGGTCACCGAGCTTAAGGCTAAAGCTTTCGGCCTTCTGCTGATAAGAGCTGAGATAGGCTACTTGCTTTTCGAGTAAGTCGTCGTTGTTACGAATGGAGCTGCCAATACCTTTGATTTCTTGTTCAAGGGAGCGAATCTGCTTGAAAACGTCCTTGAGCTCGCGGAATAGGCGCAAGGTATCGGTCAGAGACTCGTTCATTTGCCCCTGATACTGCACAAAGCCAGACTGAAAAGCAGAGAGCGATTCACGCAAACCTTTGACGGTGCCTTGCACAGGAGCTGCCTCAGGGTGAATGACCTTGGTACGGAGGAATTGAAAGTATTCCTCAATCCCAGCATCCCTCACCTCTTTGCCCACTTTGAAGACGTGGTTGGCTCGCACGGTGAGGATCAAGCCGATGGCAGAACCGATCATGCCGATGACTACCCCACCGATAAAGGATTGGATGGCTGCATCGGTGACGCCTGTATAGGCGATTTTGATCAAGCCGATGATCACCCCGGTAAAGGTGGCAAAGAGGCCAATGTACAAGGGGAGTGGCAAGTTGGTTTCTACTGCTTCCTCCATGGAATCGGACTTGTGTACCGCGATTTCTTGGAGACGTTCACCTTGCGATGCTCCTTTGTTGCGGCGCAGGTATTCGTTGGTCATGTGGATCACCTCGCGAAAGGCGGTGCTAAAGCGGGGCTGATCTTTGATCTGGGGCACGGTGATGGTGTCGGTGTACTCCAGATCGACCTGGGCTTCTTCGGTGACTTCAAGCTGAGTAGAGCGGGGGAAAAGTTTGCGCAATTGGGAGATGGCTCCCAGGTTTCGGACGAAGACGTAAAATTGCCCCAAGATGATGAGGCCTACGATGGCGATTTCTGCAATGAGGATGGGATCCATAGCTTTTTAGGATTAGCGTCGAATGGATTGGACGTCTAGCATGGGCATAAAGTTCGATTTTGTCAACCTTTTGGGCTAAAAATGTTCAGACTGAGAAATTCCGTTTCAAAATGAGAGGAATAAGTATTTGCCTGTTTCTCAAAGGGGACTAATGAGATGGTAAGCTGTTTTGACTGGGTTTTTATAGGAAAAAAACTCTTTATCACTTTGGGACTCCATATGAATCAATAAAAAGGAGATATGTGAGGTCAAATGGGATAAGAATGCAACAGCTTTGTATGCGTCCTACTAAATTGGACCAATAGACACGGTCTCTTAGGATGTGTTTAAACCTATTTAAAACTAAATCGGGATCTTCGTTCCATGAACAGCAAGCCATCAAATCCCTTTTTCTATTTTTTTACGCGAAGCTCTATACTTGGACTGGTGTTATGGGTGGGTCCTTGGATGCCAGCCGTAGGCCAAAATTCGCAACTGAGCGGCCAGATCCTGGATGGAATGGAGCAAAGCCCCCTCGGCTACGCCTCGGTGGCCATTTTTGCTGAAACAGATAGCAGCCAAGTCGGAGGCACCCTGACGGATTCCCTAGGTAGATTTAGCCTCTCTTCGCTCTCAGCAGGAGACTATTACCTGGAGCTTCGCTTCCTGGGTTATGAAGCACAATTCGAAGCTGTCTCTGGACTCGCGGCAGACGAACAGCGATCCCTGGGGTCCTTGACTCTACAACCTACAGCTAGGCTGCTAGAAGAAATTGAAATCACAGGCCGAGAAAGCCAAAGCTTCCACCGCATCGATCGGCAGGTCTATGATGCTCAGCAATTTGATGCTGCCCGAGGAGGCACTGCGGTCGACGTGCTCCGAAACTTGCCTGGCGTGTCGGTGAATGGCCAAGGAGAGATATCCTTGCGGGGCAGTCAGGGCTTTTTGATCATGGTTGACGGAAGGCAATTTCAGGGAGACCCGAGCAGTTTTCTGAATCAACTGCCCGCCAATGGCATTAAAAACATCGAAATCCTCACCACCCCTTCGGCGAAGTATGACCCTGATGGCGCAGCCGGTATCATCAACATCACCACCCGAAAAGGGGCCGCAGATGGCCTCTACCTGCAAGTCAATGGCCTGTTAGGGGCTCCCAGCATCGAGCCCTACGGCAATGCGGAAGCCAGTCGACGATACGGCGCAGACCTCACCCTCAACTGGCGCAAAGCGGCCTGGGACCTCTCGCTGGGCTTGGATTACAACCGAGATGACCTTGCGGGGCGTCGGGTCGGCTATGTGAATACCTACCTTGGAGATACCCTGACCGAGTTCCCCTCTGTTGGTGAGCGAAGCTTTGACCGGGAGCGCTACTCTGTCCGAGCTTCCATCAATTACCGCCCGAATACGCATCACAGCTTTGCGCTGAGTTTCCTAGCTGGAGATCGGACCCAATACCGTACGGCTGACATCCTATATGCGACTCAACAGCGAAGCTTAGTGCCTGGGAACAGTTTTTTAGGTCCCGAGGCTTATTGGGATCTCTTTCAGCAAACGGGCACCGTGTTGAGTGGGGTCGAAGTCTTAGATAGCCTGACCTATTTCAACGAAAACTTGCGGGTACGGCAGGGGGATTTCTTGATTGGTGGCTTAGATTATACCTGGGATATCAAAGAGGGAAATAACTTACGGGCTTCCGCACTCTACGAGCGGACCCTGCTCGGTGGCCCCACCGACAACGCCAGCCTCGCTTGGCCCAACGTAGCCGATACCCTGCAGTATCAGTTCAACACCAACGACAATCCCCTTGATGGCTTTCGGGTCAAACTCGACTACCAACAAAAGCTGGGAGAAGTGAATTGGGAGAGTGGCTACCAGTACCGATTTTTGTTTCACCCCGGTGACTTTCTCTACCTGGATCGGGACTTGGAAAATGGTCGCTTTGTTGAAAATCCCTTGTTTACCAACCGCATTGAGCTGCGGCGCCAGATTCATAGCCTTTACACCCAGTTCTATGGACAGTGGAAGCGACTCCAATACAACGCCGGACTACGGCTGGAGTACATGGACCGAAGGGTGAGTTTGGCCCAGCCAGATACGACTTACTTGTATCAAATCATCCAGCCTTTTCCCACCCTCAATCTCCTATACGATCTGGGAAAAGATTGGCGGATAAAAGCAGGCTACAGCCGACGAATTGAGCGGACTACTACCTTTAAGATGACTCCCTTTCCGGAGAGAGAGCACAATGAAACCTTGGAACAAGGCGATGCAGAGCTCTTGCCAGAATTCATTGACTTGGTAGAAGTTGGATTGATCAAGAACTGGGGAGACAATTCACTCTTTGTGACGGGCTACTTACGGAACATCCAAAACGTCATCAATCGGGTTAATACCGTCTTCAACGACTCCATTTTAAATCGGATCTACACCAACGTTGGGCAAGCCCAGGCCCTAGGGGTAGAATTGGGCAGCCAGATATATCCCACCAAATGGCTGCAGGTGTACCTGGGAGGCAACGTCTACCAATACCAAATTCAGGGAACCCTTTTTGGCGACGAGATCAATACAGCCAATCTCATTTATTCCATCAATGCCAATGCCCAGGTGGACCTACCCGCCTCCTTTAAGTTGCAGGCCGGCTTCAATTACCTTTCTGAGCGGGTGACGGCTCAGGGGGTAGATTCTCGTTTCTACAACCCCAGTCTTACCTTGACCAAAAGCTTCCAAGAGGGGCGCTGGTCTCTGGCCTTGCAGTGGTTGAGCATTGACATGGGACTCTTGGAGAGCAATGAGCAGCGGATCACTACCGTGCGGGACAATTTTTTCACCACCACCAACTACGTGTACGAAGTAGATCGAGTATTATTGACCCTCAGCTACCGGATCAATTCCCGCGATGATCAGGTCAAATTCATCAAGAGCGAGTTTGGGGAAAAGGAGTATTAAGTAGGAAGCGAGACGTTAGAGGGGAGAGGTGAGATGAATTGGTTCTGATAATCAGTGATTTAAGCCAATCTCATTGCTCGGTTTCTTCTGTTTACCTACTTAAAAGCCTTTGAAAGGCTGGGAGTTGAGATATTGGACGAATGATTGATTTAGCGCTATCGACTACATGGAAAAATAGCGTTGATAAAAGTGAACAATCCTTCTTACCAATTCCTCCGCAGGAGCTCCCTCTAGACAAGCCGCACAATTTGAAAAAGTCATCAGGCAATCCGCCAAGTCGGTGAGCATGTGCCATGTTAAACCCAGCCCGATCCATCGAATAGGGGACCTGAATAGGATCATACCCAAGTAGATAGGCCAGATTTCGTAGCGATGCAGCAAGTGAAAATGGATGCTGCAGCGATCGGCTCGGAAAATTGGATCGACCAGAAGGTGATCTAGGTCTACCAGCATGGTAGCGAGTAGAATGAGATAGGCTCTTTTCCAGTTTTTAGGAGCGCAAAGCCAGGCAAATAGCAAAGGCACCAGTAGATGCATAGAGTAATGAAGGACGCTTTGCATGAGCGTTACTTAGTCTCTGCCTTTTTCCGCTTTTCCTTGTAAAAAGCTTTGTCAGCGACGTAGATAGTCTTGTGTACCTCGCAAAACACCTTTGATCCTTCCTGATTGGTCAGTTGGGTCGTCTTCACGATCTCAATTTCCTTTTCTTGGGCCACGCGGTTTTTGATCTCCTCTAGCTCGCTCGACTCATAAATAAAAGTAGCGTATAGGTTTTCACGGGCAGGCCGCTTGAAAGCTATTTGGGCAGATTTGTCCCAAACCACATACTGATCCCCTAAGATATTGATCAGCTGAACCATGGGGATAGGATCCACGGCCGAGAACATGCTCCCGCCAAAGATGGAATTGACGTAGTTGCGGTTTTTATAGCTGATGGGCAGCACGATCTTTACCTGACTCAAATCCTCGGAGACCTGAGTGATCTTGGCCGTGCTACGGCGGTACATGGGGGAGAGGTTGAAGCCATACTTGAAGAGGGTAGGGCGCTTGATGAACTTTGAGCCGAAGTCGGCGACTTTTTGATAGAGGGACATAGGATGATGAATTGTAGATTAAGGCTGCTGTTTAAGCCAAGCTTGGGCTTCAGCTAAGGCCAAATCTTCTTCTCCTTCTTCTTGCTTTACCACCACATCTGGTTCCAGTTGGCCTCCATACTGCTGCCCATTTCGGTCGACGTAAATGGAACTGGTCAGAAAGACCTTGGCCCCATCGCTGAGGGTGAAGGTTCCATTGCCTGTAGTTAAACCATAAGAGGGCTGGCCAAAGCTTTTCATCTTCTCGCGCCCGATAAAAGCGACGGCCACAATCTCGCCCGAACTCGCTGTGCCTGGACCCCAAAGTACGGCTACGGGGAGTTCATCCTGTAGGGCAAATGGCTTACCTCTCACTTTACAAATTTTGGTCTTTCTGGCCCTGGATGAGCCATTTTTGTAAGACCAAGCAACCTTCCTGTTTTGGGCGTCTAAGAAATAGCCACATATTCCATGACCAAGTAAGGGGCCAATTCCTGCGAGCATAGGCCAGCAGTTTCCTCCCCCATTTTGCCTCAAATCTAGGATCCAGCCCTTTAGCTCTGAGGTAGCAAGGCTCCGGAGCAAATTCTGAAGACTATCGGCATAGCGGATATTGTCTCGACCATTGCCACTGCCAAACCCACGCATTTGAACATAGCCGTAGTCCCCCATGCGTTTCCCACTAAAGGTATAAAAATCTGGTGGGGGTCCTTGCGCCTCTTCAGTTTTGGGCTTTTTCCACTCTTCGGCTCTCTCAGCAGACATGAAGAAACTGTGACGATCTCCTAAGGATCGCAGCACCCACTGAATAACCGGGTAGCAGTCAGAGGGCATGTTTGCGTCTTGAGCTTTATACAAAGCCGAATCCCTCAACATGGTCAGGTCCACCGAATCTCGCTTGATGGAGTGTTTTTCGATGAGTTCAAATACTTCTTCTAGATAAGCTTCTGGATTGAAATCTTGGGAGAAAGCTAATCTCGGCCCCAGAAGGAGCAGGCAAATCAGGGGGAAGAGGTGTTTGTTCATAAGCATGCTAGCCAGGAGAAATGAATATGGTTTGGCAGACTGAATAGGTAAAAGTAAGCATTTCGGGTTAGTCAGTACCAATCATCAAGGCATTGGAAACAGCCTATTTTTTCTTCTGTAGTCAGCTAAAACCCAGTGATGGATGCATGTCGCGACATATCCCCTCGTTATCTCAGGTCTCAAACTCACCTTAAAGAAAGCTCAAATGCATCTTTTTGTAGTGCTAATCAGTGGGGCAGATGACTCAGACTTATCCGCTTAAACAGAAAGTCCGTAACTTGGCCCCTTCAATTAATTTGACCGATAAAACTACAGGTTCATGAGTTACCGCGAATTAGATCCCAAGGCTTATCAAGCCGAATATCAGGGCAATGAAGAAGCTGTCTTGCTAGACGTTCGCACCCCTGAAGAATATGAAGCTGGCCACATCGAAGGAGCTCAGTTGATCAACATCAACGATCCCTCATTTGTTGAAAAAGTTGCTGCCCTGGATCCAGGGAAGACCTACTACATCAATTGCCGCAGTGGTGCTCGTAGTGGAAGAGCTTGCCAATACATGGCTTCCAAAGGTTTTGCTAAGACCATTAACCTTAGCGGAGGCATTTTGGCTTGGGAAGATGCCGGTTTACCCACCAAAGAGGGAATGGACGCCTAAGTGAGTTTGAGATCAGGGGAGCTTGGGTTATGGAGATCGATGCTTAAAGTCTGATCCATGTCTAGGCTCCCATAGACTTTTTTTGATTTGCCCGTGTGAAAAATGGGCCAAAGGTGGATCTCTTGGACATGAGACCACTATTCTTGTTACTCGTGATCTGGGGGGGCTGCCTGTCTGCCCAAGTAGATTACTATACCGTCCCAACGCCAGAAGTACCTGTCCTCAACTTGGATTTAGATCATGATGGAATTCCTGAATTTGAAGGAGGAGTCTATTATGAGGGTACCGATGACGTACCTTCCTCAAGTGGAAGTCACATCTACCACCTAGTAGCCAAGCAGCACGTGGAGATGCTTTGCCCCAACCACAACACATACGATAGCTATACCCCCATCTGGACGGATGCCGCGATAAGTACTCCGCCGGAGGGAGCATATCATTGGGTGCAAGGATGTGGGCTTGAGCTCGCCTGGCTGGGGTATGGAAATAATTTGTCAGCAGGCTGGGAATTTTATGCACGGGAGTTACGTAAGGGAAAACGGGTATGGATCCGGTTTCGGACGGATGAAAAAATTTGGTTGGGGTGGTTGAGTTTTGAATTTGAGCCAGGGACTCTACACCTACAGCGCTTGGGACATGAGGTATGGCGCATGAACTAGCAGGGATTTGGGTTTTTCGTGCTATTCTAAAACCCAAAATTGCCGTACAGGGGTCCGCTTTCCCTCGTATATTTGAGGCTTAATATAAATCGCGGACTGCACATGCGACACCCATGGATCTACTGTCTAGGAGTACTTTGGCTGCTAGCAATGCACATTGGCTGTGAAAACAGAAGCAAAGAGCTTGTTTTAGGAGATGATTATGAAATAGCGCCTGGATTCTCAGTCAGATATTTTGCGGCTGAACCAGACGTGATAGCTCCTGTGGCGATAGATTTTGATGAGCAGGGACGGGTTTGGGTAGTAGAAATGCAGACCTACATGCAGAATATTGAGGGGACTGGAGAAGAAGATCCACTGAGCCGTATCCTAATTCTGGAAGACCAAGATCAGGATGGGATCAGTGACCGAAAGACTGTGTTTCTCGACAGCCTCAAAGCTCCACGTGCTATTTGCCTTGCTTATGGAGGCTTACTCTACGCAGAACCTCCCAATCTTTGGTTTGTAGAAATTGAAGATGACCAAGTCGGTAAGCGAACCCTGGTTGACTCAAATTACGTGGATGCGGGGAACATTGAACATCAGCCTAATGGGTTGCTACTCAACCTCGACAATTGGATCTACAGCGCCAATAGCAACCTTCGCTATCGCCTCAGAGAGGGCAAATGGGAACGAGGGTATACCGCCCGCCGAGGGCAATGGGGCATTACTGCAGACGAAGAAGGGCGCTTGTGCTACAACAACAATTCGGTCCTGCTAATGGGCGATCAGGTTCTGCCCCAAGCGGCCTTGCTCAACCTATATCTTAAGCCCAAAGTCTCCATTAACCAAGTGCTAAGTCCCACCCAAGACATCCACCCTTGGGTACCTAACTTGGTCAATCGCGGCTATCAGAGCGGTCTTTTAGATTCCCTGGGAAGAATCAAACGGGCTTCCTCTTCTTGTGGGCCCTGCATCTACCTCGGAGGAGAATTTCCCGCTGATTATCAAGGAGATGCTTTCATAGCCATTCCAGAGGGGAATTTGATTAAGCATCTAGACTTAACAAGAGAAGCGGGGCGAACCACCGCCTCTCCTTCAGCCTTAGATACAGAATTCTTGCGCAGCCGGGACCCATTTTTCCGCCCAGTAAACCTCCGAGTGGGGCCAAATGGATGGCTATACGTGGCTGACATGCACCGAGGGGTGATTCAGCATCAGGCCTATATGACCAGCTATTTGCGAGAAGAAATCCTGGACCGGAAGTATGACACGCTCATCAATCAGGGCAGAATTTTGGTCATCAAGCCAGAAGGTGGGGTAGGGGAGAGCTGGCCTCGCTTTTCTCAAACTTCAATCGACCAACTACTCACGGCTCTTTCTAGCAGGAATGCGTGGACCAGGGTAAGAGCCCAACAGGAACTCATGATCCGAGAGGCAAATGGACTCAACGAAAAGTTGGCATCACTGATTCAAAACGAGGCTTTGCCGACAGCTTTGCATGCCTTTTGGACCCTGGAAGGCCGAGGAGCTATCACGGACTCTGTATTGAATGAGGCGCTTAGACATTCGAGCACTGCCCTTCCCAAAGCAGCACTCTACCTGATCGCAAAGGATTCCTTACCTGCAAATAAACTAGCCTGGAGGCACCTCTTGAGCGATGATTCCCCATCTGAAATTCTTCCCTATTTGGCGCTGGCTTTGCCTCGGCTCATTCCAGAGCGCAAAGCCCGTTGGCAAGCTTACCTCAATATTGCGGGAAAGGGACAACAAGATCCCATTCTGGATGAATTGGCTTTCAGTGGCTTGGGTCGGTCTGAGCAAAGTGGGGATGAGATCTTTTGGTCTATCGCTCAGCGCGAGAGCAAGGGACTTTATGAAAGCATCAAAGTAGCGGAGCAAAAAGATTCCCCCAACCCCATGTTGACGAGAGCGGTCCACTGGTCAGACGTCCGCACCAAAGGCTTGAACCTATTTCGTCAGTACTGCGTGAGTTGTCATGGATCTATGGGACAAGGGCAAACGGCCCTGGCTCCCCCATTGATGAATTCCCCCATTATTGGTGGCTCACCAGAAGAATTGACCTTGGTGCTGTTACATGGACTAAGGGGCCCCTTGGTGAGAGGGGAGGATACCTTGAATTATGCGGCGCACATGCCAGGCTTTGCAACAAATTCTGACCTCAGTGACCGTGACCTTGTGGATTTGATGACCTATCTCCGCAACGCTTTTTCAAGGGGGGGGCAAGAAGTATCCCCTGAGCTAGTCGCCAAGATGAGAAAAAAGGGCTGGCCCCAAGGGACCGCCCTTACGGAGGTTGAATTAGATTCCTTGCTTGGTGAATAAGGGCTTAGTCAGAAGAAGGTCGAATACGGCGTTGGAGTTGAAAAGTTAAAAAATTAAGAGGTTAAAAAGTTAATAATCAGTTTCTTAACTCCCTTAACTCCCTTAACTCCCTTAACTCCCTTAACTCCCTTAACT
>CAZFPQ010000045.1:0-34693 GCA_964521065.1 uncultured Bacteroidia bacterium | reverse complement strand
GTAGGGAGGGAAATGAGGTAGGTTTTCTTTTTCAAAAACAGGGCGCATTCTAGAAATAATACATTCCTATTGTAATCTTCCCCTAAGCCGTAACCACTCTGACGCTGATTTGGCATCCCTCCCCCTCACGCCCCCCAACTCTCCCGATCCAGACTCCGATACTGAATCGCCTCGGCGATGTGATCCGGCTGGATCTGATCGCTATCGGCTAGGTCCGCGATGGTGCGGGCCACTTTGAGGATGCGGTCAAAGGCCCGGGCACTGAGGTCGAGCTTTTTCATGGCGATTTTGAGGAGGTTCTCGCCAAATTTGTCGATGGGGCAAAACCTCCTGACCAAGTGGCTGGGCATCATGGCGTTGGCGAAGAGGCCAGGGTGGTCTTGGAAGCGGTCCAACTGCCGCTGGCGAGCAGCCTCTACTCGCTGCTGGATGTCTCGGCTACCTTCGCCCGCCTCTCGGCTGGCCAGCTCTTCGAAAGGAACCGGGGTGACTTCCACGTGGAGGTCGATGCGGTCCATAAGGGGACCGCTGATCTTGTTGAGGTAGCGCTGTACCTGCTGAGGGCCACAGACGCAGTCTCGGTCGGGATGGTTGAAATAGCCGCAGGGGCAGGGATTCATGCTAGCAATCAGCATGAAATTGGCGGGGTATTCGACCGTGATGCGGGCGCGAGAGACGGTGATGCGCCGCTCTTCGAGCGGCTGGCGCAATACCTCCAAGACGGGTCGCTTGAATTCGGGCAACTCATCCAAAAAGAGGATGCCATGGTGGGCGAGGCTGATTTCTCCGGGTTGGGGGTTGCCGCCGCCGCCGACCAGGGCTACGTCTGAGGTGGTATGATGGGGATTGCGGAAGGGGCGATGGGCCACCAAGGAAGCTTCCTCGGGCAGGGTGCCCGCTACGGAGTGAATCTTAGTGGTTTCTAGGGCTTCGTGCAGGGTCAGGGGAGGGAGAATGCTGGGCATGCGCTTGGCCAGCATGGTCTTGCCTGCTCCAGGTGGGCCAATCAAAATGGCGTTGTGCCCTCCGGCCGCCGCTACTTCCAAGGCCCGCTTGACATTTTCCTGGCCTTTGACATCGGCAAAATCAAAGGGAAAATCCTGCTGGGCGTCAAAGAATAGCTCTCGGGTATCGCGGTGGAGTGGCTCAATTTCTTTGTCACCTTTTAGAAAGTCTGCTGCATCAGACAAATTGCCCACCGGAATGACGTCCAACTGATTGACGATAGCCGCTTCGGCGGCGTTTTGCTCCGGGAGGATCAAGCCTTTGAAGCCTCGCTTTCGGGCTTCGACGGCTATGGGCAGGGCACCCTTGATGGACCGAACCTCCCCATCCAGCGCCAATTCCCCCATGATCAGGTACTCGCTGAGGGGGGCATCGGGAATTTCGCCCTCGGCGCCTAAAATGCCAATGGCCACGGTGAGGTCATAAGCGGAACCTACCTTCATGATGTCGGCGGGGGCCATGTTGACGGTGATGACTTTGCGGGGGAGCAGGTAGCCATTGTGCTGAAAGGCGGTGCGGATACGCTCTCGCCCCTCGCGGACGGCGTTGTCTGGCAGGCCGACCATGAAGAAGCTGGGCGATCCGCCCATGGCCACGTTGACTTCTACCGTAATGATGGTGGCGTGTATGCCTTCGACGGCACTGCCAAAGGTTTTGACCAGCATGAGATAAGTGTTTTCAGGGTTTAAAAAGCTTAAACTAGGGTTTTTATCTCTGCTGGACAAGTGAATAGTCCAAATAGTGGGACTATTTGGGGGTTGTTGGGTAGTCGGTAACAGTTAAACTGGTTCAACCTCATTCGTGGTAACCTGTAGGCTAGCTTGGCCTTCCAGGCCGATGAGATCCTACGACATGGAAAGCCGTGTTACCCCAAACTAATTTCCTATAAGCTAGGCCATTGATATGATCAGAGTCTACTTACCCCAGAGCCGCATAAATCGCCACCCAGTGACTGACGCTGCCTCCCAATACAAATAGATGCCAAATAGCGTGATGATAGGGCAGCTTTTTCCACAAGTAAAAAATCACGCCCGCTGAATAGCTGATGCCACCTATCACCAAAGGCCAGATGACTTCGGGTGGGGTCTGAGAGAAAAACTCCCTGCTCACGAAAACCAGCATCCAGCCCATGCCCAGATAGATGGCGGTAGATAGGTATTTGAATTTTCCGGTGAAAAAGACCTTGAACAGGGTCCCCAGACCTACCAAAGCCCAGAGCACGAGCAAAAGGGTTCTTCCATTGGAATTGGGCAGGTATTTGAGGACAAAGGGGGTATAGGTTCCGGCGATGAGGAAGAAAATGCTGATGTGATCTAGTTTGCGTAGGACGGCTTTGACGGGTGGGTGAGGGATGCTGTGATACAAGGTGGAAAAAGCGTAGGCCATCATGAACCCCAGTCCGAATAGGGCGACACCCCAAATCAAAGCAGGATTTGTTTGCAAAGTAGCCTTGGTCACCAGGATGGGTAGGGTGACTAGGCCAAATAGAATTCCCAGTCCATGGGTGATGCTATTGGCGATTTCGGTTTGGAGGGGAGTGGGATTCAAGGCTAGGTGTTGATTGTTAAGTAAAGCAATGGTAAGGAAAATCGGATTAGAATCCGAAGGAATCAGGGGATCAGCGTTCAGAGACTCCGATCAACTTCAACTGTCTCGGTTCATCAGGGTTTCCAAACCCTGATGCCCCTAGCGACTCCGTCACCGAACGGACCAGAGTCCTTCCCCAAGGTTTCCTACCCTGCCAAATATCTCCTACTTTTGCAGCCTTATGGCAAGCAAACGCATTTCCTTTCGGGATCTCATCGTCTACGAAGACGATACCATTCTCCTGGTTAACAAGCCTCAAGACATGGCTAGCCTGGACGACAAGAGCCAGCAAAACCTGCATTTTTTGGCTAAAAAATACGACGAAAACCTCCAATTGGCGCATCGATTGGACAAGGGGACCTCAGGACTGCTACTCATGGCCAGGAACCCGGAAGCCTACCGCCACTTGGCTTTGCAGTTTCAAAACCGAGAGATAAAAAAGGAATACTTGGCCCTAGTAGGTGGGGTTCATCATTTTGAAGATTTTCAGATAGATCTTCCCATTTATGTGACCACCAATAAGAAAGTCCTGATAAGTAAATCCGAAGGGAAATCGGCCCAAACCATCATCAACGTGGAGGATCGCTATCAGCACTATACCTTGCTGCGCTGTCAGCCTATCACCGGGCGCATGCACCAAATTCGGGTTCATTTGTCCGCGGTAAAGGCGTCCATCGTGGGAGATACCCTCTACGCGGGCGCCGACCTCATGTTGTCAGACATCAAGCGTAAGTACGTTCCCAGTGGCCGCAAAGAAGAGCGTCCCATCAACCATGGCTTTATGCTGCACGCCCAGCGTCTCAGCTTTCGTCATCCTAGCTCGGAGCAAATGGTCAACTTTGAAGCTCCCTTGTCTAAATCCTTTGCTACTACCTTGAAGGTTTTGGACAAATGGGATCGCTAGGTAGAGTCGAACACCCTAGACACATAAATTTCCTCCTTTCTGCAAAAAAGTGATAATTTCAGGTAAGAGGCTGTTTGGGTTTTGGTGTTTCGAGCCCAAACGCTGGATTTTTTGGTTCTGACAAGCAGATTTTTGGAGGAATAGCGGGCTATTTCGAGAAAAATCGGCGCAGTCAGGTTCAAAAAAGACAAGTTTAGGCCGTAAAGGAAAAATCCAAACAGCCTCTAAGGACTACTAACTGAAGCGGCGGAGCTCAAAGGGGCAATACTTTGCCTGTGTGGAGTGCCTCGCGTTGTATCATTCTTCCCGTCAGGGATTTACCTTGGGTGTCACATGGTGGCTCATCTTGGAGCCTGCTTGCCTCAGTCGGTTAACCTCTACCATGATAACTGATGAGGAAATGCCTGTGCCTCTTACGTCCTAAGGACAAACTCCCTAATTCTGAGCAATGATGAAACAAATTACCCTTATTCTCTGCTTACTCGGTCTGAGCCTCCCCATGGGCCTCCTGGCCCAAAGCTCTACCGTCCGTGGAACAGTGATCGACCAAGATTCCCGCCAAGCCATGGAAGGAGCTCGGGTAGAAGTATATCAAAACGACAAGCCCGTCGGTGGAGCCATCGTTGACGCCAAAGGAGCCTACCGCATCGAAGGGGTGCCCGTAGGCCGCATCTTACTCAAGGCGAGCTTTTATGGCTACGCTGCCTACCAGCGAGACAACCTCGTGGTGACCACTGGGCGAGAACTGGTCCATGAAGTCAACATGGTGCAACAATCGGATACCCTAGAAGGGGTCACCGTAGTGGCCAGTCCCAATCCTGGTGGAGCGCGCAACCCGGTTTCGGTGGCCAGTACGCGCAGCATTTCGGTGGACTTAGCCAAGCGTGCGGCGGGTGCCGTAGACGATCCCAGCCGATTGGTCATGGGCTTTCCCGGTGTGCAAGCTCCGCAAGACAACAACAGCGACCTGGTAATTCGCGGCAACTCCCCTGCTGGTTTGTTGTGGCGACTAGAAGACATAGACATCCCCAATCCCAACCACTTTGCCCGCAAAGGAAGCTCGGGGGGAGGCATTACCGTTTTCAGCGCCCAGCTCCTGGACGAGTCTGACTTCTCGACTGCGGCTTGGCCCGCAGAATATGGCAACGCCTACTCAGGCGTCTTTGACGTACATTTCCGTAAAGGCAACAACGAAAAACGGGAATCTCGTTTCCGGGCCTCATTGCTCGGTTTAGATTTTGCCACGGAAGGACCCATCGGTAAAAATGGGGCTTCTTACCTCGTAAATTATCGCTACTCTACCTTAGGAATCTTAAATGACCTCGGTTTTCGCTTGGTAGGTGAGCGCATCGACAACAACTTCCAAGACCTGAGCTTTAAGCTGCATTTTCCCCTGAAAAACAACCGAACCTTTGTGGATGTATGGGGCATCGGAGGGGTGAGTGAAGAGCTGTGGGAAGTAGACAAAGATACTTCCCTGATTCGCCGCAGCCGAGACGCGCGCACCGGCACCATTTTCGGGACCAGAATGGGAGCAAGCGGCCTGAGCTTGTTGCATTCGGTGGATGAGCGTTCTTACCTCAAAGCTGTGGTAGCCGTGATGGGAAATCAAGTGATTGATGACGATGACACTTTAAATGTAGACGTACTGAACCTTTCCCCTGTACCGTCCTTCCCTTATGACAGCGCCTTTTTTGGGGCCTTTGATCGGGAGGATTATCGCAATTGGCGTTTGTCGACCCACGTGTTCTACAACCGGAAGGTGGGTTCTGGCAACAGTTTCCGCGCGGGTGTCATGGCTAGTCATATTAACTTTGCCTTCGAGCAAAGCCGCCGAACTTCTTTTAGCATTGAAGATTTGGTTCCTGTGGTTGGGGGTTCCGGCAGTTCTCAATTGCTGCAAACCTATGCCCGCTTTACTTGGAAAGCAGGCCCTCGCCTGACCATCAATCCGGGCGTTCATGCCATGTATCTGGTTCTGAACGGGACTTGGGGAGTGGATCCACGCTTGTCTTTCAAATACCAGATCAATGAAAACCAATCTGCTTTCCTGGCCTATGGCTTGCACAGCTCCATCCTTCCTCTAGGAAATTACTTTACCACAGAGAACAACAACTTGGTGAACCAAGATTTGGACATGCTGCGTTCTCACCATTTAGTGGCAGGGTATGATTGGATCATTGGGGGGGACTACCACGTTCGGGTTGAGGGATACTTTCAGCATTTGCTAAATGTGCCCATTTCACCCAGCGCCGACAGTACCTATTGGCTGCTAAATGAGCGAGAGGGATACGCCACCCGTGACCTGGTCAGTGAAGGGATTGGCCGCAACTATGGCGTAGACCTGACTTTGGAAAAATACTTCCGAGGACAGAGTTTCTTCTTGGTTACGGCTTCCCTATATCAGTCTCTGTATGCGACCAATATGCCCGATACCTTCTTCAATACCCGCTTTAATGGCAATTACAGCTTCACGGCCATGGGGGGCAAAGAGTGGACCTTTAAAAAAGGGGGCATCCTTCAGCTCAGTACCCGAGCGTTTTTGAATGGAGGGTTGAGGTATAGTCCCGCTGACTTAGCCGCTTCAACGGATGCTGGTTTTTTCATTCCAGACCAACAGTTGGCTTTTTCAGAGCGGGTAGGGACCTATTTCAGGGTAGATGGGAAAGTTTCTTACCGAGTGAATAAAGCGGGTAAAGTGAAACCTGACGGAGAAGTAGGGCGAGGTAGAAACTGGCAGGTTTATTTAGAAGTTCAAAACGTACTTAACCGGTTAAATCGCCGAGAGCCGCTGTGGGATCCATTCTTAAGAGAGCTGGTTTTTAGAGATCAAGCAGGATTGATTCCCAACATCGGCTTCCAGATTGATTTTTAAGGGGAAAACGTATCTTTGAGGAGAGACCGAGATAAAACTGGTTTATCTCATTTCCTCGAACCTACTATTCCTCATGGCGCAGTCTCAAATCATGCTTCACAATGCCTGTCCTCGCTGCGGTTCTCCGCTGCGATACACAGGAGGGAAAAAGAAGCTGGAGTGCAAGAACTGTGGCTACAACCGCGTACTAGGCCGTAACAGCGACCAAGTAGATCATCATCCTCTGCGGGCAGGTGTGAAGTTAGATGAATTTGACCGTGGTTTAGGTGGAGAGTTTATCAGCTACGCCTGCGGAGATTGTGGATCTATGTTTGCCAGAGCAGTGGGAGAAGAAGCCTCCCATTGCCCTTTTTGCGGCTCAGATGAAATTGAGAAAGAGGAACGAGATCAGGAGGTCATCACTCCTTCGGGGATCATTCCGTTTACCATCTCTCAGCAACAGGCCCGAGCCCAGCTGGCTTATTCTTTTCGCAACTGGTTTTTGGCCGATGGCCTTCGAAAACTCACCCAGCCAGATGAAATACAGGGAGTCTACATACCCTACTTCCAGTACGACGCCCTTACGCGCAGCACATGGCGGGTAGAGTCGGGATTCAAGGTGATCAAGTTGATCAAGGATTCACCAGTTGAGCAAACTGCCTGGGAGCCTACGGGTGGGTATTATGAGCACTTTTTTCAAAATATTGTGTTGCCCTTTACCCAAGGCATTGATTTCCTAGATCAGGTAGAGCCATTCGATTTCTCAAAATTGGTCCCGTTTGATCCGCGTTATCTCAGCGGCTTTTCCACGGAGTTGTACATGGTCGATGAGGTAGGAACATTTGGCCAAGCTGACATGGTGATGAGCGCCAAGATCAAGAAAGAGGCACTCAAGCGAGCGCCAGGCAAAGAGCAGCGAGGACTCAAGGTGACCAGTGAAAAATTTGCCTTGGAGTTTCGCCACGTTTTGGTTCCCATGTGGGTAGGGGTTTTTCGCCACAATGGAGAACGCTTTCAATACCTCATTAATGGCCAGAGCAGTGAGATGTGGGGAGAAAAGCCTCTATCTACTCAAAAGATGGTGGCTACGGTAGGGGGAGGCGTCGGCTTGATCACAATACTTGCTTTGTTGTTTGGCTGATCCAGACTCCGATTTTCCGGCTTGGGTGACGAATCCTTTGCTTCCGGGCAATAAATAGTTTTGATTTCAGTAGTTTAATTGAACACGCTTTCGGAAAAAGGAATTGGAGCCGTTAAACTATAAGCTTAAAATCTCAACCCCTGTCAAATGCTGGTAAACATCTCTACCCCTAATCGATTCGTAGAGCGGCCTTTCACCCGTTCGGGCCCAATTGAAAACCCCCAAGTCCCCAATAAACAGTTTGGGGTAATTTACACCTCTAGCCCAAACGCAAGCCCTGATGACTTTGACGTCAACGACTTATTGGGTTCCAGCCTCAGAGGGGCTGATCAAGCAGACATCGAATCCAACTACTTTACCATTTTGGGGGGATACTTCTGCGAAAAAGGTAATGGAGTAGTGACGATTTCTCAACTTTTTGGACTCGCCTTATCAACTGCGGATGGCTTCAACCTTAGCTCAGGAGATCACATGTTGGGCGATGAATGGGAAAGGGCCGATCTCTCTGGCCCAAACCGCAAAGGCTTTTTGGATGAGCGAAATTTAGGGAATACTGGTTGGACGCTTATTGTTAGCCATAAGCCTTTTGAGCATCAATATCCACGAAGTAACCGAGACATCATCATCCGTCGCTTATGCCCAGAGCTAGGCCCCCTCACCTTGGTAGAAACACAGCGAGATGAGGTGTCAATAGAGATAAAAGCAGAAGTCCAAGTTTCCAATGGACCGGTTGCCTTCTTTCACTGGGATTTTGGTGATGGACAAACCGAGACTACTACCGTTGCGCAGGTATTGCATCGCTACGAGCGAAACCCAACCCAAGATCAAACCTACACCATTCGCCTACAAACCGAAGGAGTAGGTAAAAGCTGTGTGGCGCAAAGCGAGGGAACCTTTGAAGTAGATCAAGCTTGTCCCGTCCTGGCTATTGAGGAGGTGAAGCAACTTGGCATTTCTGCTCAAGAATGGGAGCTTGGCGTAAAGCTTGTCCCTAGCTCTCCTCAAGCAGATCGGTATAGATGGGATTGGGGGGATGGAAGTCCATTAGAAACCACTACCGAGCTTGAACTAAGCCACCGGTATGCCCGAAGTTTTAGTGGACAATCGGATTTTGTGATCTCTATACGGAGTGATGGACCCGGTTCCTGCCAAGGACTGGTACAGTACGAACTGAGGGTACCTCCTCCTCCTTGTCCTAGAATTGCTGGACTTGAGATCGTCCAGCAGGATTTACAAGATGATGCCTTACTCGTGACGGTGGAGGCCCAGGTGAAAGAAGGAAGTATCCCGTCCTTCGAATGGGACTGGGGGGATGGAAGCCCCGTAGAGCAGACCAATATTCCGAAGCATACGCATCGATTCACGAGGCCCGATGGCACTCCCGAGGATTTCGAGATTTCCGTCACAGGACTTGGCCCATCTACTTGTCAATCGACTGCGAAAGTGCCTTTGAGGGTTGCTGGCCGCTGCCCTGAATGGGTGAGTACCGAAGTGGAGCTCACCGAGCTGAATGACCAAACGGCTACCTTTGAAATAAGCCTAGAATTTGTGGGGCCTTTGCCTGATCAAATCACCTGGGAGTGGGGATCTGGCTCGCAAACAACCGCGGAACCTCGCCTTATACTAACCTTGCCTAGACCAGCAGGTGCCAACGAAACCCAGACGATTAATATTCAAACTAAGGGACCCGGACCCTGTGAATTGCATTTGAGTCAAGAAGTTCATGTTCCTGGTGTTTGTCCCGCGTTGGTAGGGGTCGATGTCGACATAATCAAGGTTGAAGGGAATCACCAAGAGCTAAAATTATCGGTGCTGTTCAATGGACCTGAGCCAGATCAATTTGAATGGAATTTTGCAGATGGCTCTCCCATTCAAACCAGTGATTCCCCACATATCACTCACCGATTTGAAGGAAGGTATGGCGAGAAAATTCCCATTTCTATCCAGGTAAAAGGCAAGGGACCAGACCAGTGTGAAGCCAGTCTAGTCCACACGCATTTCATAGAGATTCCTTGTCAAACAGAGTTGGGCCTGCGCTTTTCTCAAAAAAAACCACAAGGACTTACCCAGGTAGTGGATTTTCAGGTAGACGTTAAAGGTCCTCAGCCTGATAAATTTATTTGGGACCTTGGCGATGGGGGTGCGCCAATCTCAAGCCAAGATCCTGTACTGAGTCATCAGTTTGACCTAGAGCTAGGACAGAGTCAACTTAAACAGGTCAAGGTAACGGGTATTGGCCCGCACGCATGCAGCAGTTCGGCGGAGGTAGATGTCATGATGGCGAAAATATGTGCAGAGCCTTTTGATTTGAAAATAGAACTGGGAGATGCTACCGACCAAAGTCAAGACGTAATAGCCCGAGTTAATTTCCGTCCTGGAAAGCCTGAAAAATTTTTATGGGATTGGGGAGATGGTAGCCAAGCAAGTATTACTACAGAGCCGGAAGCTAGGCATACCTATATCAGGACATTAGGCGAAAACAAAAGCTTTGTGGTCAAAATCACAGCCCTAGGACCGGGTGACTGTGGACTTAGCACCCACACGGATTCGCATGTTCCGTTAAGTTGTCCTCGATTGGGAAAACTGAACATTACTCCTACTAAAGATGAGGCCGACAGCCTTACTTTTGAATTCAACCTGGAAGTGTTAGATGAAGGGGAATACATTCCAGGTTTCATTTGGGATTGGGGCGATGGCAGTACACCTACCCGAACCACAGCCCCCAAGGCTGAACATGTGTTCAATAAGTCTAAAGGGAAAGAGGTTCGTTTCCCTGTAAAGGTAATAGCCTTGGGACCAGGAGACTGTCGCCCGGAGGCTGGGGTTCAAGTCCCAGTTTTAGCCGGAGAGGTTTGCCCCAAGCTGTTGCGCATAGATCTTACCGTATCGGACTCCACTCCATCTGAACAGACCATTGCCCTCGCTCCCATCTTAACCGGCGGATCGGCGACGACCTATTTTTGGGACTTTGGCGATGGTATTGGCATTTTGGAAACTACAGATCCTGTGATTTATCAGGCATTTCCCCGTTTAGAAACGGCCAAAGAATACGCAGTCAAATTGCGCACTGAAGGGCCGGGTGACTGCCGTGATCAGGGGGAGGTCCGGGTGAAAATCCCTCCTAAAGAGGAAGCTTGTCCAGAGATCATGCAAATCAAACTTAAGTCCAGCCACCCTGATGGAGATCATTATTGGTTGGTAGAGCTAGCGGCAGAGATCAATGGCCCTACTCCAGATGAATTCCAATGGAGTCATCCGGGATTGGATCAGCCTTTGGTAACCAAAGGATCTCAAACTTCATTGCTTTTCTCCCGATCATCGGATAAAGATGAATCGATTTTGGTTCAGGTAAAAGCCACGGGGCCGGGCGATTGTCAAACGGATGCAAAGACTACAGTCAAGGTGCCACAATTGGACAAAGAGCCTTCATTTTTTTGCCGAATCTGGCCTTATTTATTGGCTTTTCTAACTTCCTTGACCGTGGGGGCTATCCTAATTGCCACTGTTGGCCTAGGACTAGGTTTGGCAAGTCCTGGTAAGTCTGGTGGGGTAGTCGCGTTATTGGTGGGAAGTCTATTGTTGTTCCTTGGTGTATACCTTATTGGGCGCTACAAAACCCGCTGTCCTTTGGGCAGGTGTAACTCTCTTGCCATTGGTTGGTCTGCCTCTCTTGGAGGCTTGATGGTGAGCTGGTTCCTGTTGAATTGTTTCAACTGGATACCTGTTGCGATTGGCTTTTTTGTGCTATTGGGCTTACTGGCGTTTTTCTGGTTTAGGGATTGTGCCCCGGAAAGCAAAGCGCAAAAGTTTTTCATATTCTTAGCCGCGGGAGCAGCAGCAGGGGCCATCAATATGTGGTTGTTTGCCCATCCATTTCTGTCCTGTTGTTAGGGTCTAATTGGAATTTTTCCTGTATCATCAAATAAGTTTTCCCGTTCTGATGTTCAAGTAGAGTGAAAGTTGAATCGATTTGCAAAATCCTTACGTGAGTGGCTAGATCAGGAGCGAAACCTGACTCACTTTAGAATGGTATTTGTATGTAAGGCATTAACATTCGCAAACTGCGATCCATATGCGTAAACACAATGGCATGCGTCCCCAGGATATTCTCATCCTTCTTAAGCTGGTCTCCCTAGGAGATCAGCCATGGCGCTATAGTGACGTGGCCAAGTCTCTAGGTATCAGCCAATCAGAGGTGGCCGAAGGACTACACAGATGTATGCAGGCGCGTTTAGTGGGACCCGATAAACGCGAGGTGTTCCGCACTTCCTTGTTGGAATTCCTTTCTCACGGAATCAAATACGTGTTTCCCGTTCATCCAGGAGCGGTAGTCAGGGGGATCCCTACGGCTCACTCTGCTGCTCCCCTCAAGGATAAGGTAATGGCGGAGGAGGAAAAATATGTATGGCCCAGTGAGAGAGGGCATATGAAAGGACAATCCATAACTCCCTTGTATCCCAGCGTGCTCAAGGCTGTGGAGTTAGATGAGAAGTTATATGAGTTACTAGCTCTAATAGACGCCCTAAGGGCAGGAAGAGCAAGAGAACAAAAAATTGCCGTCGAAGAACTTAAGAATAGATTGTATGGGGACAGCTATCAACAGCAAGAAGCTGGAATCTCTACTGACGGTCGCCCAAGGATTTGGTGACTGGTCAAATAAGGTGGTTTTCATTGGAGGTAAAGTGCTTGGCCTTTACCTAACCGATCCTGCTGCACCAGAGCATCGACCAACAGAAGATGTGGATTGCCTCATCAGTGTGCCTGGGATTGGAATGCTGCTTGGGTGGGAAGACTACCTCAAAAGTCAAGGCTTTATCAAAGCTGATCCTCTTCAATCCCCCGCCACCCACTGGTATTACCAAGGCCATAAGGTACATTTGCTCCCTCCGAACCCTGAGCTCTTGGGGTTTGATAATCGCTGGTTTGAGGAAGGACTTTTCCACGCTCGATCCCACTCGTTAATTGATGGTTTGACCGTGCGAATTTTTACGCCAGTTTACTATTTGTCTACCAAGCTAGAAGCCATGTTTGCAAGGGGGTGGTATGACCTTCGTCAGAGTGAGGACTTTCAAGACTTGATCTATTTGATAGAAGGCCGTCCTGAATTAGAAGGGGAGGTTGATGCCGCTTTTTATGAAGTGCGGAACTACATCCGGATGAGCTTTCACTCCCTGCTGAGGCATCCACAACTGAGAGAAGGCCTACACTATGCCTTCCCACTTCCGCAGAGCCGCAGCCGCGTGGAACTCATGATTGGCAAATTAGAAAGCTTGGCAGGTCTCAAGCTAGTTGCCGCCAGCTAGCCCCATGGTTTGGTAATCTTCAAGACAGCTTCCAAAATATTTTTTTAAGCCAAGGCAACCCCTCTTATTCCCGGCGCGTTCGTCGGGGACGTAGGGGAAGTTAAACCAAGTTTAAACAAAGGTTTAGCTTTTCAGTTCTCTTTGCTTAACCATCATGCCGTGCTTATCCCTTTAGTGCTTTCAGGGAGGCTGATGGTTGGAGGTTGGCTGAGGTCAACGGTTCTTTTCACAGGATACAATCATTTATTAACCAAACTTTACTACATGAGACGCTTATTTACGTTTCTGGTAGCCCTAGGGCTGTCAGCCAGTGCTCTTGTGGCTCAAACCGTCGTTTCCGGTACCATTACCGACGCCACGTCAGGTGAAGCCATAGAAGGAGTAGCAGTGTTGGTAAGAGGTACCACCGTAGGTATGTTTACTGACGCTGAAGGCTTTTATCGACTAGAAGTTCCCGAAGGCGGGGATGTATTGATTTTCTCTTACGTGAACCGTAAGACTGTCGAAGAAGCCATCGAAGGTCGTTCTACCATCAACATCTCTATGGTAGAAGAAATTTCTGAGCTGAATGAAGTCGTAGTGACGGGCTACCGTTCTTTCTCTCGCGAGAAGTCCAGCGTAGCTGTTTCACAGGTAGCTGCAGAAAACATCACCAACCGTCCCAACCCGAGCTTAGTTCAGACACTTTCTGGTCAGGTACCAGGTTTGAGCATCAGCACAGGAAATGGTCAGCCTGGTGCCAACTCTGTGGTAAACATTCGCGGACGCTCCTCTATCAATGGTGACACTGAGCCTCTATTTATCATCGACGGCGCTCCCGTTGATCAGGACAACTTCCGTAGCTTGAACCCCAACGAAATCGAATCTGTTACTGTATTGAAGGATGCGGCTGCTACCGCTATCTACGGTAACCGGGGTGCCAACGGGGTAATCGTTATCGAGACCAAAGGTGGTTCTTACAACTCGCCTCTGGAAGTAACTTATACCTTCTCCAACATTCGCAGTACGTTGCAAGACAACGACTACAACTTGATGAACTCTCGTGAGCAGTTGACTTTAGAGCGTGACTACAGCGATTTGATCGGTGCATCTCGTGGACTAGGAGCTGGATTTACTGACGCTCAGATTGACTCTGTTGCAAGCATTGTAGATACCGATTGGCCATCTTACTTCTTCCGTACGGCTGTGGGTAACAACCACAACCTACAGATCCGTCGTGGTACTTCTAATACTTCGACCTATCTCTCTATCGGCTACCTTGATCAAGAAGGTATCTTGAGAAACACCAGCCTACAACGTGCCAACGTTCGTGGTAACATCAGCGGCCGCAGCGACGACCGTAAATTCAACTACTCTGCCAATATCTCGTTGAACTTCTCTACCACCAACGAGGATAACTCAGTTGGTACCAGTGGTATCAACCGTAACCCAGTATTGGCTGCATACCAGTCTGTACCTTGGTTATCTCCAGATGACTATGTAGATGGATTTACCCTTTTGTCTCCACTGCGCTTCTCAAACACTCCGCTGTTTATCATCGACCGCCAGAATACCTATACTTACAAGGAAGATGAATTGCGTCTGATCTCTACCTTGAGTGCTGATTACGAGATTATCAATGGTCTAAAGATCGGTACCCGCGTAAGTGGTGACTACCTCAACGAGTTCAGAACTCAAGCTGAGGCATCAGAGTCTTTCAATGCCCTGCTTTTTGGGGGACGTCGTCCAGATGCTGGTTTCCAGACCCTGCGTAACCGCCGTGACTTCTTGTTCAACCAAGTGACCAACTTGAGCTACGACAATACCTTTGGTAAGCACTCTATTGCAGGTGGTCTTTTCACCGAGTACTTCCGTGCATTCCAAGATGTCTTTGGGGTAGTAGCTGAAGGTTTGGATCCTAAGACCTTTGCTCCTGGTGATGCCTCTGGTTATGTAGGTGATAACCCCGACAACGATTTCTACGTGGATGACGCGTTCGGAAACATTGCTCGTGCAGGTTTATTCTCATACTTTGCCCAGGCTGACTACGATTACGATACCCGTTATGGTATTTCTGGAACCATCCGCCGTGATGCCTCTTCACGTTTCGCTGAGACCAACCGCTGGGGTACTTTCTTCGCCGTTGCCGGTCGCTGGAACGTACACAATGAAGACTTCGCTAAAGGACTTCCATTTGACCTCTTGAAGCTGCGTGCTTCTTATGGAACCAATGGTAACCAAGACCTTTCTGGTGGAGGATACTTCGCTGACCTTAACTTGACTCGCTCTCTGTATGCAACAGGTGGCGGATACGGCGGTATCAACTCCCTCTTGCTGTCTCAGATTGGAAACACCGATCTGCGCTGGGAGCAGATTACTCAAAGCAACATTGGTTTAGACTTTGAAACCCTACGTGGTCGTCTGCGTGGTAGCTTAGATGCTTATATCAAGACTACTACTGACCTATTCATCGACCTGCCTATCTCAGCTGTTAACGCTCAGACCAACATCCGTACAAACATCGGTTCTCTTCAAAACCGCGGATTTGAATTCCTGTTGAGCTACGACATCTTTAACGGAGTCAATGTTGGTGGCCTGTTGGTAAACGTATATGCCATTGGTGCTTTCAACCGTCAAGAGATCCTAGACCTAGGAGCTGGTCGTGAAGAAATCATCGACGACGACGCTACCAGCCTTCGTGTAGGTGGTCCTCTTAATGAGTACTTCATCTATCGCTACGATGGAGTAAACCCTGAAAACGGCGAGGTATTCTACCTTGATGCTGACGGAAACCAAACTGAAACTCCTAACGTGGATACTGACCGTGTATGGTTGGGACAAAATATCTTCCCTGACTGGCAAGGTAGCTTCGGTTTGAACGTCGAGTTCAAAGGTTTCTATGTCAACACTCAGTTCAACTACGTAACGGGTGTAGATCGCTTTGACTTTGATCTATCTGGATTCCAAAATCCCAACAACATTGGTCAGTTCCGTTCCTCTAACGATATCTTAGACTCATGGACGGCTGAAAATACCGATGCTTCGTTGCCAGCTCTGACTGCTGCTAACAATACCTATAACTTGGATGGTACCAGCTCTCGCTTCTTAACCAGTGCTGACTTCTTGCGCCTACGTTTCTTGAACGTTGGATACGCGCTTCCTCAGTCTGTGCTTTCTAGCATTAAGATGCGCGAACTGTCTGTATTCTTCTCCGCTGAGAACCTCGTGACCTTTACTGGATGGCGTGGATTTGACCCTGAGGCGCTGAATAACACCAGCCGGATTTACCCAACTCCTCGCATCTTGACCTTCGGGGTACAGGTAGGACTGTAATTCTTTGGTACTAGATTAAGTTATTGACACTTAGAATTTATGAAAAAGTATATTATAGGGTTATCCCTCATCGCGACTGTCCTGGCTGGTTGCCAGAACGCGATTGATATCGTTCAGCCAGGCATCCTAGATGCTGGTGCTGCATTTGAGTCCGTAGCAGATTTGGAGCAAGGTCTATTTGGTGTTTATGCCGAATTTGACAACACCCAAGCCATTCAGTTCAACGCTGCCTTTACCGACGAAATCACTCCTGGTTTTGACAATGGTGGACAGCAGAATCTGTTTATTTTGAACCCTCAAAGTGCATTCCCTCAGGCCATCTGGGTGAATTACTACGATGCTTTGAACCTAGCTACCCGCTTGATTGAGGCTGCTGCCTTGGTAGAAGTAGAGGATGGTGAGGAAGCCGACTTCAACAATGTGTTAGGACAGGCTTATGCCTTGCGTGCTTGGGCTCACTTTGAGCTGTTGACTTACTTCAGCCCTAACTTGACTGATAACTCTGCTCCTGGGGTAATTATCCTAAACACAGTGCCTGGTATCTCTGATGAACTACCTCGTAATACTACTGGGGAAGTATTTGATGCCATTGCTACAGACTTGGGACAAGCCGAAGATCTAGTAGAAACCGCTGCTAGCGCTACCTTTGTTAGCCAGGACTTCATCAAGGCCCTACGGGCACGGATCGCTGCCTATCGCGGTGATTATGCCACCGCTGATCGCTTGGCTGCTGAATTGCTAGATGATTATGCTTTGGCTACTGTGGCCGAGTATCCTGGCATTTGGGCAGACACTTCAAATGCAGAGGTTATTTTCAAGCTAGAGCGCGTGATTGGTGGGCCATATGACGGCCAAGGGGCTACCGGAAGCGGATTCGCTGGTGGTTGGGCTGGTGCCAACTTTGCCTTCGTTGACGCTACCGTGGATGGTTCTCCTTATTTTGAGGCAACTATCGACTACCTAGACATCATTCCTGAAGAGGACGTGCGTTTTAGCTCTTTCTTCGATGAGTCTTCTGGAGGCGACACTTTGGTAATCGCTAAGTACCCTGGATCTGGTGGGCAGCCTCTGCTGAACGACCTCAAGATCTTCCGTGCTTCTGAAATGCTGATGATCCGTGCAGAAGCTGCGGCTGATGGCAATGATCTTGCTGCTGCAGCTGGATTTGTCGATCAGCTACGTGATGCCCGTTTTGGTGCTGACCAAGAAGCTCCTGTATACGCTAACCAGCAAGAAGCTTTCATGGGAATCTTGAGCGAGCGTCGCATTGAGTTTGCTTTTGAGGGATTCCGTTGGGTTGACCTCAAGCGTCTTGGCACTCGCGCTGGCATGACTGTGCTTGAGCGTAACTCAACTGAGTGCCAAGTAAACGGTGCTTGTAGCATTGAGTTGAGCCGTATAGAAATGCAGGCAGTGCCTATTCCTATCCTCGAACTGAATGCGAACACCGTGATTCAGCAGACAGAAGGATACTAGGCCTCATCATTGACTGATTGGGTAAGCTTAGCTAACTCTGATAATAGAAATCCCTGCCAATCTTAGATTGGCAGGGATTTTTAGTTATTTGGAGGGACGGATTTGCCTCGAGCCACAAGGTGAAGCCTGCTTGCCTGCAGGTCTTCGCATCTTCTAGAATATCTTTCTCCAGGACTTAATAGGGGTATGGAAGTATGGGGTATATGGTATGGAATTCTATTTCAGTTTGATTTTATGCCCATAGCCCATAGCCCATAGCCCAACTCCTCCCTTTCCCTAATACTTCCTCTCTAGTACATCCAGGACCAGATGAATCAACTCGGGTGGATAATTGGTAATCCCCTTGGCATAGGGAGGTACCCCCCGGCTGGGATCAAGGTTTCCTACATAGAATATAGTTGGCACATCCAAGCCCGCCATGCGCATGTGCTCAAAAAACTCCAGACCTTCTTTTGCGTAGCCGCCCCGGTAGATATCGGATACCATTACCTGAAAATCCCTTTCGGATAATGCCTGAGCAGCTTGAGAAGATTGATGGAGCACCGTCAGGCTGATGCCCATGGAGTTAAAAATCTGGGCTTCCAAAGGATCATCTCCTGGTCCATCATCTAACCAGAGAAGATGTATGGGCTGCTCTTTACCTTTAAAATAGCTGATCCGATCCAACAGGGGTTCCTGTACCTCCGGACTTAGGCTAATTCCTCCGCGCTGCAGAATAGAAACCTCCAACCGCTCTTCTACTTGAGAAAGCCCTTGGAAAGCTGAAGGTTCTGCTTCTATTTCTTCGATGAGAGATAAAATTGATCGGTTGATGCGACTAGCTTCTAGGGTTTCTTGATTATAGTCCAATATCCCATCTCGGCAATCCATTCTGAATTTACTTAAGCGCGCTTGCAGCATGAGGCAATTGTTGCCGAGCTCGGACTCTGATAGAGAGAAAATTTGTTGAAGCTTTTTGAGCACCTGTCGGGATTTGCCTTGGGCAAGAAGGTTCCTTAAAGGGGAAGTTAGTTCGTCCATTTATCACTGGCTTATGATCCAAACTAGCTATGTATTTCTCCGCATGCAACCAAGTATAAGCAATAGCTGAGCCGCGGGTTGGAAACATTCAGCTGCATTCCTCTTACCATTTGATTTTTAATCAAGCCTCAAGACTCCCTTTTCCCTGAAATGGGCCAAGCTGCGAACCACCGACTTTTCATTGGCTAAGATCAGATCCAAGTAGTTGGGGGGATAAAATGCTGCTGAGACAATTTCTTCCTGGTCATGTACCTTGATTTCCCCGCTAAAATCTTGACAGAAAAACTCAATGGTGAAGTATTGAATCAGGTCTCCGTTTGGGTATCTCACCGTTTCATTTTCAGGATTGGTGATGATCCCAATCACTTGTAGCTTCCCTACGATCAGCCCCGTTTCTTCCTTTACTTCTCGCCGAATGCACGCTTCAATGGTCTCTCCCTCTTCCAGGGCACCAGCGGGTATGGCTAGGCTATCTCTGTCTCGTTTATGTACCAGCAACACTTCTCCTAACTCATTTTCAATTAAGATTCGTGCGGCGGGATGTATGAAAAGGTCTTGGCCAATTTTCTGGCGCATTTTTGCAATGTAATCAGTCATGTATGAAATCGGTTCGTTGTCGGCTGTCAAGTGCTTTGGCCATGAAGATAAATGGAAATACCTGAGAAAATTGGACTCTCTACTAGGAGAATGTTCCAAGACAAAATGCGAAGCTCTTCACTTAAAAAAAGTCATCCCAAGGCAGAAACCTCGGGATGATGACAACCAAATTGGATGTTTAATCCAAACAACTAACTATTTATGCTTTTAGCCAGGAGGCAGGGGTAGTCTAATCTTCTTTTTATGGGTATGGCTTTTAGTTCTTGTAGGTGTCTAAGAGTTAGACCATTCAAAAGCCCAATTCCTTCCCTAGCGGTCAATTTTTTTTTGCTAAAAAGTGGTTGAGGTGAACTAGAGCGAGTGCTCGAACTAGCCTGACTATGGAAAGATTCGCCATCGGAAATATTTTTGTAATTATGGCTCTGATCGCTTTGTATTTCCTGGAGGAATGTGTATAATGAGAAAAGTAAAATTGGTTAACCAATTTTTGGTTATCCAAAAAAGGTTCCACACATTCTACTATTCCACTCATGAGCATCTACTTCCCTTCTCTTTTTGCGGACTAGTCAAATCCATCTGCGACTGGTATTCTGATTACAAGAGGCTGCTCCTATCATTGGATTGGGAGTATGAATTCCTTTTGTGATGATGTTTCCTCCATCAGTAGGCCTAAATAAGCCACAGATGGGGTTGAGACCTCTTTTTCCGCCGGTTCCCAAACCGGAAGACATAGCCTATGGTCACTTTGTCACCTGTCTTGACAATAGTGATGGGAGAGGTATGTGTTAATTTTTTGTCGGAAAAATGGCGAACTGTGAGCTGGCTTGGTCAGCCCACCTACTCTTTACATGCATTATCCAATTCTAAGTTCTACTTCAACCATTCCATCATGTTAACCACTTCAATTATTTTCCCTCGACTTAGCCTGTCTTCAGGTTTCTTAATCGTTTCTTTGACCCTGTCTTTTTTGCGACCAAGCGAAAGCTTGGGGCAAGCCCCTTCTACTATTTTGCCAGACTTATCCTACTTCAAAATCACCTATCCCGTAGATGCCAATGGAAATGATTATACAGGGGTATCGTGGAACAACCGCAGCAATCCTGAGATTGAAGCCTACGAGATTCCCAATGATGATCCCAATGTCAACAGCTTGACCGGATATGTTCCTTCCGGGGTATACGCCAATTATTTCTATGTATCAGGCAATGAGGTGGTCTTCAAAGCCCATTGTGCTGGAGCATTGACTAGTGTGAATTCTTACCCTCGGTGCGAATTACGGGAACGTATACTTAAGTCGGGCGAAGATGGCTCTAGCCCTTCAGATTACGATGGGTACTGGGATGTTCAGGATGAGCAAGAACTGAATGCGACTTTTCGAATTATGCATCTACCAGACCTCAAAGAAGAAGTGTGTGTATTGCAAATCAAGGGACGCACTTCTAGTACCTCAGGAGAGACCTTCCGCCTGGACTACCGTGCAGATAATAGCCAACTGCTACATATCGTACGAAATGAAAATACTACGCTATCAGATGTAATGGATTATACTGTGGGAGATGTGATCCAGGCACGCTTATATGTAAACAATGGAAGCATCACCGTCGAACTCGACAACCTGAATGTATCCGGGAGCCGGGGAGAGTATTCCCTCAGTTACTCTTCAGACTATGATGAAGGATATTTTAAAGCCGGATGCTATACCCAATCTTCTATTTGGGAGGAGAAAAGCGGCTCTGGAAATGGAGAAAGCCCTACTGCCTATGCCGAAGTTAGGTTCAGTGAACTGACCATGGGGGCTGCTAACCCTCCTGCTAACTGTGTCGCTGCAGTGCCTGCAAACAGAAGTGTCAGCACCTCCGGAACTTCTGCTACTTTTTCATGGGATGCCGTACCCAACACCGATCACTATAAAGTACGCTATCGACCTGTGGGAGGAACCTGGGTTACCTCTGGAAGTATCCGAAACACGACCAGCTATAGTGTTTCCGGCCTATCGAGTGGCAGCACTTACGAATGGCAGGTGCGCATGAAGTGCTTGGACAATACCGTAGCTTCTAGTTACAGTGCAGGACAAGGGCCCGACTTTACCGTTGGTGGCAGTGGTGGAGGCCTGCCTTCTCCATGGTCCAATACTGATGTGGGCGGCGTGGCTACCGCGGGAAGTGCTTCTTACTCTTCCGGCACCTTTACCCTGGAAGGTTCAGGCGCAGACATCTGGAACAGCGCCGACGAATTCCATTTCGTCTACCAGCAGATTAGCGGAGATGTAAGCATCACCGCCCGGGTTACTTCCGTTGAAAATACCAACGCTTGGGCCAAAGCTGGCGTAATGGTCCGTGAGAGCCTAACAGGAGGATCTAAGCATGCAATGAACATAGTTACCCCTGCAAGGGGAGTATCTTTTCAGCGTCGAACCTCTACAAACGGAGGAAGTGCACATACGACGACAAGCGGCCTGTCGGCCCCATATTGGGTTCGGATGGTCCGTAGTGGCAATACCTTTACCAGTTATCGCTCCACCAACGGCTCTAGTTGGACCAATCAGGGGTCTGTAACCATTTCCATGAACTCCAGTGTGTATGTGGGACTGGTTACCACCTCGCATAACGATGGCACCCTATGTACAGCCAGTCTGGATAATGTATCCGTAAGCACACAGTCTACCAGCAACTGTTCTCAGGGCACAAATCTGGCAGAAAACGCTGTCATCGCCTCCTATAGCGATCAGGAAAACTCCTCCAACGGAGTGGCAAACGTAAACGATGGAACAGATGGCAATCGCTGGTCTGCCAATGGATTTCCACAGGACGTGGTCATTGACTTGGGAGACGTGTATTCAGTAAATGAGATCAACCTGATGCCCTATCAGGACCGAGCCTATCAATTTACCGTAGAGGGCTCGAGCAGCTCAGCTAGCTCGGGTTTTAGCACCCTGGTGGATGCTTCTGGCAATACTTCTGGTGGCTCCGTAATCAATCGGTCTTTTTCATCTCAAGCAGTTCGTTATGTCAAACTGACGATTACCGGAGCTTCGGGTTATAGTGGCAGCTGGTCTTCTGTGGAGGAGTTTGAAGTATTATGTGCAGGCAGCTCCAATCGACTGGCAGCCCCTTCCACTCCCTCCTTGCAATTTGTCTCTTTTCCCAATCCTTTCCATGAATACTTACATGTATCTGTTCCCGAAGAAAGTCCTGAGGGTACCCAATTGCAGCTGAGTAACCTGATGGGGCAAACCTTGTGGGAAAAGAAAAGCATCCAAGCTGGGAGCAACATGAAAATTCAGTTGGCGCTGCCCAAAGGAATTTACCTACTTAATTGGCGGGATGCCCAAGGGCAAATGCTACAGAGTCAAAAGGTCATTCGACAATAAAACTTTAATTTTTATTAGAGGACTAAGTGAAGAACCAAATGGGCAGATGCCTCATTTGGTTCTTTAAGTTTAAGTCACTCTTTTACTTTTGGATTACAATCTTTTTGGTGTAGCTCAGTCCATGGCTGGCAACTTTTACCAAGTAGGTTCCCGCATAGGTGGCTTGCGTATCAAAGTAGGCTATGGTACTTCCCTTCTCAATCTTAGCCGATTTGATTACCCGACCAGCCATGTCTACCAATTCAATGTCAAAGTCCTCTTGGATCAAGTCATGGATCTGTATGGCAATTAAATCAGACGCTGGGTTGGGAAAGATGGAGATGTTAAGCCCTTGAAAGTCTTTTTCGCTTATGGAAGTGGTAGCTTGGTAGACGGTGGTGGGCTCAACTACGCTGGCAACATCCCTGCTTTCGGCCATGCCATAAAAGGTTGGGCCTACGGCGTAGGGGTAGCTAGAATTCCAATTCTCATCTACCGTAGCAAAATAAGCATAGGTGCCTCCGGGATACTCAGGCGTCACACAGAATCGTCCATTGTGGACATCGAGAAAATCCTCGTCGCCTGGGTGGGCAATCCACTCGTAATCTTCTCTGAAATAGCCAAGTGGATAAGCCGTACCCACGTCTGGACCTTGGTCCACATTGCTTCCATCAGCATGGGTGTTTCGTTGGGTAATGGCGCGTAGTTGATATCCTGACTTGATGCGCGTGACGCCTCCGGTACCATCTTCATTGCGGTACCCATAGGCTCCATAAATGGGAAATCCATCGTAGGCAAATCCAATCAGGGGAGAGTGCTTGGTCGAGTCAATGGCATAGAGTCCATCCGCATCGTACAGGTCACAAATATTCGATAGGACTGTCAGGTCAAGCTTAAAGGCCGAAGGGTTTTGGTGATGATGGTAGTTGCCCATGGCAGGATGTGCTTTAGAGCAGTCAAACCCTGCTCGTTCAGCAACAATGGCATCTCGGTTCCAGTCGCTTGCCGCCATAGGACCTCCTGGACAGCGAGGATTACCGGGACCGCCACATAATTCATTGGTAGTAGGGTCCCAGCCGACTCCATCACGAAAATCAAAGAGTGCCACCCCATTGATGAATAGGCCGATATTTCCTCCAAAGGTTGAAATTGGGGTGCCAGTGTTCTCAAGGGGAGCGAGTGGGAGCTTGAATATGGCATTTTGACTAGTAGCTTGTGAAGGATTTCCATCGAGGAAAGGTCCAGTTGGGTAGGCGGGAATGCCGTTGGTAGTCACATAGACAAAATCTGCTGAGTACTCTACCTTTTGGCAGTTGTACAAGATCCCATTGTCAATAGCGGTAGAGTTACCCTGTATATAATAGCTTCCGGTCTCTGTGGTGTTTTGCAGCCAGGAAGTAATAGCTGGACTTAATTGGGCAAAACCGCTTGGCAACAAAGCCATGAGAAAAGCGGTCCATAATACTTTTTGCATAGAAATTAAGTTAAGGGTGGTTAGCAGGGACCTGTCCTCATGGTGAGAGGAGAAGATACCTTGGAAAATGGTGACTGGTGTCAAATACAAAGGCCGGATCGTCTAGGGTGAGGATGAAGGCGACGAGGTCTGTCTTCTCACGGGAACTCAGCCCTGGATGGGGCGATCCTTGGTTTTCTGGGGCCTGAGGGCTTAAAACTTGGTTTGAAAAATGGTCGATGACTTCTTGTAATCGCGCAAAGCGACCATCGTGCATGTAGGGATAAGTGTAACTCAGGTTTCGAAGACTGGGCACTTTGAATTGTAAGCGATCATTTGGCGACCCTGTAATGCTCATCCGCCCAAGGTCCATCAGATCTGGATCGAGGGGAAGGCCATGGCTAGCGTATTGGTCACTGATAAACAGAGGCTCCGTGTGGCATTGATTGCAATGTTGTTGAAAAAGGGCATAGCCCTTGGCTTCCTGTATGGTGAATTGGGCCTGCCCCCATTTCACAGAGTCGTACTTTGAGGTTGCAGAAACCAAACTGGCTTCGAACAGAGCTAAGGCTTTGAGGAAGTTTTCTCCGCTTAGCGTGCTATCTCCAAAGGCCTGGAAAAATAGCTTCGGATAGCGACTGCCTCCTTGTAGCCTATTCAGGACTTGGTCTAGGTTTTCATCCATTTCCCCCGGATGAGTAAGTGGCGCCAAGGACTGCATATCCAAGTGATGGATCGCTCCGTCCCACATGAACTGCTGGTGCCAGGCGAGGTTGAAGAGAGGAGGGGCGTTTCGCGTACCCACCGAATCATCGATTCCGTGACTCAGCTGATGATCGGTGTGGGCAAAAGCATGGTAGGGAGAATGGCAGGAGGCACAGGAAATGGTGCCGTCCCTGGAGAGGGCAGGGTCGTAAAAGAGTGCTCTGCCGAGTTCTATCTTTGCTCTGCTAGGAGGATTTTTAGAAAAGTCATATACCGGATCTGGAAAATGGGTGGGCCTAGGAGGAAAGATCAAAACTCCACCAAGCAGACCCGTAGCAAGTAAACCCCCAAGTACTTTGATTGAGACAGCCTCAAGGATACTTGCTGCTCGGCGAGAAAACGTCTTTTTCCCATAGAAAGGAAGATGTCGATAAGTTTTCATGGTAGAACACTAAAGGAAAGGGAAAGATCGCGGATCATTTCTGCGGCCTGTGGGCCAGGACGCATGATCCGATAAGTAGATGGCAGGTCAATCGATTGAAAAACCTGCCCTAAGTCGAAGCCTATAGAAATTTCTGCTTGAGGCAGTACATCAAGAGCAAGTGTGGTGTAGGCAGCATGAGGAGCTTGGTATCCACCCAAATGATAGGTAAACCGGTGTTTAGGGGTAGGGCATTCGGCAGCAGTTCCTTCTAACTTGAAGTGTATATAGCCGCTCTGCCAAGTCCAGTACATGCCATATCTGGGGTCTAAATCTCCTCCTTGAGCTCCCTGAACATTGGTAAGGCTATCGATGCCTAGGCAAAATTGTAGCTCATCAAAGATGAGGTCCGCTGGCAAATCGAGACGAAAGGATCGTTTTTCAGGTGTGCTGGCCTCGATCAAATGATAGCTTTTTTCCTCTGAATATACCTTTTTGCCTTTCCGCCAGAGTTCAACGGCTGAGACATAGAACTTAAGGGTCTCTATATGGAAACCCGGAGATATGCTGGGATCGTATGAAAGGCCAAAGTCTAAGACTCTACCCTGCCAATGCGGCACAAACTCTACCTCTAAAGATTCAGTTTGTGCCGTGACCCTGAAAAATATACCCCAAATGGTGATACAGAATAGACAGACAAGTCTCATTGAGATATGATCATTTCTCAATTAGACTGTGAGACTTCTCTAATCCTTCGGTGGTATGGGCCTTTTTCTTCCTTTTAACAGAATGACCCTCAATGATTGATTTAAAAAGGGAGCAAAATTGTCCTTTTGATCTGGCCTAAGTAGGTCATTTACCTCACTAAGGTGGCGGTAAGTCATTTCTATTTTTTGCTTTTCAGCCGCCTGTACCTGGCGGACCAAATTGAGGGTATCTCTTTCATCCGTCGCCTGAACCAAAGATTCGAAGTAGGGTTCAAGTAGGCTCCCTTGCCGATGGCTGATCTGTTGCATTTGGCGATGGTGTTTAGCCGCCAATTCAAGGAATTGTTGGGTCTGAACCTCGTCTAGTTCGAGGATCTTTACGGCGGATTGTCTCAGCATCTCTCCCCCTTCTTTCGATGGTGGAGGTAGCTTAGGCCTAGTCAAAAAGAAAAAAGTCAGCATCCCTAAGTTGAGAATCACCAATGCTACAATGGCCAGTTTGTAGTATTTAACCTCCTTCATGACTCGTATAGTTGATAATCTGAAATCAGAGATTCTTGTTGCAATGAGCCTTCTTGCTGAGGAGTGCTAGGAGTAGGTGAGGTCAATATCATCTGAATAACAAATCCATTAAGCAAAACCAGTAAGATGACTGCTGCTGCCATTAATCTCCCCAGTAGGAAGGGGCGTACAACAGGGGAAGGGGTTTGGGTTTCTCGCTCAATGGCTGCCCACAGATCGGGAGAAGGCTGAGCACGCTGGAGGCCATCGAGGCTATCCAGGGTATCTTCAATCCACTCCTCCTTTTCACTTTTATTCATAAATGATACCTGTAAAAGAGTTATCCTCTTTCATTAAACAATTATTTCGGAGTTTTCCTTCGCTCAATGGGAAATTTACCTAAATGATCTCTCAATCCTTTTTTCGCCCGTTGAAGCAATGATTCAACCGCTTTCAAAGAAAGCTGCATGATATCAGCCACCTCCTTTCTCGGTAAACCCTCTACGAAGCTAAGAAGAAAAGCGGTTTTTTGTGTCTCTGGCAGTTGGTTGATTGCCCAAAACAGGAACTTGGCTTTTTCTTGGTTTTCCAATTTTACCCCGGGATGCTCAAAGTCTGGTAGGTCTAGTTGCTCATTAGATTGAACCGCTAAGTATGTCGCCTGCCTTTTTCGTTTAGAAAGAGCATTGAGAGCGGTATTAATGGTAATGCGATAGATCCAGGTTTCGACTTTAGACTTTCCGTTAAAACCACTAGCTGAACGGTGAATTTTAACAAAGACATCTTGGGTGACCTCCTCAGCGTCCTCAACTTGCTGCATATAGCTTAGGGCTAGGTTGTAGACCTTGGGCGAAAAGCTTTCGTATAGGCTCCGAAAAGCTAGAGTCTCGCCTCGGGCTACGGCTTGGATGAGGGTAAGGGGATCTTTCAAAGGATTGAGGATTAGTCTTTGAAGATAAAGGGAAAGGCCAGAGCCTATAGGAGGTGGCCCAAATAAATGTTAAGCAAGAGGAGGAATGAATTGAAATTCCGATATATCCTCTTTGCTATATGATCAAGCCACAGCGAAAATCAAAATGCCATCTCATCCTTTGGAACCCAGGGGGTGCTAATTATTGGTCACTGCTTGGAGCACTCTCTTTCTTCTGAGTAACACCTTTAGGCAATTTTTTAGTCTCAATATTATGATTCCAATAATTCTGAAATCGCTACAAAATGAAGGCTGCCTCAACTTGGAGGCAGCCTCAATACTAACTACAACTCGACTACTTTAAAACTTGCATATTTTCACACCTGAGGAGAAGTATCGCCGATTTCTAACTTTTCTACTTCTGCTCCACTGACTAGGCTACATTTTCCCCGTATCAGGTACTTCGGAGAAGGCCTCGCAAGTGAATGATGACTTCGCCCCCGGTTACAGTATTCGTACATGTATGCGGTGTTCCAAATGGGGCAGAAGAGAATGTTTATGAGAAGAAGAGTCCTCCGTTGATGTCAATGTTGGCACCGGTGATGAAGGTGGCTTCTTCAGAGGCGAGGTAGGCCACTAAATCTGCCACTTCCTTGGCTTCCCCTTCACGCTTTAGAGGCGTACCATTAGCGACTTTGGTTCGCACTTCGTCTTTGGTGAAGGTGTCATGAAACGTGGTGGCAATCATACCAGGACAAAGGGCATTGACCCGGATGTTTTTCGGCCCAAGTTCCTTGGCCAAAGCACGAGTAAAGGTCATGACCGCAGCTTTGGAAGTAGCATAGGCAGATGCCCCAGGACCCCCCCCATCACGGCCAGCTTGTGACGCAAAATTGATGATGGAGCCTCCGCGCCCATTCATATAAGGAACTACGGCCTGAGAGGCCAGGAAAGCTGATTTTAGGTTTACGTCCATGACTTTGTCCCAAAAATCTTCATCCATTTCTAGGAGGGTTTTTCTGGCAATGAGGCCTCCGGCAACATTTACTAAGATGTCAATGGGCTTGCCATAAGTTTCTACCGTAGCATTGACCACCTTTTCGATGTCCTCTTTCTGAGTCATGTCACCTTGTACAATGATGGCTTTTCCACCCACTTTTTCGATGAGGGCTAGGGTTTCTTCTGCCGTGACCTGATTAGAGTAATAGTTGACGACGACATTGGCCCCCAAGCTGGCTAGTTTTATTGAGACTTCCCGTCCAATGTCACGGGCACCCCCCGTGACAATGGCTGTTTTTCCAGTCAAATCCATAGTTTTGGTATGTTTTGATAGTTATTTTAATGAAAGATTGATTCGTTCGATTTTTCCACCTAAAAAGAAAATAGCGGAGATCCCCAAGGGCACTAAGCAGGCACCAAGGATGAAAACTCTATCATAGCTGATCTCAGATAGGTAGGGGATGAGGTAGGTGGACAAGAGAATGGAGCCCAGGGCCGCGGTAGTACCACCTAATCCCGCCAAGGTGCCCACCGACTTGCCTGAGAAATAATCGCTAGGCAAAGTCTGCACGTTGCCAATGATCATTTGAAAGCCAAATAGGACCAGGGCGATGAGCACCACCGCCCAGACGGGACTGGTCACAAATGCTCCACCAATGAGTCCAGGCATCATGCACAGCCCACCAAAGATGATGACCATCTTTCGAGCCTGCCCTACGCTGCGGCCCGCTGCCATCAGTTGCTGCGCAAGCCAACCTCCAAGTACACTACCAATGGCCGCTCCTACGTAGGGTACCCAGGCAAAAAAGCCTACTTCCTTGACGTTGAACCCAAAGGTGTCATTCAGGTAGATGGGTAGCCAGATGACAAACAGCCACCAAATAGGATCTAGGAGAAAGCGTGAAATGAGGACTGCCCAGCTTTCTCGGTATTGCAGGATCTGAGACCAAGAAAGACCATGATCATCAGGATCGGTTTCCTCTCCTACTTGCCCCTCGAGGATGTAATCACGTTCCTCTTGGCTAAGGAAAGGGTGTTTGTCAGGAGTCGTTCGGTTGAGCCAAAGCCATGGGATCAGCCAAAGCAAGCCTAGCGAACCGATTAAGACAAAGGTGACTTTCCAGCCTACCCAATCGTAGGCGATGGCAATCAGGGGGGCAGAAATGATGGCTCCTAGAGAGGCTCCAGAGTTAAAAATTCCTTGAGCCAAGGCTCTTTCATGAATGGGAAACCACTCCGCATTCGACTTGGTCGCCCCTGGCCAGTTGCCTGCTTCTCCGATCCCTAGCGTAGCTCGCACGATGCTAAAGCTCAGGGCTCCTTGGGCGAGGGCGTGCAAGGCCGCAGATACCGACCAAACGACAATGGAGAAAACAAAGCCCAGTTTCGTACCGATGATGTCAAACAAGCGCCCTGATAGACTTTTGCTTGCGGCATAGGCAATTAAGAAAAAAGTGGAAATGGTGGCATAAGCATTTTTAGCACTGCCATCATCTAGACCCAAATCTTCTACGATCCCTGGCCACATGATGCCCAAGGCATTGCGGTCTATGTAATTGATTACCGTAGCAATGGCCACTAAGGCAACGATCCACCAGCGTAATCCTTTTATCTTTTTCATAATCTTATTGATCAGCGATGAAATCCTCCCGGTGGGGGCTGAAGACGTCCAGCAGAATGCCGGCTTCGGTACAGACACAGCCGTGCATCACGTGCGGAGGGATGTAAAAGGCGTCTCCTCCTTTGAGTACTTTGACCTCGTCTCCAATGGTCATTTCGAATTGGCCACTCTCTACGTAGGTGACTTGGGAGTGGTGGTGCTCATGCATTTGGCCCACGCCGCCCGCTTCAAATTGAACCTTGACCATCATGATCTTGCCATCATAGCCCATGATTTGGCGCTTTAGTCCAGGGCCTACTTCTTCCCAAGGAAGGTCTTGGCCAAACAAAAATTCTTTACTGCTGTCGATTGGTTCCATGAAGAATTCTTAATTAGGGTGGGTTATAAGTTGAAGAGGCCCTACCCATTGAAGTGTTGTTGAATTAAGACTTAGGGTATGCTGGGCTGATATGTCGGTAGATTCATTTGCCAGGCAAATGGTCCAAGTTTTTCCACTTTGGTGCGTCACTCGGATGACGGTATAGGCTGCGCTGCTATGTAAACAGTCAAGGCTCTGTAGGCTGCCAAATGGGTTGCTAGGAATCTCTGTTACAGGGCTGTAGTTTCCATGTGACTCTATGGCTGTGAGAAATAGGGTAGGGGCGGCCGTATTTTTTCGGAATATCAAAGCGGGGTCACGCCTCAGATTAAAATGAGGGTCATTGGCTCCAATGCGTGCGAATATCAGGCTGTCTTCTGATTGTACTGAGCCATATAGCGTATAGAAGCGCTTGCCATTGAACCAATTGAACCAAGCGGTAGAAGAGTCGCTGTGTCCTACGGCTTCTTGATACAAATGCTGGTAACCATGATCGGTGCCCATAGCCTGCGGCCCGTTAGCAGTCAGCTCATAGTCAAAGCTGCTGTTCATAAGATGTCCCTGGAAATAGTAGGGAAGATCTAGAGACATTGTTCCCAGACTTTCTTCTGCGTTTGGAGTTAAAGAAAGTCGGAAGAGGTCGATTAACAGAGGAGAGGAAAAAACAGAGTCTTGGAGTAGAAACATGCTCCGGTGCATGGTCAATCCCGGATAAGCATGGTGATCCTTGGCACTGGCCACCTGCAGGGAAGAATCAAGCTGGGCAAAAAGGTAAGGCTCGGAATGATGTTGGTTGGCCGTTTTGTATACTCCCCCAAAATGAGAGGTTCGGTTGATTACTAGGGTATTGTGGGCAATGCTCTGCTTGGCCCAAGTTTTGTTTTCTTTGAGATAGCGGCCCCCATCCTTTTGGTCAATGTTTACCCAGCGTGCGGCTCCGTAGTCCTGAATGACTTCTTCGGCTTGATCGTAGTAAGAAAAAGAAAGCTTGTCGTAATGTCCGTGACCAAGACCCTGAGCGGTGTACTTCATGACTAGAGTCATCTCCTCTTTGCTCCTGCCTCCGCGGAGGATTCCTAAGGCTCCCTGGTCCCCTGCGGCTCCATCGCGTAATTCTTGAGACTCCCTGGTAAAGGCTTGGCTTTTTCCCTGCGCGACATGTTTGGCTACCAAGAACCCTGCTTCATCTAAGCTTACTTGTCCTTGCTCACCCGCTATTCCTAAGAGCTGAGGATTTTGATTCCCGAAGTAATAGCTAAGATCAACGGCTAAGATTAGTTCGCGAGAAAGAAATGACATTCCTTTCTGTGCATCATTGATGGGGAAAAATTCTCCGGCCGTGTTGGTTTGATTCAGCAAAGCAAACACAGATCGGATAAGCAGGCTATCTCGATATGAAAAGATCTGTAGGTCAGGGCGATTGACCGCTAGAGCCTGGGCAAATACCATGAAGGGGAAAATGGCATAGCGTTGATAATAGGGACCTTCGGTGTAATAGCCATCGGGTGAAAAAGCGTGGTCAATTTGTGCCAGGAATCCACTTTCCTTCTGGGTGGGATCCTTGATTAAGCCTCCATCGTTGTCGTAGGCTTCACTAGATAAAGCCCCATGACTCAGACCGTACAAGGCCCGCTGAATCAGCTCCTCATCACCCATCACCAAACCGATCATCCCAACGGCGGCATTCCCCCAGGTGCTATGGTTGTGAATCCGATCAAAGAATTGAGGATTTTCTATGGACAAAAAGTCTGCAAATGGGCGAAAAAGGTCTTTTTCCAACCGTTCTCGTTCTCCAACCGGGAGCCAGTCATAGATGCAGTCATAGGCCTGACTCACGTAGACCAGCCAATTGGCATCGTTAAGGCATTGCCAGAAAAGCTTGCCGGTAGCGTATGAACGCTTGGTGGGATGGATATCCAGAGTCGGATAAAGCTTGGCGTAGGCCAGCAAAGTTTCTCGGATGTACTGGGCATACTTTTCTTCCTGTGTAAGCTGGAAGATGACACCTGCTTTTTGCAAGATGAAGAAGTTCTTTTTGTGCTGTTCATGGGTGTAGCCACCCGCCATGTCTTTGGGGACAGGTACCTGGATTCCCTCTCCCATGGCCTGGTCTACCTCCTGAATTGCTTGAGTTAAACTGGTGTCGAACAAGGGAACCTTACCCAGTGACTTCCTTATTTCTGAGACTTGCTCTGCTTGTAGGAGTAAGTATGGATGGGTTTGGGCATATAGAAGAGTTGCAGAGCCCAAAGCCCACCATAAACCAAGGGTGATTGCGTATTTGAATGAAATCTTTAGCATAATGCCCCTAATGCTTGGCGGACAAGGCCGCAGTTGAACAAAGGTATATTTCCCCCAAACTGTAGTTGGAGCTGTCTGGCCATTGGCTGCCGAACAAGTATAGTGTGGTCAATGAGAATGTAATTCCTTCTAAAAATGAACGATATGATTTCTTAGCTGCAGGTCCTGGATTAGCTTCAACTCAAGATACTTGACCTAAACTGTAGCTTCTCAAGTGTGTCGTAGTACCTCAATGAATGAAGAACGGGATCATTGGCATAGTCCAGGATTTTAGGTGGGCTTACCTCGGTAGGATTCCCAATGGCCAGGGTCGCTTTCCAGTTATGGAGATCAATCTTCGGTAAAAAATAATCGACGCCTTTTACCAGATTATCCACTTCTTCTGCAGGCGGATCAATGAAAGGACCCATTGGGGGGTCTGGCACAACTCTATCATAGGCCAGTAGCCCAAATAAGATTACGCCCAAGCTAGTCCACTGAAAAAATCCTGTCCTAATGCCAATGAAATGCATGTGTCCCGTTTTTTAGATTTGTTTGCGATTCAGTCTTATAAGATGATGGTGAATGGATCTAGTTCTAGTGCTAGGCCTTCCTTAAACATAGGAGCATGATTGAGCAGAGCTTCAGGGTCCAAGAGCGTATCTGATTTCCAAGGCATAGCTTACTCAAGCCAGATACAGACGCATCAGGCAATCCTTTTATATGTGTAAGGTTGGATGTTTACCTTTGAGATATGAGAATAATGCTCTGCGAAGGCTTTCGCAGACAGGGTGAAAAATCGAAAGTAATGGTTTTTATCTTTGAGGTAGAGTAGAAGTCTGAGATTTAAGGTTGATTAACAAGCGATTAACTTCTTAGTGAATCACTGTAATCAGACACGTCTTGAAGGTGATTCATCATTGCTTCCGCTGCAAGATCTACAGACTGATCAGCAATGTGTTTCAGGATTAGTCGATGCTCATCTAAGGCTTTATAGATGTTTTCATCTTTGCATATTTCTAGCTTATTGAAGCTGTAAATGATGTCTGGGGTAATGATCAACATCAGAGATTTCAACACAGAGTTTTGAGAGGCTTCGGCGATAGCCAAGTGAAACATCAGGTCTTCTTCTACGGCTTGTCCTCCTTCTTCTACCTTCTCAGTGAATGTTTTCAAAGCCGTTTCTATGTTCTTCAAATCTTTTTCGGTACGCCTCGCCGCAGCCAATCGGGCCGAGTGCATTTCCAGCACTACTCGGGTTTCCACCAAAGAGGCAAAGTCCGAGTTTTCTAATTTCAATACATCCGAGATTAGCCCTTCCAAAGCCGAGATGCCTATGCCTGCCACCATGGTTCCATTTTGTGGAAGAGTCCTGAGGATACCGTAAAACTCCAATTTTTGAATGGCCTCACGAACATGTCCTCGCCCAACTCCCAACTTTTCTGCCAGTTTTCTTTCCGAAGGAAGCTTATCACCGGGAGATAGCTGACCAGAAGTGATAAGACCTCGTATTTGTTTGATGATCTTATCAATGGGGCTTTCTATCTGGATCTCGGTGAAATTGCTCAAGAGGTTTGAATCAGGCATAATGAAAATTAGTTAGAACTATTTTGGTTAGTTGGTAATTGGTTAACCAATTTTGTTGCTGGAAAGGTAGCAAAAATTGGCCAGTTGCCAAATTATTTTGAGAAAACTTAGGTCTTCGACCCAAAATGACGCTCAAGCAATAAGCTAGCAAGCTATGGATCATTTTCTCGAAGTTTGTGAATCTACATGAGATTTTCACGTTGCAACAGATAAAATTGCTGATTCCTTCGTGGTGCGGAAGAGAAACGCGAGGTTCACCAAAACTCAAAATCTTTTCTTAGCACTGCAAAGCTTACTTCAGTCTGTCTAAGTTCCAGTCTTTTGCTTTGCTAGAAAAGCTGTTTGGCAATTATGGGGACGAGCCGTGAAACTTATCCCCAAAAGATAAATGTAAAAGCAATAGAGCCCAGTCGGGCTCTATGTGAGAATCGGGTTCCAGCCCCATTTAGCCGCGCCGAGGAGCTGCTATGTTAGCTAGTTTTTAGGTAAACACTTGGAAAGAAGAATTTGGGCTACGGGCTACGGGCTACGGGCTACGGGCTACGGGCTACGGGCTACGGGCTACGGGCTACGGGCTACGGGCTACGGGCTACGGGTTAAGGG